>NZ_JQNR01000006.1 GCF_000745345.1 Actinacidiphila yeochonensis CN732 | reverse complement strand
GGCACCGGATTCGCGGCCGTCGACGCCGACACCGGGCCGCATCTGCCGCCTCCGGCTCGACTACGAGATCGTCATGAGCGCGGAGCTGGGCGGTTTCGACGGGCTCCAGGCCGCGCTCGAAGAGCTGGGGCTGAGTGCCGTCCGACTCGTTGCTCCGGGACCGACAGGAGAGCTCTGCCCCAGAGCAAGTTAGTGGCTACTGCCATCAGAACGACGATCCAGTGGTCCTGCCGTGATGGAAGCAGGTCACTCTTCAACGTCTAGGCGCGATGCTCCTCTTGATCGAGGAGGGCCCTCAGGGCACCACCCCGAGGCCCATCACCCAAGCCAGTCGCCAGGCCCTCCAAGGCGAAACGACAGCGGCCTCAAGTTAAGGCTCTTCCCTGGTCCGTCATTCCTTAGAACTAGGGAGTTCCCCAACTTGCCGCACTAGAACCCCTAAAAATAGGGGCAGCGCGGTTACCTATCATACTCCCTCCGCCCGACAGAGGGTGTCGACCGAACCCGGTCGAACAGACGCGATCTTGAGCTATCGAGAGCTGAGCGCACTGACATTCCGTCTAGCTATGGCCAAAGATCGGGAGTTGAGTCGGTGCGCGCGCAGGCGCGACTGTTTCTGACCACCCCTGGCGGTTAGAATGCCCAGCCAAGGTCGTCCTCACCCTCCTGGGGGAACCACGGGACCATCTGGTCGACACTGCGGTCGATAAGCTTGACGAACCGCGCTGTTGACGCGTGACCCTCCGGGGCTCGACGCGACGCTCCTGCCTAAACACCAAGGCAGACGGGGGAGTCGTAGCGGACCCTTCCAGCCAGGCCCTCCAAAAAAAAATCAAAACTAAGAGGCGAACGATGAGCAACGGGGACTTCCCGTTCTTCATCATCGCCGCCGTCGTGATCTTCGCGATCACGGCGGCGGTGGTGGTGTACTGCATCAACCAGCTGGCCTCGACGCCAGTACGCCTGGTCGCGGTCATCGGGGCCGTCGCCAGCCTCCTGACGGCGCTGGCGACTCTGATCTCTGCGGTCAACCCGACCAACGAGCGCACCATCGACCAGCCCCCGCCGACCGCAGTCACCTCGTGCGTCGCGCCGGTGACTGTCTGCGCGACCATCACCTCGGTGGCGCCTCGTGACTGAGCCGGTGGAACTTTCGCCCAGGCCCCGGCTGACGATCCGCCGCCCGCTGCGGTCGTACGGCCAGTTCGACTCCTTCATGGACAGCTTCTCGTTCTTCGAGAATCTGCCCTCCCACGTCCGACACGAATTCCTTGAACGGTCGATCAGCCGCCGCTTCGGACGTGGAGACCAACTGCGGGCATCAACAGCACCGGTGCGATGGTTCACCTGATCCTTCACGGAGCGGTACGAGAGCGGATCACTTACGCCTTCTCACCGCACGCCTCGACCGTCAGGTTCTTCGGTCGAGGAGCAATCATCGGTGTCTCAGACATCTTCCTCGACGAGCCTCAGCCTTCTGTCGTCGAATGCCTTCACGAGACCTGGACTCTGGCCTACCCACTTGACCGGATAAGGATGCTTGCCGAAGGGGAAGCCGGCCTTATGCGAAATCTCGCCCAGGCTCTCGCCACCCAGCTCAAGGCGAACGACAGAGTTTACTCGCTGTGTAGGAAAAGCTCTGCTCAACGTGTCGCCTCGCTCCTCATCGAACTCTTCGAGATCAATGGCGAAGACAGCAGGACCTGGCCCGACAGCAACGGCGACTGGCATTCCTGCCCCGTTGTTGTCGGCCCCTCACAGGTGGACATCGCCGACGCCTTGATGCTCAGCATGGCCAGCGTGGAGAACGTTCTCAGAGGGCTTCGACGCATTGACATCTTGGCCACTGAGTACAGGCAATTCGTTTTCCTCGACATGCAGAGGCTCAAGGAGGTTGCCACCGGAGACCTCACCATCGACACCACCCCCAAGAAGAAGTAGGCGCGCCGCAGCCTCCCGCCGCGCCCCGCTTCACCCCCCGGTGGAGTGGAGTATCCAAGCCGATAACTTGCTCGCGCTGGTGCCTGGCCGGAAGTTCCGAAGTGGAGCCTCTTCCCCGTGGGGAGAGGTGTCGCAGGCCCCCCCGATTGCACTCGGGGGGGGCCTGCGACGACGGCGGGGGTTGCACTCGGGCACTGAACCCCCCCACGAAACCCGCCGCGACACCTCCCGCGAAACCCGCCGCAAAACCCACCGCGAACCTACTCGCTGTGCGCCGTGAGTCCGGTGCCGAGGGCGCGTCTGCCGGTGGAGACCGGCGTGGTGGCGGGAGGCCCCTGCGGCCCCTCTTGGAGGGCGAGTTCCACGGGCAGCCGGTGGGCGCCAGTGGCCTCCAGGTCGGTGGCGGCCGGGGTGGTCGGGCCGGTCCCGAGGCGGCGCCGAGGGCCGGTCACTTCTCCCCCGTGGTGTCGAAGCCGACGTTGGCGAGCGCGCGCATCACGGCCTCGCCGGTGGTGTCGGACGGTGTGGCGCGCAGCTGCTCGACGGCGGCGCGGTCGGCCGGCGGAAGCTGCCGCCAGTGCGCGGCCACCTGGTCCAGGCGCGCGGTGTCGCCGGGTGTCGGCTCGGGGATCGGGTGGTCGGTCATGGGCTCATCCTCCCGCCCGAGGGCGGGGTATCCGTAGGTACCACGCCGTAAGCCGTCACGGTGACGGCTTGGTAGCGTCGGGGGATGACTGAGGAGTTGCCGTACACCCCGAGGACCAGGCCGTGCGAGTGGTGTGGAGAGGCTGTCGACCAGCTCGGCACGCGGGCGCCGCGGCTGTACTGCCGGCGCAGCCACCGGCAGCGCGCGTTCGAGGCGCGCCGGCGGCTGGAGATGGAGCAGCGCCTGGCGGTCGCCGAGTCCGCGGCGCCGGCCAACAACCCGAGCTGACCACCGGCCCTCGTCGAGGCGCTGGCTCTTCAAGCCGTCACAGTGACGGCTTGGTGCGTTTGCGGTTCGACGTGCTCGCGCGCCCCGGTGGTGTCGCGCCGACGCGGAGCGACCACGGCGGCCGGCACCACTGCGCGGCAGCAGGAGCTCCCCGCCCGCCACGGCCGTAGGGACGGTCGCCTCGCGCGGGCGCGTCCGGGACGGCGGGGGTACGGCGCCCGCCTTCCACGGGCCCGCCAGGCGGCGCCACGGCCCCAGCCCGGACCCCCCTCCCCGCAGCCAGCCCTCCTGGACGTAGCCCCCACGACCCGCGGCCGGGTGACGGTCCGCCATGTAAACCCCGGCGGGATGCCGCCGGGGCACGGGCCTGACCTTGAGTGATACGCGTATGAGGAGGGGGAGGTGTCGCACGGGTGCGACGTGTATGAGGAGGGGGAGGCGTCGCACGGTACGGTCTGGGCGGAGCAGGCCGTCGGTGGTGGCGGCCGCCAGGAGCAGGTGGAGGTGGAGTGGTGGCCGCACAGGTGACGGTCGTGGGGACGCTCAAGGGCGGGGTGGGCAAAACCAGGCTGGCGATGATGCTGGCGTTCTACGTCGCGTCGCGGGGGAAGAGCGTGCGGGTGGTCGACGGAGACACGGTCAGTCAGACCGCGTACGACTGGCAGCGGGACGCGAAGCGGGCCTGGGAGAAGGCGAGGACGGAGGGGAAGGCGCCCGGTCCGGGTTGGCCGGCTGGGCTGGAGGTGGTCCGGCACCCCTTCGCCGACGTGGATGAGTACATCGACGGGGCGGTGGAGGAGGTCGACCACGTGCTCGCGGACATCGGCGGTGGCAACCCGGCCGTGTTCGAGGCCGCGCTGACCCGCGCCCACCGTCTCCTGGTGCCGGTGGGTGCCGATCCGTCCGAGACGCGGAAGCTGCCGGCCACCTGGAAGTCGGCGGGCAACGCCGCGGCGGGCTCCACGGTCGGGGGATTCGAGGCGTACGTGGTGCTCTCCCGCACGGATCACCGGACGTCGCTGCCGAAGGAGGCGCGCGAGCAGCTGGGCGGTGAGTACCCGTTGTGCGACACCGAGCTGTTCAAGCGGGTGGCCTACCAGCGGGCCTACGGTCAGGTGCCCACGGACTTCCTCGACGTGCCGGACCTGGCGGCAGAGGTTGGCCTTATCGAGAAGGCGGTGGCCTGATGGTCAGGCCCGTGACGTTCGCCCCGCCGGCCGACGACGACGACGAGCCCGAGGTGACTCGGGAAGCCGTCGAGCGGGACCGGAAGGCGGCAGCGGCGAGTGCGCGGGACGCGCAGAGGAAGGCCCTGACCCGCCGCTCCTGGTACGTGTCGACCGGGGCCGCCGAGACGTTCCAGGCCGCGGTCGACGACATCCACCACACCACCCGGCTTCCCAAACACCTGGTGGTCGCCGCGCTACTGGAGGCTGCGGCCGGCCAAGCGGACCGGGTGCAGAAGGCCCTGATTTTGCGCCAGGCGAGGTCGCACCAGTCACACGAGTGATACGCCTCCCCCGTGTGCGAGGAGTATCACGGCAGGTCATGGCAGCAGAAAGGGCCCGCACCGATCGGTGCGGGCCCTCTCTGTCTTACGGTCAGGCGTTGAGGGGGGTCGTCCAGCGGAGGATGGTCGAGCCCCCGGTGACCTTAACGGCCACCTCGACGACGCGCCCGTCGGCGAGTGTCACTGTTCGCACTACCTGGGTCACGATGATGTCGCCGGCGGTCAAGCCGAGTGCTGCCTTCTCCGTCTCGGTGGCGAGCCGTGCGGTGACCTCCTCGAGGACCTGCTCCTGAGCTACTCCCAGTCGTTCGGCGGCGAGCTCACGTGACCCTCCAGTCGAAACTGGTTCAGCAAGCTCGGGGGTTACCGCCATCACGTAGCCGGGGTAGTAGGAGCTGCTCATGTGTACTGGTACACCTTCGCGGCTGACCACTCGCCGGCGCACGTGCACTGGTGTCCCTGGTACTACGTCCAGCCTTGCGGCGATGAGGTCTTCCGCGCCGGTTGTCCCCACTTCGAGGATCGTGGAGGTCTCCCCGCCGCCGAGTGCCCTGCCAGTGGTCTCGTGGAGTCGTACGCGCGTGGAGATGCTGTTGCTTTGAGGGCCCACCACCACGGTGCCGACACCAGGGTGGGGGAGCGTCAAGCCCTCCATCTTGAGTTTCCTGAAGGCCCTGTTGGCCGTCGTCTGTGCCACGCCGAACTGGTCACACACCTGCCGTAGTGACGGCATGGTGGCACCGGGCCTCAGCGTTCCGTCCTGGATCTGCTGACGGTAGTAAGCAGCGATTTGTGCATATCCGGTGTTATCGGCCATATCTGGTCTCCCCTCCCTGATCTCGTCGTGGTGGGTGCAGCGGTACACCCACAAGGGTACTTTACGGCTTCATTCGCGCTACTGGTAGCGCGACGGGCCGATGGTGGTCTACCTTCCTGGTGTACCACCGATCGACGGGGATGGCTCCCCGGAGAGAGGTGGATTTGCACTACCGCCATGCCTGAAACGGCACTGCGGGCCGGGATGAGACCCCGGGCCCGCAGCGGGCGGCCCCGACTCGAGACACCGAGGAGGAACCACCGTGGGCATCATTCTGCCCGAGCCCGCAGGTCAGGACACCCCCCGGGCGGCTACGGTCGTGCCGGCTGAGGTGTTCGCGCTGCACAGCGAGCACTTGACCCGCTACCTGTACAACCGGTTGGGGCGCCGTGACTGGCACCTGGCCGAGGACATCGCGTCCGAGACGTTCGTGTCCCTGCTCCGGACGTACGCGGACCGCCCGATCCGCCAGGAGGGCGCCTTCGCGCTGCTGGTGTCGATCGGGAACCGGCGGCTCGCCGACCACTTCCGCCAGGCCCGGTCGACCGAGTCGCCGGCGGACTTCGGGGACTGGTTCGAGGAGCGGAAGCTGCCGGCGGCCCCGGCTGCCGAGGACGTCGCGGTCGCGCGGCTGGAGGCGCTGGCCGAGTTGGCGGTGGCGGCATGAAGACGCTGTTGACCGCCGTGCGGTCGATGACTTCGGCTCAGCGGTGGATCGCGCTGGCCGTCCTGATCGGGCTGCTGCTCCTGGTCCCGGCTCTGCCGCACGCGGTGCTGGTGCCGGTGGCGGCGGTGGCGGTGTGGGCGGCCGCGCAGCCGCTGCTTGTCGGGATGCTGCTGGGCGCCTACGCGTACCGCCGGGCGGGGGGTGCGCGGTGACGGTCACCGAGATCCGCCCGCAGGGCGAGACCGAGACGTACGCGGAGGGCCTGGCCCGAGCCTCCGTGGTGGAGGCGGAGGCCGAGGCCGCCCGCATCAAGAACCGCGAGGCCGCGGCCCGCCAGGAGCTGTCGGCGCAGAAGGCTGCGGCCCGCGCGCAGCGCGAGATCGAGGCGGAGCTGGCGGCGGCCGAGGACGACCGGGAGCAGCGGGCGACCGCCCGCCGGGAGCAGGCAGCCGGCCGGGCCCGCGCTGAGAGGTCTGCGACGACGTGGAAGCGGGCGGCGCTGGGCATCGCGGTCGTCTGCGTGGTGGTCTCGCTGCCGCTCCAGGTCATGGCGTTCTACTCGAAGAAGGCGCCGTTCCTGGCCGTGGCGCCGCTGGTGATCGAGGGGATCGCCTGGGCTCTGCTGGCCGGTGCGCAGGCCGCCATCGACGACGACCGGCCGGCCTGGCTCTACCGGCTCCTTGCCGGAGGCGGCGCGAGCTTCGCCGCGTCGGTGAACTACCTGCACGGCAGCGCGGCGTACGGGATGGCCACCGGGCTGGGCGGTGCGTTCTGTTCGATCGCGGGTCCGATGATCTGGGACCTGCACGAGCATGGCCGGATCGCCAAGCGCGAGGGCCGCAAGCCGTGGCGGGCCCGCCGGGCCGAGGCCCGTACCGCTCGGGCTGAGGCCCGCCGGGTGAAGCGGGTCAACGCGGCCCGGGCGGACCGCGACCAGAGCGTGTGGGAGCGGGCGGAGTACCTCGCGGCGGCGCTGGGCGAGGTCGTCCCGAGTGAGAAGACCTACCGGCGCGCGTGGGACGAGATCCACGGCGCGGAGGTCGGCTCGACGGCGGTCACGATCGCGGGGCGGCGTACCGCGCGGAGGGCCGTGCGGGTGGCGCAGAACGGCCCGCTGGACGACCCCGTGAAGGGTGAGAGTTCGCAGGTCGAATCCCAAATGGACCCCTCCGGTGAGGGTGCCCCCAAGGCGCCCCGTACGCCGGGTGAGGACGGCCGTAAGCGCAACGGTGGAACCCCCCCCACGCGCCGTCGCGGTGACGTCCAGTACAGCCCCGGAGCCCGTCGCCAGATGAGCCTGTCCGCGCTGCGCGCGAAGGCGGCCCCTGCCGATGCCGAGTCGGTGAGTCAGTCGTGACCGACGCGGAGCGCAAGGCGCTGGCGGACAAGGTCCGCAAGGCGAACGAGCGCAGCGAGGACCACCGCGACGGCCGGTAGGCCGCGCCCCCCTGACACCGCACCACCCCCCTGACCCGCACCGCAGATCCGGAAGGACCCACCGTGCACACCACCGTTCGCACCATCGTCGTCTCCGCTGCCACCGTCGGCATCCTCGGTCTGGCCGGCACCGCCACGGCGGCCGAGCACCACCAGGCGGTCGCCGCCGTCGCGGGCACCGCGGTGCCCGCCGAGCAGGCCGCGGTCGTTCAGCCGGCTTCCCCCGCGACCTACACCACCACCGCCCCTCAGCAGGTCAGCCAGTCCGGTGCCGGGATCGCGGCCGGGACGACCGGCGTGATCATCCTCGGGTTCCTGGTCTGGTACGCGGCCAAGCACCACGGCCAGAAGTGGCTGTGGCTGATCGTCTCCTTCGCCCTCGGCGTGTCCCTGTCGACCTCCGTGCTGGGCGGCCTGTCGACCTCCCTGGTCAACACCGGCGTCACCGCCGTGTCCAACGTCGCCGGCGGCATCGCGGGCTGAGACGGCGCTCCTGCGGCGGCCCGGCCGGGCCGCCGCCCCTACCAGGCCCTGGAGGGCTGACGACATGGCACTCGACACGACGACGGCGGCGGTTCCGCCGATGCCGAGCGTCCCGCCGGCGCCGGTGACGCTCTCGCCGGTCCCGCCGCAGGCCGCACCGCCGGCCGAGCAGGAGGCGGACGGCTGGTGGGTGCAGGCGGTGGCGCGGCTGGGCACCGGCTGGTCCCGGCTGCAGGCGGCGGGCGCGGCGTGGCTGATGGCGGCCGAGCTGGACGACCTGGAGACGGCGCTCGCCGAGGTCGCGGTCGACCGCGACCGCCGCAATGAGCGGGCGATCGGGGCTCAGCAGCGAGACCTGCGCAAGCTCCGCAGGGCGGTCACGGCGGAGGCCGAGGAGGGCGACGCGGACGGGGCCGCCCGGATGGGGCTCGCGCTCGGGTCGGTCGCCCAGGCCGGGCCGGAGCTGGTGGTCGACGCGATCACCCGCCGCGACATCACCCATCTGCGGTGGCGCCGCCGGGGAACCCGGATCGGGATCGTGCTCGCTGCAGGGTACGCGGTGCTGACCGCGACCGCGCACGAGCCGGTCATCGCCCCGCTTGAGCTGCTGGCCGCGCTCATCACGGTGTGGGTCATGGGTCGCCCGCAGGACCAGCAGGAGGAGGGCCAGGCTGTCGGCGCCGGTCAGCAGCAGGCCCCGGCCGCCGACCAGGCGCAGGCCGCGACTACTGCTGCCGCGCCGGACTCCCGGACGGAGGAGGGCGTGACCAGCGTGGTCCCGCCGTTCGTGACGCCGGTGGATCTGGCCAAGCGCGACGCTGCCCGGGTCCGTGGCGAGCTCGACCTGGTGACCGCGTTCGCGAAGGCCGGGATCATCCGCAGCGAGCAGATCCCCGAGACGCACACGGTCGGCGGCCTGCGCGAGGACGGCCCGGGTTGGACGGCCACGGTGGAACTCCCCCGCGGGGTCAAGGCGGCGGCCGCCACCTCCCGCGTGGAGGAGCTGGCGTCCGCGCTGCGCTTGAAGCGGGTCCGGATCGAGATGACGCAGGACTCGGGCGAGGACGGGCACGAGGGCCGGGTCCGGCTGTGGGTCGCCAACTCCGACTCCCCCTACGGCAAGGCCAAGACCCCGTCCGCGCTGATCGACGCCCCGGTCTGGGATTTCTGGCACCAGGGCGTGCCGCTGGGCGCGGACGCTCGGGGCGCGCGGCAGGTCATGCACCTGCTGTGGTCCTCGCTGATGGTCGGCGGCTTGATGGGCTACGGGAAGTCGTACTTCGCCCGCCTGGTCGCCGCCGCGGCGGCGCTGGACCCGACGGTGCGGATCATCGTGGTGACCGGCAAGACCGGCCCGGACTGGGCCCCGCTCAAGCACATCGCCCACCGGTACATCGCGGGCGCTACCCCGGACATCATCCGCGAGGTCCTGGCGGTGATGGAGGGGACCATCGAGGAGATGCAGGACCGGGGCACGACGCTGGAGGAGCTGTACGAGACCGACCCCGACCAGGCCCCCGAGGGGAAGATCACCCCGGCGCTGGCCGCCGCCGGGATGGGGCCGGTGCTCCTGGTGGTGGACGAGCTCCAGGAGCTGCTGGATGGCGCCGCGCTGGTTCGCGTCGCGGTCGACGACGACAACGCCGACTCCGACAAGCCCGGCCGCACCCCGACCCGGTCGGGCAAGGACGTGCTGGTCGAGTCCTTCGCCCGCTACGTGAGGGTGACGAGGTTCGTCGGCGGGATGGGCGTGTTCATCACCCAGCGCCCGGACGCCAACAGCGTGCCGACCGCGCTGCGGGAGGTCTGCGCGAAGAGGGCGAGCTGCCGGGTGAAGGGCGACCGCTCCGCCAAGATGGTGCTCGGCGACGACGCGGTGGCCGGCGGCGCCGCCCCGCACATGCTCACCGAGGACTCCAAGGGCGTCGTCGTCCTGGACCAGGGCGGCGAGGAAGGCCACGTCACGCTCAAGGCCGACGTGATCGACCTGCCGGAGTTCAAGGAGATCTGCCTGCGCGGCCGCACGCTGCGCGAGGCCGCCGGGACGCTGACCGGCGACGCGACCACCCACGGCACCGTCGACCCGGCCGTCGCAGCCGCCCGCATCCTGCTGGCCGACGCGATCGCTGTCCTCGACGGGGCGGGCGTCGACCGGGCCCGCACCGACCGCCTGGTCGAGCTGCTGACCGCAGCGCACCCCGACGACCGGTACGAGGGCCTGACCGGCGCTCAGCTCCAGGCCCGGCTGCGGGACGCGGGCGCCGGCACCACCCGGAAGCTCGGCGCCATAGACGGCATGGCCAACCCCAACGGCTACACCCGCGAGCAGCTCGACCAGGCGCTCGCCCAGCACGGCAAATAGGGCCAAATCCCCCGGTCATGACCCCGGTCGACCCCCGGTCGGCGCCCGAAATCAACCGGTATGGCCCCTGGTCGCGCGGTGCTCGACCTGGTCCGCGCGACCACCCCCGGCCCCTCTCCGACCACCCGCCATACCCGGGCAAATCGGGGCAGCGACCGGTGGGCGACCGGGGCCTCGACCACCCACCACACCCCCACGAATAGGACAGACGCGATGACTCTCCCCTCGCATCTCACCCCGGCGGACATCACCTGGCAGACCCGCACCGGCGCCACCGTGCACATGGCGGCGACCAGCGGTTCCCTCTCGACCTGGTGGTGCGGCGGCTGCGCCACGGAGGGCCCGATCTACCTGGACAAGGAGCGGGCGCTCCTGGTCCGGGCGGCGCAGGCCCACGCCGACGGCTGCTCCGCGCGCCGGAGCTGACGGCCCCCCAGTCCGGCACGGCGGCGCTGCTGCCGTGCCGGGTGGAGGACCGGACAGACCGGCCCCGAACCGCACGACGGAGGAGACAGACATGGCGACCCAGCTCCCCAAGAACCTGACGGCCTCGGGCATCACGTGGCCGACCCGCGGCGGCGCGGCGGTCCACGCGGCGGACCGGCGGTTCACCTCGTTCCGCACCTGGTGGTGCGACGGCTGCGACACCGAGGGCACGGACTACGTGGCCATGAAGCGCGCTGATCTGTCGGCGGCGGCCCAGGCCCACGCCGACGGCTGCTCCGCGCGCCGGAGCTGACGGCCCCCCAGTCCGGCACGGCGGCGCTGCTGCCGTGCCGGGTGGAGGACCGGACAGACCGGCCCCGAACCGCAAGACGGAGGAGTGCTCGTGGGATTCATCGACAAGTTGGACGACGTGCTGACGACGGCGAAGGCGCGCCGGATGGCGGCCAGCGAGGAGGCCCGGTTCGCCCGGTCGATCCGGGAGGGCGTGACCTACTACTCGGTGGTGGAGCTCCGGCCGGCGCCCTGGCACCCGTCGCACGCCCTGGTGGAGTACCGGTTCACGTGGGACCGGCTCTCGGGCACGTGGCGGGCCGGGCACATGGGCGCGCAGTACGCCTGGCGGAACTACGGCCCGCTGTTCGTGGCGCGGCCGGCGGGGCTGCTGACCTTCCAGGAGATCAGCGCCCGCCCCGGCCTGTACGGCCCGGACCCGGCCGAGGCCCTGCGGCAGGCGCTGCGCGAGTTCGGCGCCGCCACCCCGGTGGGGCGGTGACCGGGATGGGTGCGACGGAGACCCTGCGGGTCGGCGGCGGCTACGAGGTCGTGATCACCACCCGCAACAGCCGCAAGGGCGGCACGAGCTGGGTGTGCACCTGCGGGGCCGCCAGCCCCTCCCGGGACCGCCGGGAGGGATTCCAGGTCCGGCAGGACGGCCACGCCCACGTCACGCAGTGCCCGGGCGCGCAGTGGGCGGCCGCCGAGGCGGCCCGCGGCATCGCGCAGCCCGGCGCCGGCTGGCTGGTCAGCCAGTGACGGACACCGACGGGCGGATGGAGCAGCTGCTCGCACAGGTGCGGGCCGCGCTCGACCTGCCGCAGGCGCAGCAGGCCGGGGCGCTCCACGCCCTGACCGAGGAGTGGGGCCGGGAGGTGGTCGCGGCCGCGCGCGACGTGGTCGGCACCCGGCACGCCCTCGGCGACATGCAGCACACCACGAACACCACGAGGAAGGAGACCGGCCGATGAGCTGGGCTATCTCACACGCCCCCTACGGGGAGCGGCTGCGGCTGGCCGACCGCCGGCTGGACGCGGTGGAGCGGGCGGTCGTGCAGCTGACGACCACCCGGGAGTGGCGCGCGATCCGGGTCCTCGCGGACGGGATCCGGGGCCGCCGCGAGTTCGCGCTGGGCTGGGCCGAGGCGGGCCAGGCCGAGGACGTCCTGCGGCTGGCGGCCTGCCACCCGCGCATGGACACCGACGTCGCGGACGACGTGCACGCGCTGGCCGACGCCGCCGGCAGCGCGGCGAAGAGCCGCCAGCCGTGGGCCTGGACCCGCACCGGGTCCTAGCTCTGACCGGGGCGCCCCCTCACGCCGGCAAGCAGTCGGGGCGCCCCACCCACCACCGATCACCAAAGAGTCGGAGGCATCTGACAGATGAGCACACCCACCCACCACCGGGCAAGCGGCTCGACGGCCGCCGAGCTGGCCGAGCTCCTCGGTGACGACCTCCTCGACGGCCTGGCCGCCGACCTGGTAGGCGACATCGAGCGGTACCTGTCCGCGCGCGGCCGGGCCACCGCCCACCCGCTGGTCACGGCCACCACCGACGAACTGGTCCGCACCGCCCTCGCGGGCCTCCCGGCCCCGGCCCGCAGCCGCGGCCGCCACCACGACGTCCTGCCCGGCGGGATCTGGCGCCTGCTGCCCGACCGGCTGCTGGTCCTGCACCCCGGCCGGCACCGCGAGGCCGTCCAGCGGCTGCGGATCACCCCCGCCCAGCACCTGGAGCTGACCGCCCTGGTCCTGGAGCGCTGGGGCTGGGCCCAGACCCCCAGCGGCTGGCGAACCCCCAGCGGCCGCCGCTGCATCCTCGGCGCCCAGGCCGTCCTGCACCACCTCGGCTACGGCGGCCAGGACACCGCCATCACCGCCGGCACCTACCTCCAGGCCGTCCTCACCCAGCGCGGCATCCGCCAGGACTACCCGCACTGGAACGACCAGCCGCACGTCTCCCGCGACCAGGCGCTCACCCTGGTCCGCGAGGCCGCCGCCCTCGCCAGGAAGGCAGGCCACTGATGGCCATCACCATCATCAGCTTCGGCTACCTGCACGGACCCACCCCCGCCGCCGACTTTGCCCAAGACCTGCGGTCCTTCCGCGACCCCCACGTCGACCCCGCGATGCGCCAGCTCACCGGCCGCGACCAGGCCGTCATCACCAAGGTCCTGGGGACCCCCGGCGTGCCCGCCGTCATCAACACCCTCGCCCTGGCCTGCGCCGCCCGCTCGGGATACGGGGACAGGCCGGTGACCGCCGCGGTCGGCTGCGCCGGCGGCCGCCACCGCTCCGTGGTCGTCATCAACACCGTCGCCCGGCTCCTGCGCGAGCAGGGCTACGACGTCACCGTCCAGCACCGCGACCTCGCCCGCCCGGTGGTGACCCGGTGACCGCCCTGACGTGGACGACCGCCCAGTCGCTGCGCGAACTCAGCCTGCTGATGGCGGCCTGGCTGGAGGGGCGAATCCCCTCCCGGCCGGCCTACTACGGGCCGGCCGCTGACGAGACCACGCCCCTGGTGCCGGTCCTCGCCGCCGCCTGCCGCGCCGGCTACCTGACCGACTCGTCCCAGCCCGGGGTCGACGGGCCGGGGTTCGACGGGCGGCGGTGGCGCCAGCGCGCCGCCGTCACCGGCTACATCCCCGCCGACGCGGTCCTGCTGACCACCCTGTGCGAGTCCGCCAGGCTCGCGGGCCTGGCCGTGGTCCTGGACGGCCAGCCCGGCGGCATCACCGTCACCGAGGCCGACGGCCGGCCCGTTACCGGGTTCGGCGACCTGCTCCCGCGCCGCCACCTGCGCACGACCTGGGCGGGCGTGCCGCGCCCCGCCGTCGACCAGCTGGTCACGGCCCGACAGCTCACCATCGTGGACCTCACGTGGGGGCCGACGGACCTGCTGTGGCAGGTCCTGGCGGGGGCGACGCGCTGATGCCCACAGCCTCCTACATCGCCCGCATCCAGACCCCCGACGGCACGATCCACGGCATCACCGGTGACGTCGGCCGTCCCGGCGGCGGCCCCATCACCGACGAGCAGATCTGCATCTTCGCGGTCGAGGAGTTCGCCTCCACTCAGGGCCTCGCCCCGCAGCAGTGCAGGATCACGCAGTTCTCCGTCGTCACCCGGGAGGACTGAATGGGCCACCTGGACCCGACGTGCTGCGGCGAACCCATGGAGCCCCTCGGCTCCGGAGTGTGGGAGTGCGACCCCTGCGGCTGCCTGACCTCCACGGCCGACGGGGACCTGCTCGACACCCGGCAGTGCCCCGACCACACCGAGAGCTGAGGCCCATGCCGACCTACAGCTACCAGTCCGCCCCGGGCCTGCGGGTCCGCACCTCCACCCACGCCGGTAGCCCCCAGGAGTTCGCCGCCGCCCTGGCCGAGGACTGCCCCGGCGACTACGGCGTCCAGCCCGACGTCCGCGTCTGGGCCGGCCCCGTCACCGAACCCCCCGCCGCCACCTCCCACTGAAAACCACGGTGGGGCGGGTACGGCACCCGCCCCACCGTCCCCTCCGCAAAAGGACGTGACATGACCCGCACGCCTGCGATCCACGACGCGGTACGGCACATCATCACCAGCCACGGCGGCGACTTTTTCGGCCAGGACCGCCACTCGGCCAGCGTGCTCACCGACTTGGGCGAGGCCCTGAGCTGGATGTACATCGTCCGCGACGCCTCCGCCGACGTCCTGGTCGCCGCACTCCGGGCCGCCCCGACCGTGGCCGCCGAGCAGAGCATCTCCCCGGCGGCGGCGGGCGGGTGCGCGGCCCTGCTGCTCAAGGCGGCCCGCGACAAGGCGATGCCGACCAAGCTGGCGGCCGCAGCCCGGCTCCTGGCCGACGCCGCCACCCGCGCCGCCGCTGCTGGTGAGCCCTGGACCTGGGCATTGGCCGCCGCATAGTGACAACGCGCCGCGCCCGTAGGGCGGGAGACCAGATCACTTGGTCTCCCGCCCTACGGGATGTTCGGCGAGCCGGACTAGGACCTTCCGCAGAAGTACGGCAAGATCGGCTGCGGTTCCCCAGAAAAGCGGAACGGCCGGGCTCCTACACCCGACCGTTCCAGTGGTGGGACCCCGAAGACGCGACCAAGCAACTCCAAGGGAACCCAACGCTTTGACCAGCGTAAGGGATGCACCAGCATCCGCACCACATCTCCCGGCCGCCGCGCCGGTCGCAGGCATGCCCGCCACCCTGGCAGCTCCGGCCACCTACCAGGAGGCCGTTGAGCGCCACCGTGCGGCCCTCTGGGCGGGCCGGAGCCGCCGGGCCGGCCGCCGGGCGCTGAAGACCCCTCAGGGCCCCGCAGGGGCCGACCTGGTGGCATTCCGGCCCGCAGGTGCAGACCCCGCCCCCGCCCCCGACGGCGAGCGCCTTGGTAAGAGGGAAACAGAGTTTCCCCCCCCCCTCGGAATGGGCGCCTACCTGGGTGCTCTGACCTGCGCTTTTCCGCGTACCGGGCTCGACGTGGATGAGGTCCTGGCGGCGGCCGAGGAACGGCGCCGCGAACGGCAGCGCGGACGCTGGGCGGACCGGCGGGTCGTCTGGGACATCAGCGGCTACGGCAGCATGCGCGCGTGCGGCCGAGGAGTCTTCGACCACGACCAGGGCGTCACGTTCAAGCGCCGCGACGGCCGGGTCTACACCTCCGGCACGACCCGCTGTCACTCGATCTGGTGCTGCCCGGTCGACGCTGCGGCGATCCGCGCCGAGCGGGCCACCGACGCGTCCGAGGCCGCGGTGCGGCACATCGAGGCCGGCGGAACGGCGTACCTGGTCACCCTCACCGCCCGCCACTTCAAGCGGCACGGCCTGGCCGACCTGATGGACGCGCTACGCACCGGCTTCAAGGGCCTGACCTCCGGCGCCCAGTGGGCCGGAGACCGCGCCCGCGGCAAGGAGGGCGAGCGCGACCGGATGGGCGTGGTCGGCGTCATCCGCGCGACCGAGGTCACCCACTCCGAGCGCCACGGCTGGCACCCGCACCTGCACCTGGTGGTGCTGATGGGCGGCCGCCAGCGCCCCCGCCCGGAGATCCCCCGCAAGGAGAACCGGCCGCCGAACTGGGTGAAGCCGGAGTGGGACCCCACCCCCACCGGCTACTTCCCCGTCCCGGACCCCTCCGAGGACCGCGCCGAGATGTCGGCGGAAGCCCGCGCGCACGCTGCCGACTTCGACCGGATGCGGGACCGGTGGGACCGCACCTGGGCGGCCTGGCTGGAGAAGGCGGGCTTCCGCCCCAACCGCGCGCACGGCGTGAAGTGGGACCGCATCCACACCGCCCGCGACGCCAAGGCGATGGGCGAGTACATCGCGAAGATTCAGGAGGGCAAGGGCGCTCGGGCCCGCGATGTTGGAGTCGGAAACGAGCTGGCCCGCCTCGACCTCAAGGCGGGCGCGAAGATGCGCGGCGCCGACGCCACCAGCCGCACGCCGTTCGAGATGCTTGCCGCCTACCGGCAGCTCCGCGCGCTCGACGCGGAGACCGCGGCCGCCGCCGGCATCGACGTCGACGCCCGGCTCGCACGGCTCCGGGAGCTGTGGCACGAGTATGAGACCGCCACCCGAGGTCGCCGCGCAATCGAGTGGTCCCGCTACCTGCGCGACGCCCTCGGGATGGGCGAGGAGGCCACCGATGAGCAGATCATCGACGCCGACCAGGCG
>NZ_JQNR01000002.1 GCF_000745345.1 Actinacidiphila yeochonensis CN732 | reverse complement strand
ACGGCCAGCAGCCGGCGCACCCGGCGCAGGCCGTCCGCGAACTCCTGCTCGCTCAGGCCCAGATAGGACAGCTCCCCCCCGGTACCAGGCCAGCGCGGCCGTGCCGCCGGCCTCGAACCGCCAGTGCAGGTAGGCCGCCTGCGTCTGCATCCGGTTCCGGGGCACGCACAGCGCCGCCTCCATCGACCCCAGCCAGCTGTTGCAGCTCCTGCACAGCACACCCCGCACCCGGCCCGTCCCCGCGTCGTGGTCGACGGCGGCCGACTCCCTGCGCACGCACAGCTCGCAGTCGGGCGCTGCCGCAGCAGCCGGGCCCGCTCGGCGTTCGACATCCGCGCGTACAGCAGTTGCGGGGTACGGCGGGCCTGCCACTGATCGGCCGGCACCACCGGACCGGGACCGCGCGGGCCGGGTGCGGCGCGGGAAACGGGCGGGGCCCGTCCGCCGTACCCGCCGAGCGCCCGCCGCCCAGGGCGCCGGCGCCGGGCGGGCGCCCGGCGGGCTCAGCGCGTACCGGGGCGTCGGCGGGGGTGCCGGTGCGGCGCCGCCTGGCCAGCGCGGCCACCAGGCGTGTCCACCCCGCCATCGCCGTCTCCTCCCGGCCCGCGCCCCCCGGCTGCGGGAGAGCGCCGCCGGCCTCGGCCATCTTCTCCCTGGGCGGGCGGGCCCCCGGGGGTTCGACGGCGCGCAGTCGGGTGATCGTCTGGGCGGTGGTCGCGCAGGTCAGCGTGGGGACACCAGCACGCCGGGCAGTGCGGCCGGATCCTTGTCGGCGTCGTCCGCGTACGCGGTGGCGTACGACAGCTCCCCCGGGTCGTCGGCCCACGCCAGGACACGGCGCGCCCGCCCGCGCCACCCCGGTCCGGCCTTCACCTGGTCGCCCCAGCGGCTGCGGCCCTCCGCGCAGACCGTGCACTTCAGCCGGCCGCTGATCTCCCACACCTCCGGGTCGGTGGTGAAGCACGTCGGGCAACACCCCTCGGACCAGGCCGGCGGATGGCACGGCGTGGTCACCCAGGCCGTGATGATGATGTGGCCGCAGTACGAGCACTCGATGCCGTACAGGGCGTTCCGGTCGCAGCGCGGGCAGTGCTTGCCGGCCGGGACCTCCGCCGGAGCGCCGGCATCCCCGGACGTCTTGGCCGGGGCCGGCTCGACCGCGTCGGCGGGCTCCGCCGGAAGGCCGGCAGGCGGCACGTAGCCGCCCTCCGACTCCCATTCCTCGACCGGGTCGCCGGCCGTGGCCACCACGTCGAACAGGCCCTCGGACGCGCACCGCGGGGCGATCACCTCGACGTCGGCGCTCCCGTGGGCCGTGGCCACGAAGGCGCGCGGGTGCTTTCGGCCGTGCAGGAGCGGCAGGCACACCGCCTCGTCACGCCGGGCCCGGCGGCCGCCGACCGTGGCCACCACCACCGCCGAGGTCTGGCCCCGGTGGCCGTTCCAGCGCCCGGACTGCACGCGGTTCGCCCACACCTGGCCGGTGTACCGGACCCCGTCCACGGACCACGCCAGCATCACGCCCGGGGCGTAGCCGGCCGGGGCGAACTCCTCGAACTCCTGCGGCTCGCCCGGCCACATGTCCACCGGGCGCTCGCTGAACTCCGGCGTACCCGCACCGCGCTTTTCGACTTCACCGGCCAACTCCCGGGCCAGCGCCGCGAATCCGTCCCTCGCCTGCTGGTGCGCCCAGTCGGGCACCGTGGGCAGCGTGTAGGCCAGGCGGCCGTCCGCCGACTCGATCCGCAGCCGGTCGCCGCTCCCGGTCGCGTACGCGCGCCCGGTGCCGCTCGCGCCGATCAGCCGGCGCGCGTTGTCCGGGGTGCCCTCCGGCGCGGTCTGAGGCGTCTGCACCGGCTCCTGAAGCGGGGTGTCCAGGACCGGTCCCGCCGGGGCGTGCCGGTCCCGCGTCATCCCCGCAGCAGCCGGAACAGCCATGGCGGTGCGCTCGGTCATCAGGTGTCCATCTCTACTCGCAGGGTTGGCCGTTGGGGGTGGCGGGACGCCCCCGTCACCCGTGTGTGCCCGGGCCCGCGGAATGCCGCCGGCCCGGGCCCGCGGTGCTCACATCGCCATCCCGGCCCATTCCCGGTTGGCGATCTGCCGGGCGGCCTCCTCCGTGGCCACGAGGTCGAACATGAACGCGGTCGGGCGGCCCATCACCGGCGCGATGTTCCACACGCCGAACTTCTCGCCCTGCCGGGTGATCATCAGCCCCGTCGCGCGGCGCTTCCTGCTCCAGTGCAGAGCGACCTTCTCGCCGCGCTTCGGGCTTGCGGGCATCTCGCTGAACCGGCTCACTGGTCACTCCCCTGCGACGACATCACCCCCGCTCGGGGCGTTCATTAATCTACCCATCAAGATGTTGTGCGTCAAGTTTTATGTGTCACTCCCGGCGGGGGCCGCCCACCGGCACGGCGAGCGCCCGCCGAAGGCGCAGGCCGCGGAGCCGATTCGGCGCACCGCGGTGCGGCAAGGCGCCCCGGACCCGTCGGCCGGCGCACCCCAGCGCCGGGCGGCGCCCGGGCGGGACGGCAGGCCCCGGGACCCGGGAGCGCCGAGCCCCGCGGCCGGCCGCGGGTCAGCGTGCCGCAGAACGGCGGGAGTTCGCGCCGCCGCGGGTGCGCATGGTGGTCCCGGCCTCGGTGAGCAGGCGGTGCACGAACCCGTACGACCTCCCGCAGCCCTCGGCGAGCACCCGGACCGAGGCCCCCCTGTCGTACGCCTTCTTCAGCTCGGCCCCGAGCTTGAGCCGGGCCGGCCCGGTGA
This sequence comes from Actinacidiphila yeochonensis CN732, assembly GCF_000745345.1. NCBI lineage: Bacteria > Bacillati > Actinomycetota > Actinomycetes > Kitasatosporales > Streptomycetaceae > Actinacidiphila > Actinacidiphila yeochonensis. Next base: position 259,400 of record NZ_JQNR01000002.1, on the reverse strand, counting down.
CGTGGACGCGGCGTCCCAGCACGTCGGCTCTCCTCTCCTCTCTCCCGGCGGCGCCCGGGCGCTGGCCGGCTACGGGTGGCGTGCGGCGTCGACGTCGCCGGCGTTGACCAGCGCCTCCCTCAACTCCCGCCATGCGTCCGGGCGATCGGCCCCGGGCAGCACGGCTGCGGCGTCCAGCAGGGCGCGGGCGTGCCGCCGTACGGCCGCCTCCCGCCAGGTCCCGGGCGCCTGGGAGACCAGCACCGCGGCGAGCAGCAGGGCATCCGGCCGGCCGGGGTGGGCGGCGGCGCGCTCCGCGACGAGGTCGGCGTCGGTCAGGGCCGGGGAGTGCTCGGCGCTGGAGCGCATCAGCTCCAGCCACACCGCCTCGTCGAGGTCCGCGTCGGCGAACGCGCCGGCCCCGGCGAGCGCGCCGGCGGGCAGGCCGGCGGCGAGCGCGGCCCGCCACAGGACCACCGCCGCCCCCGCCCGGGCCTGCCCGGCCGGCGGGAGCGGGCTGCCGGCGCCGGTGTGCGGCGTGCCGGCGGCGATCGCCTCTAGCAGGCCCGAGACCGTGGCAACGCCCTCAGCGCTGTCGTCCCCGGCGCCGGTGGCGCCCGCCAACTCGGCCCACCAGGCGGCGGGTTCGCCCAGCAGGGCCGGATCGGCCAGCAGCGCGGCCGCGGTGCGGCCGGCAGCGCCCTGGGCGAGACCGGGGGCGTCGCGCAGCGCGCCGATCAGGCCGGCGCGGTCCAGGGCGGCGAGCAGCGGCGCACTGGGCGGCCCCCAGCGCAGCCACGACGCGGCCGGCGAGGGCCGGCCCGGGGTCAGCCGGTACAGGGCGGCGTGGTGCTCGGCGGCGAAGGCGGGGGCGTAGCGGTGCAGGGCCGGCAGCCGTACCCCGATCGCGGTGGCCACCGCCTCCTGGCCGGCGGCCGCGGGAAGCGCGCCGGCCACCGCCCGGAGCACCTCGGCCGGCATCTCCCCGTGGGCGCGGGCCTGGCCGGCGGCGTACTCGAGCAGGCACCCCAGCGCCCGCACCCGCGCATCCGACCCCAGCAGCGCCGGCTCCCCCGAACTCCCCGCCACGGGGGCGCCGTCCGCAAAAACGCCCGCGGCCCCGTCGCCGGCGGGAGCGGCGGGAGTGCTCTGCGCGGCGGGCCGGGTGAGCTCGGCGGCCAGGGCGTACAGGTGGTCCAGGACGTCCTTGTCCTGGCCCGCGTCCAGGACGGCCCCGGTGCGCCACACGGCGGTCAGCAGGTCGGCCAGGGCCTGGTCGGCGAAGAGCAGCCCGTCGCCCCGGCCGGCGGCCGTCCTCTGGCCGGCGCCGGGGGCCGGGCCGTCGAGGGCGCGGCGCAGGCCGAGCGCCGCGGTGACGGCGCCCGTGAGCGTCCTTCCGGGGAAGGCGCCGGGGCGCTCCGCGTGGAGGGCGGCCGCGGCGAGGTAGAACGCGCCGAGCTCCGGCAGCTCCAGGGCGGCCAGGACGGCGGACGGATCGGCGGTCCAGGCGGCCGGGTCGGCGGCGACGAGGCGGTGCAGGACCATCGCGTAGCCGTCTGCGCCGGCATCCGGTGCCGCGGCCAGCGCTGCGGCGGCCGCGAGCGGGCCGCCGGCCGTCTGCTCCAGGTCCCCGGCGGCCAGGACGGTGCTCTCCTTGACCGGTTCCAGGACGGGGGCGGTGCGCGGGTCGGACGGGCCGGCGGGCTGCAGCCGGCGCACCGCGTGAAGCACCAGCTCCCAGCCGGCCAGCACGCCCGCGGGCAGCACCGGCGACCAGTCCCACACCCGCAGCCACGAGGCGAGCGGCTCGGCGAGGCCGTCCGCCCGGTCGGCGCCGGCGGGAAGGACCTCCTCCACCGCGGCGGCCGGCGGCGGGGCGCCGAGCGCGGCGCGCACCCGCGTCTCCAACTCCCCGGCGCGCCCGGGCGGGCAGGTCCTGAACACGAGGTCGACGAGGCGGGCCGGCTCCGGGCCGGGCCCGGCGGCCACCAGGCGCGCCGTGAGCTCGAGGGCCCGCTCCCACCACTCGTTCACGTCCCCGGCGGCGGGCGTCGGGGACTGCCCGGCAGGTGCGGGCGGCCGGGCGGCGAGATGAGCGGCCACCAGGCGGTCGTGCAGCGGAGCGTCGACCGCGGCCAGCCGGGCCCAGGCGCAGGTGCGCAAGCCCAGGCCCACGCCGGCGTCCGCGTCGGCCGCGGCCAGGTCCAGGACGGTGCGCGCCAGCCCGGGACCGCCGTACGCGGCCGCATCGCCCGCGTGCACCAGGTCGAGGTCACCGCCGAACACCAGCGTCCGGGAGGCCCCGGGCAGCAGCGCGACGTCGCGGGCGAGCAGGCCGGCCAGCACCGCCCGGATCATCGCGACGTTCGGGTGCGCGCTGGCGGCGGGGCCGGCCGGGTAGGCCGTGCGCACCAACTCGCGCAGCAGCACCGCGACCTCGTGCCCGGGCAGCCGTGCCGCGCTCTGCTCGGCGATCCGCTCCCGCATCTCCTCCTCGGCCGCCAGCGCGGCCGCGACCAGCTCCTCGGCCGCGGCGCCGTCCCCGGTGCCGGCGGCCCGGGCCTCGGCGTCGGCCACCCGCTCGACGACGGCCCGCAACGCCAGGTGGCCGGCGTGCTCGTCCTCGACCGCGCCGGCCAGCAGTCCCTCCACCACCAGGACCCACTCCCGCCCCCGCCCCGTACGCGGAACGGCACGCGCCCACCGCGCCGCCAGGCGCAGCGTCGTCCCACCGCCGGCCCCCGCCCGCTCGCACCGCCGCGGTGTCGGCCAGGACGGCGCGCACCTGGTCGGCGCCGACGACGTCGGGGTGGGCCAGCGCGAGGCCCAGCAGCGCGTCAAGGGCCAGGCGGCCGGCCGCGGAGGCCTTCTGCGCCCGGCTGACCGCAGGGTCCTCATCGTCCGGCGCCGTCAGCCACTCCCGGACCGCGTCCGGGTCGACGCCGGCGACGTGGTCGAGGAACGCAGCGGCCGGCCACCGCCCGCCGGCAGCCCGGTCCGGCAGCAGCAGCTGCGGCGCGTACTCCTGCAGCACCCCCAGCCACAGCGGCGCCGGCTCGGAGCGGAAGAAGAAGTCGACGGCGCGCAGGTCCCACCAGCGGGCCAGCTCGGCGGCATCCGCCGCACCCGGGCCCTGGAGCGCGGCGAGCTGAAGGACCCGGGCAGCACGCTCCGGCAGCGGCACCAGCAACTCGCGCGCCGCCCCCAGGAGTTCGGTGTAGAGGAGAACGGCGTCACCGGGACCGGCCGCCCGGCCGTGCAAAATGCCCGACGCCAGCCCGTACACCTCGCCCCACACATCCAGCGCCCGCTCCTGCGCCCCGCCCACCGAGACACCCGTCAACCGCTCGACAATCCCGCGAGCCCGCCCCCGGTGATACCCACCCGGCCGGGCCAGCTCCCCGCGCAGCACCTCCGCCGCCCCCACCACCCGACCCCACCCCGCACCCGGCAGACCCCGCGGATCACCGGCACCGGTCCCGGCAGCACCGGTCCCGGCGCCCGGCACCTCCCGGCCGGCGGCCTCGACAGCCGACGCCCCGCACGAAGCAGCGGCACCCGGCGCCCCGACAGCGTCCACCGCCGCCAACACCTCCTCCGCCGCGGCCTGCAGGCCCACCGACCGCGGAGCCCCCGGCAGGCCCAGCAACGCGTCCGCCGCGGACCGCACACACGCCGCGGCCACCTCCGCCGGCCGCTCGAACCCCGCCCCCGTCAACGCCCGCCGCGCATCACGCAGCAGCCCCAACGCCCGCACACCCGCATCACCCTGCGCCGCCAACGCACCGGCCAGGACCTCATCAACCTCCGCCAGCACCACCCCGGACAACTCCGCCCCAGCCCGCACATCCCCGCCGACCGGCGGCATCTCGATACCCACCGGTGCACCGTAGAACCCCCACACCACACCCCGGACCCCAACCCCAACAACCCACCAACGAACCCACAACAACCACGACCCCCGCGGCACCGGCACGGACGGCACGGGCACGGGCGGACAGGCCCGGCGGCACGGGGCGGAGGCGCGGACGAGCGGCCGGAGGCGGCGCAGGCAGGCCCGGCGGCGGGACGGAGGCGGGACCCGGACGGCGGGGGCGCCAGCCAGAGGCGGGCGGCCGAACGCGCGGCGGGCGCCGGGAGCGGCAGACGGCAGCGGGCGCGGCGCGGGCGCGGGCGCGGCACGGGCGCGGCGCGGGCGCCGGGAGCGGGCAACGGCCAGGGCGGGCCGGAGGCGCGGGGCGCGGGCCGGGCGGCCGGAGGGCGCGGCACGGCGGGCGGCCGGAGGGCGCGGCGGCAGGCGGCGGGGCGCGGCAGGCGCAGCGGCGCGGCGGAGGGGCGGGCCGGCCCGAGGGCGCGGCACGGCGGGCGGCCCAGGGCGGGGCAGAGGCGCGGCACGGGGCGCGGCGACGGCAGCGGGCGCGGCGCGGCCGGAGGCGCGGCACGGCACGGGGCGCGGCGCGGCGGAAGGGACGGCGGGCGACGGCGGGCGACGGCGGGCGGGACGGCCCTACTCAATCTCGTCGATGCCAGAGAAAAGCTCGTCCCACAGGTACCTCTCGTCTGCCTCTATCTTGAGTCCGTAATACCGACGGTGTTCCTCGCCTTGCTGCTTGTAGAGGCTGGGATCCATCAGGGCCTCTACAAAGCCCACAGTCAGCACGCGAGCCGCGTCCGGGTCCTTCGCCCGCAATTGGGCCAGGTTCCTGTCCGCGCGCTGAGCCTGGGTGCCCTCCAGGAGCAATTCCTCAGCCCTGGCAACGATGCCTTCGGGCTCTGTCATGGGGCCTCCTCCACCACTCGAAACGGCCCATAAAGTTCGGCGCACAGTTTCACACAAGCCCGGGAGCAGCGCCGCAGGCCGGCGGGCGCGGGCCCGAGAGCGGCAGCACGGCCGGGAGGCGTGGACGGAGGTGGGAGAAGGACAGAACGACGGGCCGACAGAGCAGGCGCGGCCGTGCGCAGGAACCGCGGGGCGGTGTGTGGCACGGAGGCGACGACGCCTCGGACCGGGGCGGCCGAAGTGACATGTAATTCGAACAAGCGATCTAATGGCGGGATGGACGTGACCGACTTCCCCGCCGACCTGGTGCAGATACAAGCCGCCTGGTACGCCACCTACAACGCGCTCGCCATACCCCGCCCCCGTGACACCGCTGCCCTGCGACGCCGCCTGCTGGTCCTGTCCGTACGGCTGTGGTGGCATCCCTACTGGGATTCCGTCCCTTCGGTGCCGGCGGCCCGCTCCGAGCTGCGACAGGTGGCTCGTGCCCGGGCAGCGTGACCCGCACGCCTGCCGCGTGTCGTCATGCCCCCGGGCCAGCATCGGGTTCGCGCCCGCTACTGCCCCACAGAGCAGTCTGTCCCACCGCCTCGGGCGCCAACGTGAGTTGCTCGGGACTCGGCACGCGGACGTCGCGAGGATCGGTGCCATTAGCTCCGGTGAGGTCTTCGGACACTCGAAGGTCCAGAGCGGTCACGGTCGCATCGATCCGGGCCCACTGCTCATCAGTGAGATCGGGCAGCAGGGGCCGAAGGTGGTGGAGGGCGAAAGCGACGATGCTGTTCGCCGTGCAGTGCAGAAGGTTTGTGACGGCGACGGAGTGCGCGTCTTCGTGGAATTCTCCGCCGCCGGACAGGGCATAGGCGTTCGCGTACGCGTACGAGGCCCGCTCGCTGATGCTGTCGTGCGCAACGGCCCGCACCCCCGTGAGCCAGTCCGTGGTGAACAGCAGCTGTTGGATCGCGTCGCCGGGCACAGTGGTACCGGTCGCGGTGGTGACATCTTTCATAACCGGTCAACCTACGGCTCCGCCTGGACGACACGCCCCGGACGGCCGTGAACGCCCGGAGATGACCGCCCCCAACGGCGGAACACCGACGCAACCAGCACCCCGACGGCGGACTAAGACGGCACGACCGAACGCGGCGCGGGGCGGACGCCGAGATGGACGGCCCCGGGGGCGGGAGGCGGCCGGAGCAGTGACGGGAAGGCGTGCGGCCCGGGCGCCCGCTACCGTGACCGGGTGAACACCCCTGACGACCACCACCATCTGGCAAACCCCGCACATGAAGCCGCCGAGCTGACACACGAAGCAGCCGTCGCCCGCGTCCAGGACGCCAATCTCGCCCGGCTACGCCAGGAGGACGAGGACGCCGACCGGCTCTTCCCGCCCGGTCCGGCCTTCACCGACGCCTTGGTCAACGACGACGCTATGCGCCGGATCGGCGTCGCAACGGAGGCGTACGGGGCGGCTAAACACGCCGCAGGCCGTATGGAGCTGTTCCACCAGCTCTTCGACGGCACCAGCGACAACGACCTCCCCTGGACCGCGTAACGGGCCAGCTGCTGCGATGGGCCTACGGATCGACGCTGCCGAACTCGGACACCAAAGTGCCTCCGTTGCATAACCTCAGCGACCCGCTACCGGGCCGCTGGCTTGTCGCCGATGCCCGCCGGCCGTAGCTCGCCCGGTCCACCAGGGCGGGGGCGCACAGGCCGAACTTCGGCGAGAAGGCGCTCCCCGCCCACGTCCTGTCCCACCACCTCACCGGGAATGACACGGGAAGCGGACAGCGCGCGGCGGGCGGGAGGGAGCGCACGCGGAGCGATAGTGCCCTCAAGGACCTGCCGCGGGTGGATCAGCGCGAGAACCCGTAGCGCCAGCTCCTGGGGGACGCCGTCGAGGGTGATGTTCGCGGACGACCCGTCCGAGGCCAGGGTGATGTGGCCGCCGGCCAGTGCCGTCGACGTTTTGTCGTACTCCGGCGAGGACCAGTACGACCGGGTGCGGTCGGGTTCCCGCGCCGGGTCGTAGCCGCCCATGGCGTGCAGGCTGGGGATGGCGTCGGCGAGCCGGCGGTTGAAATGCCGGCGCGCCTGCCGTTCCTCTTCCGCCTTGCGCGCGGCCTGGATTGAGGCGTCCACAGTGGCCAGATAGCCGGGGAGGAAGCGGCGCACGATGTCCCGCGCGATTGCCGGGGCCGGACGGTCCATCGACACGGTGATCGAGTCGGCCCGCCAGCCGTGGTACTCCGTGGAGTAGCAGCCTTCCACTTTCAGCCGCCGCCCTGCGGCGCCCTTGAGGTACGACTTTTCCCGCCAGACCTGGATGCCCAGGTCACGGCCTTGATGGCGCAGAACAATGCCTCCGGAGTACAGCGCCGAGACTGTGTGGGCCCAGCCGCCGCCCTCGACCCCGTCCTCGTTGAGCTTCGCGGCCACCTGCCTTCCGAGCTGGTCGAACTGCGTGTGCACGGCCTGCCGCTCGGCCTCCACCTGCGCGCGGAAGTCGACCGCGGTCGACGACGTGGGGTCATCCAAGGTGTAGTCCTTTCGTCGAGCCCTCGTTCAGGGGCGTGGCTCAAGAGCGGGAGGCGCGCAGCAGCGCGGCCACGGCTCCCTCGGGTGATGCGTAGGGGCGCGGTTCGCCGGCGAAGGTCCACCGTCCGTCCGGTTCCCGACGGACCGTGCTCGTCTCGCCGGACGGCATCGTGACGGTCAGGGCGTCGGCGGACTCGTCCACATGGACGGTCGTCACGTCGGCCAGCAGATGCGAAGCGCCACCCAAGTCGCGTGCGTCTTCCAAGATGCAGGCCGTAGCGGTGAAGCGTCTGCTGACTTCCATACCCAGGTCGACCAGATGCTGAAGTCCGCGGTCTGCGACGGAGCCGGCAGCAGCGTCGATCGCAAGCGATGCCCGCTGGACGAGGGCGTCGACCTGGAGTGCCGAACTGCGGCAGCTCCTGGACGAGGCTCCCGCGCCCGGCCCCGGCAGACCTTCGTCCGGCGGTACGGGACGCAGGAAGTCGGCTGCTGCACCTCGGGTACGGGTGACACGGCGCTGGGCTTGACGAAGGGCGTCCAGGGCGAAGTCGCCCTCGTACCGGTCGGCGAAGTGTGCTCCGAGGGCCCCCGGTGCCCGGCCGGCCGTCGCCTTCATGAGAGGCAGCGTCTTGTCCGCAAGCTCGCGGACCTGGTGTACGGGCGGCCTCAGCCACTCGCCGGCGTCGCCGTCGAGCAGTTCCAGGGCGCTGGCGGCGCTCTGGAGGGTGGAGAGGACCTCCACCGTGCGCCGGTACTCGGCCGGGCCGACGTACCGCATGCCGTCCAGGTCGTCGAGGGCGCCGAACAACTGGGCGGCCTGCGGCTGCCGGAGGTATTCGAAGAGGAAGGCCCGCGCGGCGGCGTCGATCAGCTGCTGGCGCAGGGCGGTGATGCGCCAGATGTCCGCAAGGGCGTCGCGGGCGCTGCCGTAGGCGTCTGGATGGTCGGCGGGCATGGCTGAGTCCTTCCGTCACATGGGCGGAGTCCGTGTTGCGAGGTGAGGGGGCCGGGAGAGCTGCGCGGGCTGGGTAGTCCTCTAGCCGAGGGCGGCGGCCACCTGCTGGGCGTGCCGGGGGCAGGACAGGGCCTGCTTGTTGGTGGCCAGGTTGGTGACGGCGAGGAGGGTGACGAGGGGTTCGGTGTTGCCGCATTCGAGGCAGCAGCGCGTGTTCGGCTCCCAGTCGGCAGGAACGTCTCCGAACTCGTACAAGGGGCTCCTCATGGGGCAGTTGGTGCCGAAGGCCAGCGGCAGAGGCTCAGCTGGTCCGGGGCGGCCGGGACGTCCAGGGCACACATCCGAAGACTTCGGTGGGGCGGCCGGGGGCGTAGGTTTCCTCCCAGCCCAGGGCCGCATCGTCCTCGTTGGCGTAGAAGATGATCTCGCCCTTGGACCCGTCCTCACCCTGGAAGGTGATGTCGTAGTCGTGCAGGTCCCCGCCGCCGGAGTAGACCGCCACGACCATGTCGCGCAGGGCGTTGCCGATCAGGTAGCTGCGGTCGTCCCAGTCGATGGTGAAGCCCTTGATGTGGGAAGGACGTCCCTGGCCGTCGAGGTCGGCGTCGTCGGCCGGGAGCAGAAGACGCTCGCGCGCGGAGCGTGGCGCGGTGGTGTCCGAGCCGGCCAAGGGGGCGATGCACCACGGGGTGTGACGCGCCTCCAGCAGTTCCCAGAACGAGGCGAGCGGGACCGGGGCGTCGAACGCGACGGTGCCGCTGGCGTAGTAGGTGACGCTCACTGAGGGCTCCTCGTGATCCGTAGCGCTGCGGCGGTGCTTGCTCACCGGCCTACGAGTAATCTACCCCTAAAGGGTCGTATGGTCAAGTTTTATGTGTCGCTGAGTGAATGGGTCCGGCGACCCGCAATCCGTACACGGGTCGCCGGACCGGGGCCGGTGACGGCCTACTTGGGGATCGGCGGCTTCGGGGCCGGATCCGTCCCGTACGGGTTCGCGCAGTCGTAGAAGACGTACCCGCGGATCTTGGCGTGGTCCGACTTCCGCGTGACCGTGCCGCGCGTGTACCAGGTCTTCTCGGCCTTGACGTACGCGAACTGGTCGTACGCGATCGCGTCACCGCGATACGCCACTCCCAGTGCAGTGGCGTTCTTGGCCGGGCTCTTGCGCACCTTCACGGCACTGCACGAGATCTTGCCGTGTCCGGTGTCGTACGCCTGGGCCGCTGGCGCGACGACGAGAGCTCCGCCGGCCACGGCGGCGCTGATGGCGACCGCCGCGAGCGGACGGCCGAATCGCTTGGATATGCGCACCTGTTCTCCTTCCGGGTCCGCCGGTCCGCCGCCGGGTGGCGGCGGACCGGGCTGAACGGAAGGTAGGAGCGCCACCCTGTGGACAGAGCGCGCCGACCCGAGCCTCACGAAATGCGGTAGTCGCTCTCCAGGAGAATCTCGGCGATTGCCCAGGGGCCCTCGTAGTCCGCGGGGCCGAACAGCACCGGCAGGCCCGAGTCGGCGCTGCCGCGCAGCACCTTCACCCAGTCCTGCCAGACCTCGCGGTCCGCGAGGGGGAAGCGCGCCTCGACGGTTGCCCGAACCGACCGGCCCGGCGTCGAGTCCAGGGTGGCCAACGCGCTGCGGACCTCGGCGACGGAGATCACCCAGCCCGGGTTGGCGAGCTTGTGTGCGCAGATCCCCGTCAGGGGCTCAGGGTGCCACGAGATCCGGCGGTTGTACGCCTTCAGGAATGCGCGCAGCTCGTCATCGAGATGGACCGTGGGCATCCCGAGCTGAGCCTCCAGGCACTCGGACTCGCGCCCCGGCAGAGGCGTCGGCTCGGCGGGAACCCCCTGTGCAGGGCGAAGCATTCCCAGATCGACCATGGTCAGTGCCACGGCCCCGAGTTCGTGTTCGGTGAGCGGGAGGTGATTCAAGGGTCTCCTTGGGTCGATCGCTTATTCATTAGTCTAATCAAATAGGCCCCATTGGTCAAGTTTTATGTGTCGCATCTCGGCTTCTCGAGCCCCGTCCCGTACTCGGGACAAGCTGCGGACGTCGGCGACTGGGAAGCCGAGGCGGTCTCCGCTCGGCCGCGCGTTGGGCGGGTTCCAGGAGGCTGCGAGACAGGCGGGGACTCGCCTCTGCCGGACCAGTTGCGCGGGCTGGCTGACGATGAACCGCGGCAAACTTCACCCGAACGAGTCACCGCCGGCGGACCCCCTCTCCCGGAATCGAAGCTGCTGCCGTAGCCTCGCGAATCTGCCGCAGGGAACCGCTGCGCGCGGCAGGCGGGACTTGGGGAGGGACAGCGCCGCAGTGGCCACGCGTGAGGACTGGGAAGAGCGAGCGGCCTGCCGCGCGACCGACCCCGACGAACTGTTCGTCGAAGGGGCTGCGCAGAACAGGGCCAAGGCCGTTTGCAACGGATGCCGAGTGCGCACCGAGTGCCTCGCCTACGCCCTCGACGGCCGTATCGAGCATGGCATTTGGGGCGGGATGACCGAGAGGGAGCGCCGAGGGCTGCTCCGCCGACGCCCGACCGTGACGTCGTGGCGCCAACTCCTTGAGGCCGCGCGTGCGGCGCACGACCAGGGCGACAGCCAGCTGGGTCTTCAGGAGTCCCTGACCGAAACCGGCTGAGCGCCGGCCGGAGCCGGCAGCCCTCTCAGGCTGAGACGGTGTGCGGCGGACGGGTCCGAAGCGTGCGCAGTACGTCGAGAGCAGCATGGGCGTCTCCCAGCGCGCGGTGGTGTCCGCCGAGGCGCCGTCGAGACGTGGTCCGCAACCAGGTTGAGCGCCGCCGCATCAGGCAGTCCCACGAGTCCGCCAGGAGCAACCGGCCTGGATCCGCTCCGACGGCGCGGGCATGGCCCACCGTCATCCGCTCGTCGAAGCGGGAGTTGTAGGCCAGCACCGTCCGGTCTCCGATGGCGTTCAGCACCCGGGGCAGGATCCGCTCCCACGGCTCCGCCTGGGCCACCATGCTGTCCGTGATGCCGTGCACGGCCCGCGCCGCGTCCGCGATGCGCACGCCGGCTCCCGGGTGCACCAGGGTGTCGATGAGCACGGCTCCGTCGTGCGCGTCCACGACCGCAACCTCCACCACGCGGTCATCCGGCCCCAGTCCGGTTGTCTCCACGTCAAGGACGCACGCCGCGCCGGGCTGGAGCATCCGATGCGCCCAGTGCAGGGTCTGACCCACCGGCCCGAGCAGGACTAGCCGGCGGGCATCCATTGCGCGCAGCAGCCGGGCTGGCAGCAGGTCGGTGACGGCCTCGCGGTCCGGGCCGCCGTCTTGCCGCGGCTCCCAGTCGAGCGTCCACCGGTCAGCCGCCCGGCTGAACCTGACCCACGCGTCGACGCCGTCGGCCCGCAGTTGTTCGCACGTGCTCTCCACCAGCGCCGCCCGTTCCCCTGCGGGGCCCGCCAGCTCGCGCCAGGGCGAGGGGCGCCGGCTGTCGGCGGCTCGGGCCTGCTTCCATTCGAGCGGCTGCAGCGCGACGGCGGTGAGCGCGGCGACAGAGAATCGAGGGGCGCCTGCCAGGGTGCGACCAGATGGAGTGACAAGCCCGGCCTCTACGAGAAAGTCGAGCTCGCGTCGGCGGATGCCCAGCCACCGGGCGGATTGATCGGGCCCCAACACCGCCTCGCCGCGCTCCACCGCCGCAAGGCCACCGTGGGCGCTGAGCAGCTCCCCCGCGGGAGCGCCGGTGCGCGCCGAGACGGCGCGGCGTGCCTGCGGCGCGGACTCACCTCGGCCGGAGAGCTGCTCCAGTGTGCCGGCAGCGACAGCCGCCGACGTGTTCTCCTGCATCGCCGTGTCCTCCCTGATTGTCCGGCGATGCCCAGGATGCCAACCGCCACTGACACCACCCGTCCAGGCCGCGCGAAGGCGGCGGGTTTCCCCACCGGGAGGCGGCCGACTCCGTGCGGGCGCCACAACAACTCCGAGTGACACGTAAAACTTGACTCAAGACCTAAAGTGCAGGTATATTATATGTGTCATCGGGGTCTCGCCTCCGATGCTCTTGTGACCTTCGAGAACGGACGTGAATGGCCACATCGACCGTCCAGGGCTACGGCTGGGAACTCCAGAACAACACCTCACGAAGCGCCTTCTACCGCTTCCTGGTCTTCCTGGCCCCCGAACCAGCCCTCATCACCCTCTACGGACCCACCGGCGGGGCCGGCACCCCCACGGTGAAGCTCGTCGACTCGCCCGCAGACGTGCAGGCCGTCATCGACAAGGCCTGCAAGACCTGCGAGGAGAAGGAGAACGGCGACTACGAACTGTCCCGCGATTTCACGCGGTTCGAGGTACCCGCCGAACTGGCTGTCCGCGGCGACTTCAAGGCCAACGCCCACGCCATCGCCGCCTACTTCCGCGACAGCGCCAAGGAGCAGGGGACCGAACTCTCGAACGCCTCGTCCATCCCCTCCACCTGACCGCATCCCCACGCCTGAGCAGGAGACCCGTGCACGCAGAGCGCATCAAGAAGACCCTCATGCAGGAAGCGGCCCGCGCCAACGCACGTCCCAAGCGCTCGCCCAAGCCGAGCCCCAGCGCCCCAGCAGCACCGCACATCGCGCCGATCGGCCCCCAAGTGCGGCCGAACGGGCAGACCTACCAGCCCCGGCTCCTGGGCGGCATCGAGGACATGGCCTTCCTCCGGGACGCCCGCGACCACACCGAGCACGTCCTGATGACGGGACCCCCCGGCAGCGGGAAGACCGCGCTGGCCGAAGCCGCATTCGTCATGGACACCCGGCCCGGCCAGCCGGGCCTGGAGACGATCGTGGGCACCGCCGACACCACCGAGGCCGACTTCCTCGGCACCTTCGTCCAGGACCCCGTCACCGCAACCTTCGAGTGGCTGCCCGGACCGCTGATGCGCAGCGTCCTGAACGACGTCCCCCTCCTCGTCGACGAGGTCGCCCTCATCGACCCGAGGGTGCTGACCGTCCTGTACGCCCTCATGGACGGCCGCGGCGAGCTGCGCATCCCCATGAACCCCTCACTCGACCCCATCAAGGTCGGCCCCGGCTGGTTCGTCATCGGCGCCTGCAACCCCGACGTGCCCGGCGCGCATCTCAGCGACGCTCTCCTGTCCCGCTTCCACCACCACTTCGAGATCACGACCGACTGGGACCTGGCCGCCGACATGGGCGTACCGATGGATCTCATCACCGTGATCAAGAACCTGGAGACCCGCAAGGGCCAGCAGACCTACGAAGGCTGGATCCCGCAGATGCGCGACGCGCTCGCCTTCTCCGAGGCCGCCCGCCGCTACGGCACCGCCTTCGCGGTCAACAGCCTTCTGCGCAAGTGCCCCGCCGCCGACCGCGAGGACCTGGGCAAGGCCCTGAAGTCGAAGAGCGACTTCGCCGACGCCGCACCCCTCGCCCTCGGCGCACGCGTCGCAGGGAGCCGCCGTTGACCACCCCGCCGACCCTCGACACGCCCGGCGCCGACCTCTCGCGCGCCCGCGCGGCGCTCGGCCGCCGTCTGGGCGCCATCATCAACGAACTGGCCGACCGCGACGACGTCCTGCTCGACATGATCTGGGACTTCACCGGCAGCCCCGCGCCGGCGTGGTTCGACCCGGCAACCGCCTGGGTCACGGTCAACGGCGGAGCCGCGCTCGATCCCGACACCCACCCGGACGAGGTCGACCCCCTCACCGTCTCCGGACGCCACCGTCACCCCGTCATCATGGGGCTGGCCAGCCACGAAGCCAGCCACGCCCGCAGCACCCGCTGGCAGGACTGGCCGGACGGCGCCGGCCGCGCGGTCGTGCGCGCCGCCGTCCTCCTGGAGGAACCCCGCATCGAAGGCCGCCAGTTGGTCGTCCGGCCGGACGACCGGGTCTTCCTGCGGGCGTCCGCCCGCCACATCAACCTGCCCGCCTCGGCCCCGACCGCACCGATCGCCAACCGGTGGCGGGCTGCCACGGCCGCCGCCCTCCTCCTGGCCCGCGCAGACGCGGGAGTGCTGACCGCCAAGGAGGTCGCGCCGGTGCGCGCGGAGATCACCAAAGCCCTCGGCGCCGCCGACCTGGCCAAGCTGCGGCGTCTGTGGCGCAGGGCCCTGAGCCTCGACGACGGCGACCAGCTCGGGCTGTACCGGGTCAGCCGCCAGTGGGTCCGGGTGGTCGGCGTCGACGAAGACGCCGACATGCCGGTCGTCGGCTGCGCCGCGGGAGAGCCGTCGGCCCCCGGTTCCCCTGCGGCCGGGGACGATCCCCTCACCGCTGCCGCAGCGGCTGTCGCGGCGGCTGTGTCCACGAACGCGCAGATCGCTACGGGCGCGCTGCCCGATCCCGAGGAAGAGGCCCGCGCCGCGGCCGCAGCCGCCCGGCGCGAAGCACAGGCACAGGCGGAGGAGGCCGCCAGCCAGGAAGCCCTGCAGGCGGCGCAGCGGGTTTTCGGGGCCCCCGCGCCCTCTTCCCGTCGCCGCCCCCCGCGCAGCCCGGTCAGCGGGCGGCGCGGGCCGGAGCCGGAAGAGCGTGCGGCGGCCCGCCGCCTGGGCCACGCTCTGCGCAGGGCACAGTTCCGCGAGCCCTCCCGCACGCGCGTCGCGTCAGCGCTTCCTCCCGGCCGCCTGTCCGGCCGGGACGCCATGCTCGCCACCGCGCAGCGCTCCCTTGGCCACCCCGTGACCGCCCGGCCCTTCCGCGCCACCGTGCGCAAGCACAGTGACGAACCACCGGTGGCCGTCGCGGTCGCGGTCGACGTCTCCGGCTCGATGGGCGCCTACACCGAGATCATCGCCTCGACCTCGTGGATCTTCGCCCACGCAGCCCGGGAAGTGGGTGGCACCGCGGCCACCGTGGCCTTCGGGACGGCGGTCACCCCGATCGTCCGGCCCGGGCAACCACCCACCCAGGTAACCCAGTTCAGCGCCAACGACGGCAACCACCGCTTCACGGAGGCCGCCAACGCCCTCGACGGCGCGCTGGCCCTGTCGCGCCCCGTCGGGGCGCGCGTCCTGGTCATCGTCTCCGACGGTCACTGGGAGCCTGCGGAGCGGCGTGGAGGCGGGCGCCTCGTCCGCAGGCTCCAGGCCGCAGGAGTGCATGTCATCTGGTACTGCCTGAGCCCGCGTTCCGATGTCCTGCCCGGTGCGCACCGGATCGACATCAGCGAGATCAGTGAGATCCCCGTGACCCTCGGCCGGGTCCTGGTCGACGCGCTGAAGTCTGCGTGACCCCGGGGCGGGCCCGCCTTCCGGCCCGCCCCGCCCTCACCCCTTCCTCGGACACGCCCGTTCAGCGAAAGGAGCGCCCATGCGCATCAGCCTGCCCTTCTGCAAGTTCTGCCTCCGCGCCATGGTGAGCCCGTGCTCTCCCGGGGAGAGCCAGCCGTACTTCGATCTCGGCCCCGGTGAGGCGCTGCCCCCGTGTACGCCCGGGCACCGGCACGAAATGGTCATCTGGGCTCGCGTCAGGGAAGAAGATGCCGGACTCGACCTTCCCTGAACCGCCGGGCAGTGCGAGGGATCACCCTGACGCCGGATCCTGCATGCCCGGCCTGGTCATGTGGGGCGGATTCCGGAAGGGCGACATCGTCGCCGTCCAGGGCCGCCGGGGCGAGTGGGAGCTGATGAGCCATACCCCCGCGCCAGGGGTGTGGCGGATCGAGGCCGCCCGACCGAAGGACCGTGCGCCGGCCGAGGCCCGTACGGTCGAGCTCCGGGCCCTGGCCGACGCTCCGCAGGTGCGCCGCGGCGACCTCGTCGTGCAGAACTTCCCCGAACAGGTCCTAGCCGGCACGGTCGGCCACGTGTACCGGCTCGGCCGCTGGGTGGCGGAGGCCGCCCACACGGGAGCAGACGGGCACACCTGGGGGCTCGTCGACGATGTGGAACGGCTGGTCGTGGTGACCCACGAGCAGATCGATGCGGCCGTTCAGCTCGATGTAGAGGCCGGCGCCCACCGAGGCCGAATCATCCAGGCCGTCGTGACCCGCCACGCGGGCAAGTTCCGTGTCACCTGCCGCTGTTCGCCCACCATCGACCTCTGCCGCGCTGGACGCGCGACCGCGTGGTGCAGCAGCGTCGAGGCCGCATGGTCCCTGTGGGACTGGCACACCACCGGTGAGGTAGGTCCGGCGCCGGCCGACTTCGCCTCCCCCGAAACGACGGCGTGACCGGACCCGTACGCAGTGGCGCCCGAGCGACGCCATGCAACTCGTCCTCGAGAGTTGACAGCCCCTCCTCCTCAAGGTATGTTTTATGTGTCACCCGGTGCGGGTGACGGCCCGGACTCCACGCCGAGTTAAGACCTCCGGCCTCCCCTGCACCGGGCAACGAAAATGCCATGTGCCCGCGACATCACGGTTGATACCGTCAGGTCTCGCGGGGCGGCTCCGCAGCGTGCTTCCTTCTCAACCTCTTGGAATAGAAACCAGCGCGCGCACTTCCCGCCCCGCTTTTCCATGCCCGGCCCGTCGCGGGTGCCTCGCAGGACAGCGCCGGCGGCTCGGTCCCGGCGGCGCCACACGGACCCCGGCCCGACGCCGGTAGAACTCAGGGGGAACACCACCACATGACGACCACGGCGACCAGCATCACGTCGAGCAGCCAGCGCAGCCTGGACGCGGTCCTGCTCCAGCGCCGCGGCTCCGTCTACCTCCCCGACTCCGCATCGTCGACCGCTCCCGACGTCCTTGCCGGCGTCACCCTGCTGGAAAGCGACCTCATCGACCGCGGCTACCTCATCTCCGCGTCGCTGCGCGAAGCCCTGGCCGCCCTCGCCTCGCCGGCACTGGCGACGGCGGGCGCTGCGCTGCTGGCGCATCTCGACGCCGACCTCGGCGCCGACCGCGACCACACCCCCCTCTTCCGCCGCTTCCCGCAGTCCGTCCCGGCCGACACCCTCGCCTTCTGGACCGACCGCGTCCTGACGGTGCTCCTCCAGGCCCCGGAGCAGCCGTGCGTCCTGTGCGGCACCCACGGCAGCGTCCACCCCGTCTCGCCGTGTGCGCACCTGGTGTGCCGCACCTGCTTCGACGGCGCCGACTTCTCCGCCTGCCCGATCTGCCACCGCCGCATCGACCCGGCCGACCCCTTCCTCCACCCGGCCAGCGCCCGGCCCACCGCCTCCGCGCGGCGCGCCCTGCCGACTCGCCTGCGCGTGCTCTCCCTCGGCGGCGGCCCGACCGCCCGCCGGTCGCACGCCGCCGACGAGCTGACCACCCTGCTTGACCGTACGGGCGCGCTCAGCCCGCAGGACGCCGACGACCTCGCCGTCCTGCTCGACGGAGCCGGCGACCGCGAAACCCTCGGCTGGCTGCCCGCGCAGGTCCCCGGCCGTGAGACCAAGGCCCGCGTTCTGGCCTGGCTGCTGGACGACCGCGCCCTCTACCCCACCACCCTGCCCGCGGCCACGGACCGCATCACCACTGCCACCGACGTCCTGCGCCTGCTGGCCGTCCGGTCAGGCGGCGACCCCGGCCTGACCTCCGCGGCCCGCATCACCACCGTCCCGCGCCCTCTGCGCCGCGCCCTGCTCCAGGCCCTCGACGGCCTGGACCCGCAGCTCGTCGCGGAGGACCTGCACCGGTACCCGCTCCGGTGGAAGGCGGCCGCCGAACGGCTGCACGTCTTCGAGTACGCCGACCGCTTCCCGCGCGCCGCCCTCGCGTTCGCCGCGCTGCGCTCCACCCAGCTCGGCGACGACGACCTGTCCACCGGGCTGCGCGCCACCGCCCGCGCCACCGACGGCGTCGAAGCCGACGGCGACACGATCCGCGTCCCCCTCTGGGCGAGCCAGGTCGAGACCGCCCTGGCCGCCACGGACGTGCCCGGCGCTCTGGCCCCGCTGAGCCGCCGGCCGGGCGAACTGGTCCGCCGCCTGGACCACTTGCTCCGCCTGTCCGGCCCGGACGACACCGAGCCCGTTCTGGCCGCACTGCGCACCGCCGCGCCCCGCGTCGCCCCCGCCGTCCTGCTCTCGGCACTCGGCGCCGTACGCTCGCGCACGCAGCCGCCGCTTCCCGGCCGGGTGTTCTTCCCGAAGGGCGAAACCGCCCGGGCGTACATCACCCCGGACGAGCGCGCCCCGCTCAACCCGGGAGCCGCCGAGGAGGCCACTCGCATCCTCACCGACGAGGTCCTGCGCCGTGCCGGAGCGCTGCCCACGGCCGATGTGGCCGTCCTGGACGCCGAACTCGACGGCATCATCGCCCCGTTCGCCGAGCGCACCGCCTCGCGCGCCCTGGTGACCCTCCCGCGCGGCAGCGAGCTGCCCGTTCCCGACGGCCGGACGCTGCGCCTGTTCCTGCACTGGATGGAATCCGCCGAGTCCGGCCGCACCGACCTGGACCTGTCCGTCGCCCTGTTCAACGAGCGCTGGGAGCACATCGGCACGTGCGCCTACACCAACCTGCGCTTCGGGAACGACGCGGCCGTCCACTCCGGTGACCTCACCAGCGCGCCGCCGCCGCACGGTGCGTCCGAGTTCGTCGACCTCGACCTGGACAAGCTCGCAGCCCGTGGCGTCCGCTACGCCGTCGCGGTCGTCTACAGCTTCAACAACGTCCCCTTCGTCAAGTTGGACGACGCCTTCGCCGGGCTGATGGCCCGCGACGAGCCGGGCACGACCGGCGCGGTCTTCGACGCCCGCCAGGTCGAGCAGCGCTACGACCTCACCAGCGCCTCGCGCGCGAGCGTCCCGCTCATGCTGGACATCGCAGGACGCACCATGCGCTGGCTCGACGTCGCCCAGGGCGTGACCGGCACCCACCACGCCGTGCACCGCCACGCGGACGACCTGGCCGTCCTCGCCGAGCACCTGACCGCCCTGTTCGCCTCCGGCGCCCGCGTCAGCCTTGGCGAGCTGGCCCTCTGGCACGCCGCCGCGCGGGCCAGCACGGTCATCGTCCGCCACCACGACGGATCGGCCAGCACCTACCGGCGCCGGGCCCAGGAGGACGTGACCGCCTTCGCCGCACGCATCGGCGCACCGCACACCGACGATCCGGCGGACCTGCGCGACGCCTCGCTCGCCTACCTGCTGCGCGGCGACATCCCGCTCCCGGCCGGCGCCGAGGCATACGCCCTGCACACCGGCGGACTGGATGCCGGCACCCTTCGGCTGCTGTCCGCCTCGGATCTCGTCGCCTCGCTCGCGAGCTGATCGCCCGGCGGGGATGGCCCATGCCGTCCCCGCCCGAGTGGGCTGTCGCGGCAACTACTGCGGCGAGACGCGTGCCCGACCAGTCATTGCGACACATAAAACTTGACCTTAACACCTTCTGCGGGGTACTCTTTATGTGTCAACCGATGGCGGGGGCAGCCCTCCAGATCCCGAACGCCATCGCCTGATGCCCGCCAGCTCTTGTCGTCCAGCGGAGAGGACACCGGCCTACGGAGCCGGAACCCGGGGTTCGAATCCTCGCAGGAGCACCGCTTAGACCTCCAACAGTCCAGCACGTCCCGACTCCGTCGGCCCGATCACGACGAGGTGAGACCGATGACCGCCTACACCGTGCCCCTGACCACATATGCGGACACGGTGGTGCGCGTCGAGACGGACCTCACGGACCTGGACGCGGTCGTGGAACTCGCCCTGGGCCTGGTCGACGTCGGCTCGCTGTGCAACTACTGCGGCGACATCGAACTCGGTGACGAATGGGAGTGCGTCACGGTCGGCGGCGAGCCCAACCTGACCTCCCTTGGCGGCGGCGTCTACATGGTCACGCTGACCACGCACGCCGGCACCGCCGTCGATATCGAGACGGACCTGACCAACCCGGGCGCCATCGCCGAACGGGCGGTGGAGGAGTGCGATACCGGGTCGCTGTGCCACCAGTGCGCGAGCACGGTCACGCTCGGCGACACCTGGCAGCCGGTCCTCATCGACGGCGTTCCGACGATGACCACCCATACGAAGTGACCACCGCCGATCGCCACCCACCTGCGAAGGGCCCGATGACGCACGTATTCGACCTGTCTCCCACCGAGCACGCGTGGTGGGCAGCGCGCGACGCCTACCGCGTCAGCACGGCTGCCCTGCTGCGCGAGGCCTTGCCCGCCCTGGGTCTCCTCGGGGATTACGACGACCCGTACCGGGCCTTCCGCTGCACCCTGCCCTCCCACGTGGACACCGAGCCGGGCGAGGTCCGGATCGAGGTCACCGGCGACATCGTCTCGCTGGTCATCAAGGGACTGCCTGTCACGGTGATGCGGGAGGTACTGGTACCCCGCGCCGGCATCTGCTTCTCCCCTTTCACTGTCCAGACCTCCCTGGGCCGCGTTGCCAGCGAAGGACGCTTCACCGCACGGGTCCACGGCGCCACCCAGCGCCTTACTGTCCGCGCGGGGGGCGTGGCCGACGCCGCCCTCACGCTGCCCGCGCTGGTTGCCGCCCGCGCCGTCCGCGCCATCGCACACCACCTGCGGCCGGCCGGCCGCCCGTGATCGGACAAGCCACCGCACGCTGGTGCGACGACCGGGGCCACCCCTTCGTCACCTATCACCCCTGGCTCCACCGCAGCTACTGCCGCTGCGGCCGCCGCCAGGAGGCGGGCGCCCAGCCCATGGACTGGGCAGCGAAACACGCGGTCCACCACCACTGCCCGCCGGCCGGCCCCTGCCGGTGCTACGTCCGGGGCAAGCCCGTCGGTCCCTGACTCCCTTGTCCCCCGGTTGCCCGAGCAGACCCCGCCCCACGAGATGAGGAGCTGAGATGCACGCGTCGCCAACCGTGGCCCCCGGCATTCGCTCGTCGGCTGACGTGCCTACCGTTTCGACGCCGGCCGAGGTGCCCGACTGCCCCGCCGCCCGCATCGCGCAGCAGGCAGCACGGGAGGCAACTCGAGCGGCGGACACGGCAATGCGGGCGGCAGCCCGGAGCACGGCGGCGAACAGCGCCAGGCTCGACACGATCATGTTCGAGGCGCACCAGGCCGCCACCGACGCCGAGCGCTACGCCCGCCTGGCCGCCGAGGAAGAGCGGGCCGGCAACCCCGCCACCGGCCGCAACTTCACTGCGCTCGCGATAGCCCGCGCCGTGGACGCCCAGCGGACGGCCGGAGTGCCGTGCACCGCCGAGGCCCTGGCCGCGCTGATCGAACGCCAGCGGACCGAGGCGGAGATCCAGGAAGAGGCGCGCGCCGAACGGGAGCGCGACGCGGCCTACGAGGCCGAGCAGCGCGCCACCACGGGCATGGACGCCGACAACCGCGTGCGCCTGGAGGTCGCCAAGTCCACTGCGCGGCAGGAGGTTCCAAGCTGGGGATGGAGCCGGGGGATGCTCCGTGCGATGGAAGTCGCCCAGGCCGGCAAGCTCTACCGGCGCGACGGCTACGCCTGGCAAAGCCGCACCCCGGGACAGTTCACCGGAGGCCGGAGAGTCGCCCGGGAACGGGTTCTCATGCTCGCCAGCGCCGGATTCCTCGCCGTCGGCCGCGGAGCCGACCGGGCGATCACGGTGACCTCCATGGGCGAGACCGCCCTCTACCTGGCCCAACTGCACCCCGACGGCCTCCACCCGGACGACCGGACCGCCCACCAGGCCCGCCTTGCCGCCGGCCGCCGTCGAGGGCGCAGCAGGGAGGAGGTCAAGGCCGCTGCCAGGCGGCTGCGCCCCTTGGACCGCCACGTCCTGCGGTCCTTCAAGCGGCCGGTCCCCCTCGCCGAACAGAACGCGCGAGCAGCTCTGGAGGCCGAACAGACCTGGGAGAGCGAAGGCGGCGCCGTCTGCGAGCCAGCAGACCGCAGCCTCCGAATCGCGCTGGGCCGAGGCAGCTCTCCTTCTCACTCGCCCACCAGCCGTCCGCTGACGCGCCACGCCCGGAAACGCCCTGCCCGTCCTGACCCCACTACCGCGGACCGTCCTCGCCCCTCCAACCTCCTGGGAGCCCCCGTGCCCGCCCGCCGGAACGACACCTTTCCGCCCTTGCCTCTCATCGAGGATCCGCTCCGGCTCGTCACTGACGATCCGGCATGGGCCTACACCTCCACCTGCGCCGGCGGCGGAGGCACCGCCCTCCTACGGGTCTGGCGCACCGCCGACGGCGGACACCTCGCCATCGTCACCCAGAGCGTCGGCCCGGTGAGCATTACCAACGCCGCCGAGGAAATCACCGCCGCGCTCATCAGCCAGTACCCCGGCCCCCTCGTGATCCTGGAGCACTACCGCGCGGGCGACGGTGCGCCCCACGACCGGCTGGACCAGGTCCTCGTACGGCCCGGCCGCGGGCCCGAGTGGAAGGCCGTCTGGCCCATCCCGCCGGCCAACCCGAACTTCGAGACCCACCAGGACTGGATGCGCCAGTGCGGCGCCACCCTGCTGAGCGTCCTCGCCCGCTGACGTCGCCCGACACCCAGGAGCAGCCCATGCGCATCACGATCTGGCACAACATGCACCGCGACCACTACGACGGCTACCGGCGCCGCCACCCGATGCTCAGGGTGTTCTCCTACACCGTCCCGGACGGCAACCCGGAAACCGCACTCTGGCGGGCCGTGGAGATGTTCAACGCACCCGCCGAACTCCTTGCCCCGGGCGACCGGGCGACCGCCGCCGGCTACCGGGAGCGCAAGCTGCGCTCGTTCTCCACGGGCGACGGTCTCAGCGTCCTGCTGCAGGGCTCCACCGCGGAACGGTTCTGGGTCAGCAACGGTCTGCAGTTGATTCCCCAGCCCACCGCCTTCGAGCGCCTCGGAACCGAGGGGAACTCTGTATCCCAGCCTCTCGGCGAGACCGTCACCTACCTGATTCCCGCTCTCGGGGATCAGGTCCGCGTCGGCCTGTTCGATACCGAAGGCGCCGATGGCGCAGACCTGCGGAAGGCCATCGCCGCGCACCACGCCGTGGCGGCCGGTGACGTCGTCATCATCCCGTCGCCGTAGCCGGAGTGCCGGGCTGGACGATTCCCACGGCCGTCCGAGTCCGCTCCAGCAGGACGCCGGCCTGTCGCTCCCCGCTCGAGAAGTCGGTCCCGATCAGACTGTTCAGTATGAGCTCGAGCACCACGGAATCCGCCGACGATCTCGGCGTGCACGCCCATAGCGATCGGTGCTACGAGGCCCTGATGGGCCGTGAGGGCGACCGACGATCCGGAACGTGCGTGCTGGCAGCCGACGAGGCCTGGGATTTCGACGGAGTCACCGAGGGCTGGCTGGCGCACGTCCGCGACCGCTTGGCCGCACACGGCTTGCGTTACGACCTGGAGCAAGACCAGGTCGAAGTGCCGTCCTCCATGCCGCTCGGTGAGGCGCGGCGCCTGTGCGGCGAGATCGTCGGAGGCTTTCACGCCTGGCTCGACGGCGTAGTCGAGGAGGTACGCGGCGGCCGACCTGACCCCGAGGAATGGGACGCTCGGAGCGAAGACGACGCCGGAGCCCGGTGGATCAAGTGGGCGCCCGCGTAGGCCCCGGGGCCAGCGTCATCGTTCTGCCGCTCCGGGGCGATCGCCGGGATGGGGTGAGGGACGGCTATACCCAGGGACGGCCGTCGTCCGGCCGGACGCCGACTACGCCTGCGCGGGCAAGGAGTTCAGCTTCGACCCGGTCGCTGGCGTAGTCCCAGCCCTCGGCGGCGCGGCAGGCGGCGTAGGTGTAGGCGTGTCCGCGGTCGCAGCTGTATCCGGTGTCGGTGTGGTGGACCGGAGCGCCGCATTCGTAGGCGGTCGGGCCGTCTTCGTCGTAGCCGGCGATGAGCTGGTCACACCGGCTGTCGGATTCGTGGCCTTCGGCGGGAACGGCATCGTGCACGGGAGTCTCCTTGGCTGGCAGGTCCGACGGGCGGTCAGGTCGCGGGCGGAGCGGTGAGCTGGCCGCACCGGCAGGAGCAGCAGCGGTCGCAGTCCTGGCAGACGTCGTGCGGGCAGTGGCCGCACGGGAAGCGCCGATGAGGCATGCAGCCGTCCCGTCCGGTCGCGGCCGGAGCGTCATGCCTGGCGGGAGCCCAAGCGGCGTCCCAGGGGGGCGGCCAGCCCAGTGCGGCGCAGATGTCAGCCTGGGACGGGCACGAGGACGAGACCAGACGTCCGGCCTTCCACTGCTGCCCGCTGCGCAGGAATGCGGCGAGGGCGTGGAGAGGCTCGTCGACCGTGGAGGTCGGCGGCGGTGCGGTCGGAGTGGGGGCGGTCTGGTGGCTGGGCATGTGGCTCGCTCCTGTTCGTCGTCCGTGGAGGTTCGTGACTTGCTGCCGGCGTTGGCCGTCCTGCTCAACGGCCGCGCTGCCGGGCGCCGGAGAGCGCGGTACGCACGACCGCGCCCCTGGGCGTGAGCGACCACACCTCATCGGGCTGTTCGCCGCGAGGCGGCACCTGGCCGCTCGTGCGCCGCCACACCACCAGCCGCGAGGACATGGAGGCGTTGGGGAACCGCTCCTCCGGCTGGACGTTCGGGTGACGAGCGGGGCCGTCGTGGTACGTACGTGAACGCTGTTCCGCAGAACGCGACTTGAGGATCCGCTCCGGGACGGCCAGGTTCGGCGCCCACTCCATGGCCTCGCCGCTGTGCGTGGGCTCGCTCTGGAACACCCAGAACACCGTCAACGTGACCTCCTGTAGTGCGCGCCGTCAGATTCATTAATCTAGCTCACGAGGATCTGCGAGTCAAGTTTTATGTGTCATCTAGGAGGTGTCGCCGCTGCGCCGAGCCTGACTCCGGTCCGCAGCTCCCGCCCTCCTCTCGTGCCGACTTCCGGCAATCGGGGTCAAGAATGTGCAGAACTGCACAGGACGCAACAGCCCGCGGCTCGTTGTACCTCCGGAACGATCCGAGGGAGGAACTGTGCTGCAGGAGATGAACGGCGCGATCTACACCAGTGCGACGGACAGCGAGCGGCAGTTGGCGGAGGCCATGGGAGCCGTGATGCAGTCCTTCGCCCGGCTGGCGGGACGGCTCGGGCAAGGCGAGTGGCCTGCCGTCCGCGTTGATGCCGGCGGACTGTGCGACGCCCTCGCGGGCCTTGACATGCTGCTGGCCGCAGGCGGAATCGAGCTCGGCGCCAACTCGTGCCGGCCCGACCGGGTGCAGGCGCTACTGGAGGCGGCCGGATATCCCATCTCGGCGCTACAGGAGTTGGCCACCGGCGACTACCGGGCGTTTGCCGAATGCGTGCGCAGCCTGGTCCGCCGCGACCTGGCGGAGTACGGGGTCCACGCCCGCGGACGCGACGGGCTCTTGGCCCGCTCGGCGTACGCAGGGATCGCGGAGGCGGAGACCGCTCGGCTGACCGGCCTTTCGCGCAACACGGTCCGCAAGGTCCTCCACGCGTAGCCGCCCCGCGGCGGCGTGTCGACGCTCGGGTGGACGCGTTCCCGTGCACCCCGCATTGAGGGTGCGCGCGGCGCCCGCGCGCAGTCTCGCGAAAAGCGCGCTTCACGGGAACCCCGTTCGACACATATAACTTGACTCAAAGGATTCGGGTAGGGTATTCTTTATGTGTCAGCGGGGGTGATCGACCCCGCGGGCGCTGGACAACGAGGAGCGGCCGATCCGCGCTGTCCGGCAGGTCCGTAGCTCAGCTGGTAGAGCGGCCCCCACGCCGGGGGAGGGTCAGGGGTTCAAGTCCCCTCGGATCGCGAAGTGTGCTGGAAGGCGCCCCTCCAGAGGCGAAGCCCCGTTGAGAGGGCGCGTCCCAGCACACCAGAACGGACTCGCCCGGCCTGATATCACCGGTACGGGTCGAAGGAGGGGTAGCTCCCCTCTGGAGCTCTGGTGTTGGTAGCACGCCCCCGTGTGGGGGAGGAGCGGGATCACGCCCCGCAAGCTCACGGCGTCGTACGGCCTTCCCGGCCCCACCCGGGCGGGGCCGTACGGCTCACGGGTACGGCAGGGACGGTCCACTCTCGCGGAGTGGCCACCCGCGTCCGGAACACCCTCTGGCAGGTCGCTGAGACCCGGTGCGCGAAATCCGGAGTCGGCCCGCTATGGCCCCGGGCGCGGACGTCGGGAACGGACCGTCCGTCGCACTGTCGCCTGCTTCCGGTTCAGCACGGAGCAGGCGGCGGTCGCCGCCCGCTCTACTGACGCGCCGCGACCCGGTGCCCAGCGGCGATGGTCTCATCAGGACGCGATCGCCGAACTCCCGCCGGTCCCACGCGGCTTCGTGCCACACCGGGGGACCGGCGGCTGCCCGCCGCCCGACCCGCCCTTCGGGAGTCGTCATGCCGGACCCTGTCCTCTACGCCCACGCCGGCCACACCTACACCCTGACCGCGAAGCAGAAGCAGCTGCCCCACGGCACCGCCGTGAGCGTCGCCCACGGCCCGATCAGCGCCGGCGAGCACACGGCTTGGGAGGGGGAGGACGCCGCCTTCGGCGCCGAGGTGCTCTACCACTGCGACAGCGGGCTGACGGTCATCAAGACGACCGACCCACGTCATCACACCCGCCGGCATCCCGGCTACACCGAGACGGTGGAGACCTCGCGCCTGACGCCTGCATGAGCCGGAGGAGCGCGCCACGCATCGCCCACGGTGACGCGGCAAGCCCTGTTCCCGCGGTCACGCGAACGCGGCCACAGGAAGAGCTACCGGCTCCAGGACGAGGGCGCCCCTCACGTCCACGCTTCAGGGCCCCATGGGCCCGGGAAGACGGCGGCCTTTCGCACGGGGCCATGTGCAACCGGGCAGGTTCAATTCCTGCCGTGGGCACCTGTACACGATTCTGGCCCCCTCCCGACGCAATGTCGGCAGGGGGCCAGATCTTCGTAGCGGGGGCGGGATTTGAACCACGCGACCTCTGGGTTATGAGCCCAGCGAGCTACCGAGCTGCTCCACCCCGCGTCGGTACAACCACCCTACGGCATCTCCGGGCGCCGGACGCGGATTTCCTGCGAGCACGACACGGACGACACATAAAACTTGACTGTAAGGCTCTCATGAGATAGATTAATGAATGTAGCCAGCGCGGCGACGCCGAAGTGGAGGCATCCGATGACCAAGCACAGCACCCCCGTCGCCGACTTGCTGGCGGTGCCGTTGCGCTTCACCGATGGTGACCGCGTCCGCGGCCCTTATGGCGCCTCCTGGTGGCGCGGCCTGCGCACGCCGGGTGTGTGGGAGGAGTTCCCTACGGCCGAGAAGCTCACTGTCCGGTCCGACGAGCAGATGCGCGCCCTACTGGAAGCGGGGGGAGACTGGCTGCTGATCCCATTCCTGCCGCCGGTGACCGCCCCCCTCCCCGGCACCGAGTGCACTGCGGTGGAACAGATCCGCAGTCTGCAACTTGCCCCGGCGTCCGGAGCAGCCCTGTATATCGCCCGCCTGGGCCGGCCGCAGTCCTTCCTCGGCGACGACCACGGCACCTTTCGTGACGCCGCGCTCCCGGTCCGCCTTCGCCCCGCGGACGTGCGCACCACGCTGGAAGGTGTCCTCAAGCGGCACCCCGGCGCGAAGGTCACGTTCCACCGGGTCGCCGGGCGCGCCTATGCCCGATACGCGACGAGCAGCACCCTGCACACCCACATCCACCTCCTCGTCCGCTGAACCCCTGGAGTCGTACGTGATCCGTGAAGAGCGGCTGGTCATCTCCCGCAAGCCGCACGCTGTCGACCTCGGCAGCCTCCGCGTGGAGGAACACACTCGCGACGACGGGACCCACTACTACAGCGGTCGGATCAACGCCCTCTGGTTCCGGCGCCGCGCCGGCCTGACCGTCGCCTGCATCGGCACCCTCTGGGACTTCCAGCACGAACGGCCCGTCGGCGCAGCCGAGTTCCTCGCCGCCCACAACGACGGCCGGTACGGGCCCGACTGCGACGGCCGCTGGGACGGCACCTCTTACTGGGGGAACGTCACCCTCGCCGTGCAGAAGCAGCACCTGGCCGTTCTCCAGCCGATGCTGGAGAACTACCCCGACCTGCCCGCCGGTTACGACGGTTGGTGGACCTTCGCCACGGCTCGGACCTGATCACGCCAGGCCCCATCGCCGGGGCGCTGTCGGTATCGGCCTCTGCGCCCATGTCTCTTGAGCTCGCCGTGGCCGTGGCCTTCGACGACGCGGGCCCGGTCTGTACGTACTTCGCGCAGCGCCCGGCTGACTGGGCTGGGCAGGCCTAGCCCACAACCGGCCGCCGGCACCAGGCCTGACCGCAGTCCGGCCTCAAGCCGCCAGTTCCGCCGCGCGCCCAGAACGGATGAAGGAAGACACCGTGCTCAATCTCGACCGGTACATCATCGACGACGGCCGCCACCTGCCCCAGATCGTCATCGACGAGGACGCCTCTACCGCCGCCGGGGCAGCCCGCTACCGGAGTGGCTGTTCCTGCGGCCGGATGCTCCGGCTGCCCGCAGACACCCACGAGGATGCCCTGAACGTGTACCTCGCTCACATCGACGCCCAGACCGGCCCGTCCAAAGGGCCTGAGTGGCTCCCCGTGGGCGTGCGCGTCGCACTCCTGGCACTGGTCATGGTGATCGTCTGGGGCGCCTGCTTCGTCGCAGGCCAGATCATCGCTCACCACCAGGACCTCACCGGTGCCTGCGCCGTGGCCGTCCGCGGCGGCTCCGACCTCGCGGGACTGGCCCTGGCCTTCGGCCTCATGGTCGCCGTCCGCCGATGCATCGCACCAACCCGCGCCTGACACGCGCCCGCCCCCGTAACCCTGCCCATAGCGATCCTGGCGCGGAGGCTCGCCCTCCTCGCTGCCTAGCTGTTCGCCAGCCCACCGGAAGGACGCCTTTGCTCACGCCTCACCCTCTCCCGCCAGCCCGTCACGACCATGCGCAGCCGGTTCCCGAGATCGCCGTCGACGGCCCGCTCGCAGGCCGTACGGCACGCTTCACCCTCCGCCCCACCGTCCTCGACGCCGACGACGGATCACCGGTGCCCGGCGTCAGCGTCCGCGCCTCCCTCCACTTCCGGATCCCGCTGTGCTTCGAGGCGGTCGTCCGCAACAGCGCCCCGGGCCAGTGGGAGACGGAGTGGGTACGGTGCCGGCAGGACACCTCCCTCTCCTCTGTCCGTGCCGTGGAACCGCTCGTCGCCCCGGCCGTCATCAGCATCGTGGAACAGCAGGAGGACCGGCTGCAGCCGCTGCTGGTCTTCGCCCGGGAGCGCGAGGCCGGGCACGCTCTGGCCGTCGTGCAGAAGTGCCGCCAGGAGGTGGCGGAGGCCAGTCACCGCCTGCGGGCGGCGGAAGCCGACTTCGCCCGGCACGGCGTCCCGCCGCAGCGTGCGCACGAAGTACTGGATGCCCTCACCAGGAAGCGTGACACCCTGTGGGGCTGGCTGCGCCACTGAGCGGCGGACCGCACGCCGACCGACCACACCCGCCCCGCGGGGCCGACGGAAAGGACCAGAGTGTTCGCGTACCGCCGCGCACTCACAAAGAAGGCGCTCCCTCGGATGCTGAGGGCCACGGCGCACTTCGGCCTCGCCGAGCCGGACTGGGACGCCGTAGTTCAGGCCACCACGTCGGGCGCCCTGCGCAGGACGGTGATCATCACCGCTCTGGAAGCAGTGGCGTGCTTCGCCGACCTCGACGAGAGCGAGCTGCGGAACCTCGGCCCCGACCCGTACCTCGACAGGTGCTTTGCCGCCGAGACCGCACTGCTTGACGCCCTGTGGTGGCAGGCGCTGCTCAGCGGCCCGGTCACGGGCTGTTCGGCCCGGATGGCCCGGTACCGCAAAGTCCGGGACGCCCTGCTCCGCAGGTCGTACCAGCTCTTGACCATGCAACGCCGCGAAGGCGCGCGGGCGTTCGCCTTGATGTCGCTCAGCCTCGTTCACCACGAGGTCAGCGGCGCCGCGCTGGCCGCTGAGTGCTCGACCGGGCACGACTGGGCGTGAACAGTCGGAGCGCCCTCCGCCACCTGGGACGACCATGACGCTGTGTCGGCTGCCTGCGGCCACGCGGTACGGTCGGGCCGCATCGAGAAGCGAGATCGAGGACATCATGGCTGCCACGGGAGTTTCGCCCGTCACCGCCTGGGTGCGTGAAGGCACGCGCCAGAGGCTGACACACGCGCTGGAGGAGCAGAAGACCAGGAAGCTCGTGCTCTCCGCGGCGGACCGGTGGCAGACCTTCGACCTCTCCCGCAACGAGGCGGCCCGCGTCCGGGCGGCTTGGCAGGCCGAGGTGGTGCGCATGCGCCAGGCCGGCGAACTCCTCGACGTGATCGACGCCTTGGCGGTCTACGGGATCATGCAGGAGCTGGAGGACCGCGGATGGGCGCAGCGTCGTTTCCGGCGGGCGCCGGCGGAGGCGCGGCTACCGGGCCGCTGGCCGGGATCTCGTGACGGTGGCTACAAGGAGAGCGTCCAACTGCGTCTGCCCTCGAAGGTCGCCGCGAAGGTGCTGGACGCCTGCTGGGGGACCTCCGCGCCGTACATCACCCGGCTGAGGGACTGGAGGGACCGGAACCCCGGCGTCGTGGTCCCCCGCGGCCCCCTCGGCGACTCCGAGGAACTGACCGGCCCGCTGGCCGAGTACGAGCGACTGGCCGCCCACGTCACCACCGTCGGCGACATCTACCGCGCCGGCCTTCGCCGCGGAATCCAAACCGCCGAAGAACTCGCATCGCACTATGCAAAGTAGAAACAATAAAACCGCAGGTCAGAGCATGTTTGAGATTTGTTTTTAGCGCTACGGTTGGCTACCTTGAATGAGTCAGCGAGCAGCCTTCTGCTTGTCGCCGTCGGGATGCGGGGTGCCATGTCCAAGGAACAGCCGACCCAGTTCGGTCGCTGGAGTGAAGTGCCGTGGGAGTACGCCTCGCGCACACAGATGAACCGGGCGGACCTTCCCCGTAAGGCGGACGGACCGGTGGTCGGCTATGTGGCCGGCCGCGACTTCCGCGACAAGGAGGTACCGGTCGCGGTGTACGACGTGCGTGCGTCCCGGCCCAGCGGTGCGAGCGGACCGCAGTTGGCGGCCGCTGCCGGCCGACGGACTGCGGCGGTCTACGAGTGCTCGGGATGCGGCGCCCAGACCCAGCTCCCCCTGTCCGAGGAAGGCGGCCACCTGTGCGCGATGTGCCGCCGAGTGGCCGGCATCGCACGGTTCCAGGCGGAGTTGCGGACGCGGAGGGACCAGATCGGCTCCTGGGCGCGGTCGTTGTTCGCGGGTGGCGAGCTGGCGATCGTGTGGGTCGAGCTGACGGCCGCACCGGACACGCCCGCGGGACGTCGCCGGCCGCCGCTCGCCGGTCGGGTCCAGGTGGCCGACGAGGCCGGGCGCAAGCGCGCGGATGTGCTGGTGCGCCTTGCCGGACCCCGTACGGACGGGGCGCCGGCAGATGCTCTGCCGGCGGGCGACGGCGCACTGGCGCTGTCGCGGGCGATGGCCGGACGGCGTCAGGTCGTCTGGGGGCCTCTGAGTGCGGTGGCCGCGCGGTTGTCCGAGCTGGGGCACCCTCTCACGGGGGCCACGGCGCCCACTCCGCCGGCCGGGTCCCGGCTGGGTGACCGCTTCTGGGACGATTCCGTTCCGGCGCGGTTCGCCCAGTGGCGAGGCGAACTCGACCCGCAGACCGGCGAGTTGCGTACGCCGTGGGAACCTGGGTCCGCGGATCGCCTGTGGTGGGTACTGCGCCGCATGGCCGGCCCTTGTGACACGGCCGGGACGGCGGCCACGGTTCAGGCGGTCGCGGAACCGTAAGCATCCGCCAGCAATCCAGATGCCCGCCGCACTGCGCCCGGAGTGCACCGTGGCGCGGTCGCCAGCCGCGGGGCACGTCAGCCAGGGAAGGCGGCACAACGTGAGCGGTGAGAACGGGATTGCGGAGGTCCGGCAGCGCCTGGACTGCTTGCGGGCGCAGCACGGGCCCGCTCACCCCAACGTCGTCGAACTGGCCATGCACCTGGCCGAGTTGACTGGTGAGCAAGGCGACGTGCGTGGCGCTTACCTGCTCTACCAGGAGCTGGGCGACACCTTGCGTGCGCAGGCCGGCCCGTTTGAAGGGCAGACCCTGGACGCCTACGAAGGAATGGCCCGTTGGATCGCGAAGAGCTGACGGCGCGACGGCCGTCCAGCACCCGATCCGGTGACGCCCGGGGCAACGGGCTTGTCAGAAGAGGACGTTGTCCTCGGTGGGCGGAACGGCTCGCTCGGTCGTGGGCGGCCGGTAGTGGATCTCTGTCCAGTCCCCTTTCCGGTAGACGCGCATCTCGTCGCAGCGTGGGCACCGTACGGCCCAGTGGGTGATGCACCAGTAGGGGCGGTGCTGGACCGTCGCCCACTTCGACGGCCGGCCCCGGACGGAACGCTCGACGCGGGCCAGTGAGGGCGGGGGCGTGTAGAAGGTCTTACCGAAGGCGGTGGACAGGGGGCCGGGGAAGGCGCAGGTGACGCAGGTCGGGTCGATGTGCGTCATGATCAGCGCGGGCTCCCAGCGCTCCCAGCGGATCTCACCCATCTCGGGGTCGGAATCAGGGAGTGCCGGGAGGATTCTCCGCTCGGCCACGACGGGGTCGCGGGGTATGTCCATGTCGCCAGTCTGGCTCGGCGTGCTGACATTGGAGGCCCGGCCCGCGGGCGGCTCGTGCTGGTGAGGTTGCCTGATGACCGGCTGCGGCGCGAGAGTCCTGGGCGAACGCGCCCGCCTGTGGCCGCTCCCGTCGTCGAGCAGAGCTCGGCGCTGCCCTACCTCATGCCGCGGCGGATTTCCTCGACGAGGGTGCCGTCCTCCTCGCTCAGACCGAGGTAGTCCCAGGAGATCCCGGCGTCGGCGAGGACCTCGGCCATGGTGGCCCTCCCGGGGTACTGGGATTCGAGACAGTCCAACTCGTACGTGCGCTCCTTGATGCGCCCGATGGACGCGGCGTGGGCGGCTTCGGCCGCTGCCGCCTCATCGACCCGCGCGCCTGCCTCCTCCAGGGCGATGCGGGCGTCAACCGCCTCGCCGTCGAAGACGTCGAAGGCCATCGTCACGACCTCCGGCACATCCAGGTCGGGCCGCTCGGCGCGGATCTGGCGCAGTTTGCCCTCCAGACGGAGGACGGATCCCTCCGGCAGGACCTCGCGCGCGGAGTGCAGAATGCCGCCGAACTCGGCGTCGAACCCATTAGTCATACACGGGAAACTAGCCGTGCCCGCTTGGGGTTACGAGCGCCGGCCCGGCTCGAGGACTCTCGGCCCGATGGACAGCCGCTGCAGGCTCAGCTGCCGCCTTCGAGGTCGTAGGCGGTCAGGAGCCGGAGTAGTCCACGTCGTTGATGTCGAATTCGAAGTCGTCGGCGGAGAAACCGCCGTAGACGCTGCCTCCGTTGAAGTTGTCGGCCAGGGCCTGCTTGATGATGCCTTGGACCTCGCTCTCCTCCGTGGCCCGTGCCAGGGCGGCCACCTGGGCACCGGTGAGGTCGAGGTAGATGTCGCGTGCCCGTACGGCATCGGAGCCTCGGACCTGGAAGGTGTGTGCTCGGCCGACGCGCGCGCCGATACCCGATCGGTCGCCGCGGGCTTCCATCTCCCGGGCTCGGCGTTCTCGGCCGCGGGGGGTGGTCTGCACTTCTGTGGCGTCGCGCTGCAGCCGGTCGGCGTACTTGACGGGTTTGCGGGAGCCGTCGATCCAGCGGGAGACCGTGCGGGGGGTGACGCCGTAGGCCGCGGCCATCGCCTTCGTGCTGCCGTTGAACTTACGGTCGCGCACGTGGGTGGCCTGGGTGGTGGCGCGGGTGGGTGCGGTGCGGGAGCGGAACAGGAACTCCTTGACCCGCACGTTCATGCCCGGTCCGTCGATCTCGTCTTCCCCGTTGTCCCCGCTCACGACTGGCTGTCTCCGTTCTCCTCGGCCTCGGCGTCGGGCAGCGCCGTGCCGTCGGTGGTGAAGGCGTGCACGAGGCGGGAGGGATGCTGGCCAGCCTCCATGGCCTCCAGGACGGCGTTCATCGGGATGCTCGCCTCGTGCTTGGACGACCCGGGGGCG
Organism: Actinacidiphila yeochonensis CN732; assembly: GCF_000745345.1. NCBI lineage: Bacteria > Bacillati > Actinomycetota > Actinomycetes > Kitasatosporales > Streptomycetaceae > Actinacidiphila > Actinacidiphila yeochonensis. The sequence continues at coordinate 225,315 of NZ_JQNR01000002.1, read as the reverse complement.
ATGCCCAGGCGCAGCACGCCGGCAACGGGCTTGCCGTTCTCGACAGGGGTCAGAAGTTCGAGGGGTGACGGTTGCGTGGTGGCGTAGAGGTAGGAGTCGACGTTGGCTGCGAAGGGCGCCCGCCCGGTCTTGTTGTAGGTCTTGCGCATACGCCGGTGGCCGGCGATGCGGGCGGCGGAGATGATCTGGTAGCGGAGTTCGGGGCGGTAGGACCAGTGCGCGACGACCTTCTCGAGCCAGTCGTTCTCATCGGGGTGGGACTTGCGCGCGTAGTCCATCCACTTGCCGATGCCGTTCTTGTAGAGCTGCTTGTAGAGCGTGGCGAGGACCAGGGCGTCGCCGCGGTCGGTGTCGGCCGGGTCGACGTCCTTGTGGGTGGCGTATGCGGCGAGGAAGGTCTCCGGGTCCTGTCCGTCGGAGAGCCCGAGCACGCTGTAGACGCGCTTGTAGGCGTCCCGGAGGCGGATCGTCCATTCCTTGAGGATCGGCGCGGTGCCCTGCGGTCGTCCCTCTTCGTCCTGGAGGTCGGGCAGGAGGGCGTCGGTGATGGCGGCGGGGTCGAAGCCGTACTCGCTGGTCATGTAGGCCACGGTGGGAGTTGCGTACCAGCCGGGCCCGGTCGGCGGCATGCCGTGGAAGGTGGCGGGGTGCGGCAGCAGCGGGTCAACCTCGATCCTGGTGAAGTCGCACCACCACAGGCCTGCCGTCTTCGGTGACCAGGCCGGTTCGGTGATGTGCTGCAGCGGGCCGATGGGCAGCGGCAGGGTCTGGGTGACGGAGAGGTAGGAGGCGCAGACGTCGACGGCGACGGCCCACTCCAACACTGCTTCCTCGTCGGTGAGCGGCCGGGCCCACCATTTGAAGTCCTCTTCTTCGCAGATGGCTTCGCGGCGGTCGAGCAGTTCCCGTGTGAAGGGGTGCCGGGCGCCGGCCGCCTGGGGAACTGTCGTGTCGCCGCCCGGGAGCGCGCCCTCGCGCAGACGCCGCTTCCACTGCCCTTCTTCGTCTTCGTAGGGCTCCAGACGGGGACGGACTGCTTCCAGGAGCAGCATGCTCGAGGTCGCCGGCGTGACACCGGGGGCGATGCCGATGTCGGCGACGAAGGCACGGATCCGGCGGGCGAGAGCGTGGGCGTCGAGCTGGCCGCCGGGGAGGGTGGCGAGGGTCGCGGTCATCCCGGTGGTGGTCTTCTGCTTCTCGCTGCCCTGGCCGAGCCAGGGGGTGACGATGACGCGCAGGGACGCTTTCGGTCCGCCGGCCGAGCCCGCCCGTCGGAAGACGTGGAAGACCGGGCCGATCTCCTCGGACACCTCCATGCCCACGCTGGCGGCTGCCGTGTCCAGCTTCTTCTTGAGCGCGGCCAGGGCCTTGTCCGTGGTGGGCAGGGTCGCGGGCAGACCGAGCGTCTTCAGGGCGGCCGCGGTCAGACAGACCATGCCGTCGCCGGCCCGGCCGGCCGCGTGCAGACGTTCGACGCGCAGCGGGAGTCCGGTGCCGAGCCAGGCGACCCAGTCGGTCAGCTTCTTCCCGGCCGGTGCTGGCACCTCACGGATGTCCAGGGTCCAGCCGTCGTCGGTGTGGTCCAGTGCTACAGCGGGCCAGCGACGTGCGGCGGGCGCGGGGGCGGAGGCCGGGCGCCTGGCGGGTGCCGGGCGGGCGGGTGCCGGACTCGTGGCGCGCTCGGGCCGCCCGCGGTACGCGGGAACGGGACGGGGACTCGCCGGGTGCATGGGAGTTCCCGCGGGGCGGGGCGCTTCGGCCGGGGCCGGGGCATCCGGCTGGGCGGTCTGCTGTTCACGTTCGGCGCGCTCGCGGGTGAGACGCTCGACGGTTGCGGCGCGGGAGTCGGGCGTGCACTGCTCGGGGCAGCGCTTCCAGGACGACTTCATCTCGCCGCCCTCCTCGTGCCAGCCGACGACATATCCGGGGCGGCCGCTGCCGACGCAGCCGCCGCATCCGGCCAGCCGTACCTCCGCCATCGTCAGCTCCTCTTCAAGTTCAACGAGCGACCATCGGCAGGGTGCCGCAGATCGCGGATGGGGCAGGAAAGGGATGCCGCGGCGAACGCGGGATCCAGGGTGAGCAGTTCGGCGTCCAGGAGCTCGGCGAGAGCTGCGCACGCGGCGTCGTACGGGCCCAGGACTTTCCGCAGGCTCCAGGTGCGAGCCATGAGCGGCATCGTGTCGTGGCGGTCGAGCTGCATGACGCGCAGGAGCTCCAGGGCCCGGGCGGCTTCCGCCTCCGGAAGGAGGCCGGGCTGCTGAACGAGGGTGCTCAGCAGCCCGGACACCTGCAGGTCCGCGCCGAAGGGCACGGCGAGACGGTTGTAGGCGGCCTCGGTGCGGATCCGTTCGGCCTGCTCGTCCGATCCGACCAGGAAGGCGGTCAGGGCGCCGCTGTCGAGGACGACAGTGTTCGTCACGGCTGCTCGCTCACCGCGTCTCGGGCCCGGGCGATGTCCAGGGTCGTGACGGAGGAGCGCTGCGCGATGTCCCGGGCCCGCTCGGCCGCTTCGTCCGGCGTGAGCCTCTGGGCGTGGTCGACGAGCAGTTGCAGGAGGTAGCCCTGGAGGGACTGGTGCGCGCGGGCGGCTCGGATTCTGAGGGTTTCCACGACGTCCGGAGGGAGATCGCGGACTTGCACCACTGCCATGAAGGCATTCTACATGCAGTGCAAGCATTTTGCCTTCACGGCCGCTGCGGAGCGGGAGGGGCGCCGCAGCGGCCGGGGGAGAGCTACTTGCCCTTGGCGGCTTCCTTGAGCTTGGAGCCTGCCGTCACCTTCACGCCGTATCCGGCCGGGATGTCGATCGGCTCGCCGGTCTGCGGGTTGCGCGCGGTGCGGGCTGCGCGGTGGGTGCGCTCGAAGGCGAGGAAGCCGGGGATGGTGACCTTCTCGTCGCCCTTGGCGACGACGTCGCCGACGGTCTCGGCGAACGCGGCCAGAACGGCGTCGGCGTCCTTGCGGGTGACCTCGGCGCGGTCGGCCAGCGCGGCCACCAGCTCGCTGCGATTCATGGGGTTGCTCCATGTTCTGTTCTGTCTACGGATGCGGCCAGGACATGGTTCCAGGCGGCACTGACAATCCGGGTGCACCGGCATGTCCGCCGGCGTCCGGTCGCCCCTCCGTTCCCGGTGGAGCGACTCCCATTATGACACGTAAAACTTGACCGCACCGCCATTCGAGCTTAGTTTTACGTGTCGTTCGCAACATTCCTCGAGAGGATCCCACATGCCTTCCCGTGCGAAGCACGCCCGCACACCACGCGTCATCCCGCCCCGCACGGAGGAGACTTGGCGCGCCATAGCCCGCTCCGTACGCCTGGCCGAGCTGGAGCTGACCCCGGCCGCGGAAGCCCGCCCCTGCCGCGCCGCAGGCTTCCGCGCCGTCGCACACCTGACGGCAGGCCGCTCCCTCCTGGTCCGACTCGCGGAGCGTCACGCCGAAGGCGCTCGGACGCGCCTGGGCTACGCCTGGCGGCTTCGCTCGTTCATGCGGGGTGACTACGCGAGGGCCCTGGACGAAGCTCTCGCCTACGCCCGCGGGGCCGCCCACGGCTCCGCCCCGTCGACCGGGCGGCCGGCGCTCTTCCGGCACGCAGGGCTCCTGCCGGACCTGGAGCGGTTCCTGCCGGATCGGGTGCTCATCACGGCACGGTGAGCACCCTCACCGCTACCCGTAACGACACATAAAACTTGACTCTCCGGCATCGTTGAGGCTATACTTAATGTGTCAGAAGGTCGCTACCGACGGATGCGCCGCTGACCCCCGTGCCGCCGCCCGGCTTCTCTCCCACCCCTCACCGGGCGGCACCCCCGCCTGGCCCGCTCCCACCCCCCGGAGCGGGCCAGGCCCTCTCCCAGGAATCCAGCGGAAGGCCCCGGCATGCCTCAGCCCCCTCGGCTCGTCGAGTCCCGGGCAACCCGCGACCTGGGCCGTTACGGGCAGTTGGAGATGGTCTCCACCACCCGCCCTGGTACGCCCTGGACGCTCTACCGCCTGTACGCGCCCCACGTCCGCGGTTGCCTCATGCTCACGCCCGCGGCCGCCGGCGATGACCCAACGGCACCGAGGACGCGCGCTGCGGACGTCATCGTCGACCCAGCTCCCCAGCTCCCGCCCGGATTGACCGAAGCTCGTCCCCTCACCGTCAACGCCATCGTCCTGGCCGGCCCCCTGCTGTTCAACGCGGACGACCCTTCGACGATTCGCCCCCGCCGCTCAGGACGGACGGGGCAGCCCGAGCCGGTACCCCCGCGCACACGCGACCACGCCCGAACCGTGATCACGGCCGTACTGGAGCACTGGCGGCAGCGCAGCGACCGCGAGGACCTGCACCGCGCCGCGCATCGACAGGCCGCACTGCTGTTCCTCACTCGCTACCGCAGCCAGATGGACCGCCGCCGCCAAGCACTGGAGCGCGCACGGTTCGCCGTGGCCGAGACGGGACAGCGCATCGCGGTTCTGCAGGACGCGCTCGCCGGTGCCGACCAGACCTCTCCTCACATCCTGGAGCCCTGCCCGTGACCTCGATCGCCCCTCCCCCCAACGACGCGGCCGTCGAGGCCATCCGCACGGCGCTCGCCGACGGCGGACACGACCCCGGCGACTTTCTCGTCCTGTCCCTCGGTGCCGGACCGCGGCACGTCATCGTCCGTTACAACCCGGACGGCGACTCCTGGGCACAGGAGCCGGAACACTGCGCCGCCTACGCCCTGACCCTCCGGCACGCAGGCTGGCGCCGGGCACTGGATCTGGAGAGCCTCGTCCTGATCCCCGATGTCCCGCTCGACGCGGAGCCCGGCCAGTACATCGCGACCTGGCAGATCGACGTCGACGGCGACGATGCGGCCGGCGCTGCCGCCGAGGCACGCGATCGGCAGCTCGATCCCGGTGTCACCGAAGCCCTGTGGACCCTGACCGACCACGTCGGACGCACCACGGCAGTCACCACCTCCGACCGCACCCACCCGTAGACCAAGGAGCCACTCTGTCCGACCGCACACCGCTGCAGCTGTACGTCTACGCCGTCGACGACAACGACCGGCCGGCCGTCCTCGAAGCCATCGCCGAGTTCAGCCTGGACCTCGAATGGGGCCAGGGCGAGAACCCTCCTCGGCATCTGGAACTCGGTCGTTGCTACGGCGTGCACGAGGCCACGCTCGGCAGCTCGGACGAACTCGCGGATCTGCTACGGGGCAGCGCTCCGAGCGCCGTGTTCACGCTGTGGCAGGACCCCTACATGACCGCGGACGGCCACCTCGTTGCGCACGTGCCCGATGTGGGCAGCTACGAGACCGGCTGTGACGCAGAAGGAACGCCGCATGTAGACGTGGTCGATCTCGCGGCACGCCTGGGCCGCCTTGCTCAGGACGCCACGGTCCGGGACTGGCTGTCCGGTGACGGCGACGGCCTGTTGGGCGTCACCGTGCTGGCCGCCCTGCATCAGCACGAGAAGTCCTGCGCCGCGTGAACCACCCCGTGCCCCGCTGAATTCCAGCCCCTCCGGAGGAGGACCCGTGCCCCTGGCCGACGACATTCCGGTCTGGCAGCTCACGCCGGCACTCGACGCTCTCGCTGAGGAACTCGGCGTCGACGAAGGCGCTTTGGACGAAGTCGTACTGGAAGCGGTCCACGACAAGGCCGCCGACGCCTACAACAACGGCGCCTACGGCGAACTCGGCGACGAGGACGCGCACGACCAGGTGCACAACGACGCCGACAAGCGCGCATCCAGCATCAACGCCAGCGTCACCGACCAACTGGCCTTTCTGGCCGGCGGATGCGCCAGCGAGCAGGACCTGCGCTCCTTACTGGCCGACCTGCTGGCCTGAACGCGTATCCCCCGACTCAACTTCCAAGGAGATGATCATCTGATGCGGGGCACCCGCTCTGCCCTCCGCCCCAGCAACCCCGCACTCGGCCTGCTGACCTTCGATGTCCACCTCTTGAAGTACGGCCGGACGCGCTACGTCGTACGGGGCCGGCACGTCCGCGGTTCCTTCGTGGTGATCCCCGAAGCCACCAAGGGCGGGCCGGTCCTGCCGGAGACGGTCCGCGTCCAGTTCGGCTGTGACGGCGGCGAGGACTACTGGCGCACCCCACGCGAGGACGAGCCCTTCGTCCACAACGTCCGCGTCCACGGCTGGACCGACGGCATCGACCCCGACAACCCGCCCTCCGGCTGGTACCTCGGCCGGTACGCCGTCAACCTGCGGGACAACGGCATCGAGCGGGAGCTGACCACGGGGGCGCGGCGGCGTACGGAAGCTGTCGTGCAGGCGGTCGTCCGCCACTGGAGCCGCCTTCCCGAGCGTGCCGCGCTGGTGCTGACTGCTGCGACCACCAGGGCGGCCGAGTACGCGAAGCACGAGGCTGAACTCGCCGCTGAGCAGGAGGCGAAGGCGGCGTCCGTCCGGGCCGCGCGGGCGCGGGTACGGTCCCGGCTGTACGCCGTCAACGGCATCTCCCGCCGGCGTCCCAGGCCGCTGGGTCCGCTCCGTCCGGGATGGGTGCCGGTCGGCCTGGTCGACAGCAAGGGGCTCGGCATGGGAACCATGCGGGTGCGCGAGGTCGAGTTCAGCGAGGCCCTGCCCGGGGCCCTGGTGTACGAGGTCGAGGGTCGCCGCCTCGAGGGACGTTTCACGGTCGGCTGCGACCAGTGGCGGCCGGAGCCGCTTCCACAGGGCGTCCGCGTCACCTACGGCCATGTCGAGGACTCCAGCCCCTTCCGCCATGAACACCCGCACGAGCCAAGGGTGTTCGGTGTGCGGGTCGGCGGACTGTGGGACTGCGAGCAGGCCGGGAAGATCACTGCTACCGCGCCGGGCCGCCTGTCGGCGCACGCCCGTACTGGCGTGCGGACCCGTATGTCCGCCTCCGATGCCGCCGAGCGGTACTGCTCCGCCGTCCTGCGGGCGCTCGCACTGCACTACCTGGCCCGGTCCGACCGAGCTGCTCTGCAGTTGGCGGCCGCTCAGGCCAACGTCCTTTCCCAGCGCGCCCAGGCCCGCGAGGAGCTGCGGAAGCTGCTGGACGAGCAGAGGCGGGCGGAGCGTGCCGCGAGGCGGCACCGGCGTCGGGAGGCCGAGTACCGGTCGCTGCTCGGCCAGGCCGACGGCCGGCCCGGTGTCTGACAAGAGGAGGGAGATACCGATCGTGTCGAACAGCCTGTCCCTCGCGGGATCCGGTCGCGTCAGCGGGTCCGGTTCTGCGCAGCCCGACGGTGCGCGGGGTCCCACTGCGCGGGAGCGGCAGTACCTCAAGTGCGCCGGCTCCCACCGCTTGGGGCACTTGCCGGGGGAGGTCAGCACCCGGCTGGTGGCGGCGATGCTGGCCGAGGAGTGGATCTACCGGGAGGACGCAGACGGTTACCGGCTGGAAGCCGACGAGGCGCTGACGTTCCAGGGCGGCACCGCCTGGAGGGTCACTCCGCGCGGACGCTGGGCCGCGTTGACCGCTCGGCAGCGCAAGCTGCTCACCGCACTCGGTGACAGCAGCGTGGCCCTCGCGCACACTGACGGCAGGGCGACGGAGTTGGTCCAGGTGCACTTGGTCGAGGACGTCGGCGGCGTGATGCAGTTGACGTTGCTGGGCGCCTCGCTGGTACGCGCCTTCGTGACCGGAGCTGGGCAGCCGTAAGGCTCCGGCCCGCGGTCTCGGGGGGAAAGCGCGGAGGCCGGAGCCTCACCGGGCGAGGTCGGGGCGGAGTGTCGGGGGGGGGTGGCACTCCGCGCGGACGGCTCGTGGCTTCACGATACTGCTGACCACGCGCCTGAGCACGGATTTTCCCCTGCCCTGTGCCCCGTGTCGGGCAGAGTGCTCGCGCCACCCGGCAGACCGTCTGCAGGTGCGGCTCGCACGGCGGCCGGCACTCGGGGCACGGAGGTCCGCGCCGGGCTGCGCACGGCTCATGCACGGATGCTGCCGGCCGGCACCGCCATATCGCCGGTGTGCAGCCCTTGCCGCTCCCAGTCCCTCAGCACGGCGTAGTCGCGCTCCACGAGGTCCGCCGATTCTGCGGCGAGGTACAGGAATCCGGGAGTGCTGAGCAGGTCCGTGGTCGGCTGGAGTGGATCACCGTGGTCGACTGCGGGGCAGACCGCTACGGCGCTGGGCAGCGTGGCGACGCGGGTCATCGCGGCGTGGTCGGCGTGACCGGTGCGGTGGTTGATGAATTCGACGTTGCGCAGGGCCCCGGACCAGGTGAGGCGGTGGTCCTCGAAGTCGTCGAATGCCTGCGGGGAGGCCAGGGCGGCGGCGGCCAGCGCAGTCTGCGACATGCCGCAGTAGCGTTCGACGACGGCTGGGGCCGTCGCGCCGCCGAGGCGGGCGCCCGTCTCGATCAGGACGGGACCGCGCCGGGTGAGCATGACCTCCGTGTGGGCCGCGGAGTTGCGGATGCCGAGGGCGTCGAGGACGGCGAAGGTGAAGTCGCGCACGAGGCGGGCTTCGCCGGTGTCCGCCGGCACGGGCTCCTCGTAGTCGTAGATGGGGCCGCCTCCGGGGCCGACCAGTTTGCTGTAGCGCCAGGTCTCGGCGACTTTGTGCCGGCCGTCAAGGGAGACGGTGTTGATGTAGAACTCGGTGCCGATGAGGCGTTCCTGGACGAGGGCGGCGGTGTTGGGGCGGCCGAAGACGGTGCGGCTGTGCAGCACGGTGTTGGTCGCGTCGCGGACCTCTGCGGGTGTGCGGCAGAAGCGCACCCCGTCCGAGCCGGCGGAGTCGAGAGGCTTGACGACGGCTTCCGGGAGGCCGGAGGCGGTGAACCAGCTGGCCGCGGCGGTGGCGGACGTGACGAGTTGCGTGCGCGGGGTGGCGAGGCGGGCGGCGCTGACGGCGGCGGCCATGAGGTTCTTGTCGCGGCGGGCTGCTCGCTGCTCGGGCCGGTTGGTGGGCAGCCCCAGGGTGTGAGAGAGGGTCTCGGCGAGGGTGACCCCGGACTCGGTGCCGGCGACGACGCGCGTGGTCCCGTCTCGTCTGAGCAGGTCCGCCAGGTCCGCAGCGTCCGGGACGAAGCCGTGATCACGGGTGTAGTGCTTCGGGTCGAAGGTGCGGCGCAGGAAGTCGTGGGCGACGGGCTGGCTCTGGATGTGGGAGCAGGGCACTCCCAGGTGGTGAAGCCGCGCTGCGAGGGCGGCTCCGGTCGAGTAGCCGTCGACGATGGCGATGGTCATGGTTCGTCCTCGGGTTGGGTGCGAGCAACTCGGTGTGCGGATGGCGGGCCTTATGCGGCGGGCTGGAGACGGTGGCGGGCAAGCCGGTATGTCGAGGCGACGCGGGTCCGGTTCCAGCCGGGAACCCGCGGCAGGTCACGCAGGTGGCGCCGCAGTTCGCTGGACTGGACGATGGTCACTCCGCCGCTGTACAGGCCTCCGCGGGGGACGGGGGCGTGGTGGACGGCGATGACGGCACGGACCGGGTGTCCGAGGGCTTGTGCTGCGGAGTCGGCTTCCCACAGGACGGTCTCGATGGTCTTGTTCTGGGGGTAGCGGCCGTACCAGAGGCGGCCGTGGCGGTCGGTGGTGACGCGGGCGTTCTTGGCGTTCCAGGTCTTGGTGTCGACGTACACGGGGCCGCAGCGGCCTATGACGAGGTGGTCGCCGTTGTATTTGGAGCCGACGCGGAAGTCGTGGATGACGGTCCAGGCTCCGAGGCCGCACCAGACGAGGGTGCGCAGGATGCGCGCCGTCTTCCGTTCGCCGGCGGCCCCGCGGGCCCAGGTGCTGCCGCCGTTGCGGTAGAGGCGTCGCAGTGCAAGGACGGTGATGGTCAGGGCGACGGCGAAGCCGGCGCGGACGCTGGTCACCGTGGCCGTCAGGTAGGCGGCGCCTCCGGCGGCGGGTGCGACGAGGAGAGGAACGGCCCAGGCAGCCGTGCGGTGTTGCTTCCTGCGCTCGTCGGCGCGGATGGTGTCGGCCATGCGCTGGGCGCTGGCGCCGGCGCCGGCGCGGCGCTTGGAGCCGTTCAGGGACATGCCGTCGTCCTTCGGGGGGTTGGTCGGGTTCGGGGTGATGGTGCGGCCGACGGCCTGTGGACAGCGGCCGGCGCCTGGCGGCGAGGTGCTCGCGCAGCGCGACGCCTGGCGGTGACCGTCCGGGTTGCGTTCAGGCCGACGTGGCGAGTGCCACCTGCCCGGCAGCCGGACGGGGCGGCCGGATCGGCGTGAAGCTCAGCGCGATGCTCCACCGCGGCTGGTACTGCTCCTTGTAGCCGGTCTGCCCGTCGGTCTCGGCCGTGCGGCCGAGGTCGAGGCCGGTGAATCCGTGGCTGGACAGGTCGTCGATGAGCCGGCGCAGCAGAAGGTGTCCGGGAGCCAGCCGGGCGGCGTCGGGGTTCATGGCGGGTCTGAGTGACCAGCACGTCGTGCCGCGGTAGAGGCAGAGCTGGGCGGCGGCGAGAGTGCCGTCGATGGTGATGGTGGCGATGAAGGCGGTGGTGTCGGTGAGTTCGCTCAGCACAGCTCCCCAGTCGGGCTGGGACGTGCTCAGCCGCGGAGCCGATGCCCAGCGGGCGGCGTGGAGTCGCTCCAGTTCCGGTTGCATCCGGAGGAGTTCGCCGGTGGTGCGGGTGCGGGCGTAGGTGATCGCGTGGCCGGCGCGGATCCGCCGCTCCCGCTTGGCGTGCTGGCGCCGCAGGTTGCCGGGCAGGGCCTCCCAGTCGAGCGGGAGCGGCACGAGAGCTGTGCGTGTGCGGGTCGCGTGCCAGGCGGATCGGCCGTCGAGGGCGCGACCGAGCGCGGAGTGGAGGGGGACGTGGGCCAGTTCGGGGTTCTGTCCGTCCTGGAGGAGCTGGTCGAGGTCGGCCGCGAGGGCCTGGACGATGTGGGGGTGTCGGGCGCCGGGGCCGACGAGGTCGTTGTACTCGGCGTACGGCGTGAGGGCGGAGATCACGTCGGTGGATCCGGTGCGGTGCCGGGCAAGCGGGAGGGCGGCGCTGACGCCTCCTTCGTCGGCGACGGTCATGACGACGGGGCTGCTGGAGGAGGGCAGTTGGCGCAGCCAGGCGGTCACCCACTGCGGTGACTGGTAGGCGGTCGCCCGCGGGTCGGCCTCGTAGAGGGTGGGCCACCACCGGCTGATCCATGTGGTGGCCGCATCGTCCTCAAGCGTGCGGACGTGGGTGATCCGAGGGACGGGCATCGGGATCGCTCTCCTCTTCGCGGGGTTCGACGCAGAGTGGAGGAGAGCGCCTGTGGATGGAGGCCGGCGATGTCGCAGGGGCGTCGCTCAGCCGGGCGGGTCGGGGAGCTTCGGGTACGCAGTCAGGGGCGGGTCGCCCAGGCGGATGGCCTCGCGTTCCCGGCGGTTGGCCCCCAGCCGAAAAATGTAACGATGTGCACCGCGATGTCTGATCCTGCGGGCGCCGATGTCGGCCAGGGCCTGGCGCAGCCACTCGGCGGGATCCGCTCCGGCTCGCGGGACGGCGGCGCCGAACTGGATCAGTTTCTCCTCGCAGTACCGGTGACCCTGCTCCTGCCTGCGGATTTTCTGGGCGGCCCGGTCGTGGAGGATGGTGCCGTCAGGCAGGAGGACGAGAGTGCGTGCTGTCGCGCGGCCCGTGTAGACGGCGTTCGTCGCTTGATAGATTCGCCCTATATGTCCGATGGCGGTGAGTCTGCCGTCCGCACTGCGCCGGGGAACGGGATCAGCGAAGGAAACGACCCCCTTGACGCCGACGGCGCGCAGCTCGGAGAAGCATCTCGACAGGAACCACGACTCGGAATTTCCGGGACAGGCGTCGGTCAGCACGAACCTTGAGCACACCAACGATTCCACATTGGGGTCCAGTTCGGGCAGTGATCGCGTGAGCACGTTCGCGCCGGCCGGGATGCCGAAGACGGCCACCCCGGAGAGCCGGGCCTCGCCCGAATCCACCCGGTAGAGGCCAAATCTCCTGGTAGCCGACGGGTAGGAAGCCGAGTAGTGGTGCGCGAGGACGAAGGCCTTGGCCGGCTTCTCCGGCAGGGGATGGACCTCGAAGCAGCTGGCGTCAAAGCCTCCGTCGCTCCGGTGCCGCCAGGAGGGTGTGCGATGGGTCCAGCGTCTGCACCAGTCGGAGGCGGTGGGGACCTCCGTCAACTCGGCGAGAGGCAGGGCCTGCTGGTAGGCAGTGATCACAGGACGTCGGCGAACAGGCCCACCGGGGCGTCCGGCAGCGGTGCCCACCAGATCTTCGTGCCGAGGCGGCATTCGAAGACCTGCGTGCAGTTGTCGTCCGTAGCGTCCAGGCTGTACCAGCCTTCGGTGTTGTAGGTGACGCACACGGTGGTGTCCTGGGTCGGTTCGACGGCGCTGCGCGTGGCCTGGCCGCCGAAGCGAATCCGCAGGTTCGTGGTGCGTGAGCTCGCGCCGGTCTCCCGCAGCGTGGTGGCGCGCCACAGGCTGAGATCCTGCTCGGGAGTGTGCGCGATGCGTCCTGTGTCCGGGTAGAGCATGAGCCGGTTGGACAGGGCTGGGGCATCACCTCGCTTGCCGACGTAGACGAGCCAGCCCTCGGCACGGCCGCTGCTGCGCTGTCCGGTCTCGGGACGGGGCGCGGCCAGAAGGTAGCCGGCGCGGGAGGTGTCGACGCCTCGGCTGTCCGCGCCGTGGGCGTGGACGTGGTCGCCGGCTTTCAGCGCGGCAACGGTGGTTTCCAGGTCGATGTGCAAGGCGGAAGTCCTTCGAGGGGAACGGGAGATGTGACGGCGGCGGGTTGCGCCGGACCGGTTGGCACGGTGTTCGGCGCAGATGCGCTCATGAGTTGTCGCTTCAGGAGTGCCGCGCCCGGGCCCGGGCGAGTAGCCAAGGCGCGGCAGGGGGTGGGCTACTTCGCGAGCAGGGCGGTTCCCGCGTCGCGGGCCTTGTCGAGGTCCAGGTGGTACACGCCGTACCCGCGGTCGAAGCGACTGCACAGCGGCCGCCACGACGCGGCGTTGCCGTCGACCAGGTTGTGCACGGCGTCGGCCTCTTCCACGTCCTCGTCCTCGTCGTCGGTCAGGGGACGCACGGTGCCGTCGGCGCCGACCACGCCGCGGACGCTCCGCCAGTTCGGGGAATCACCCTCCACGATCACGAGGGCCACAGCGCGCGGATCGTGCCGCAGCACCACGTGGGCGGCGAGCGAGCAGGAGTACACGGCAAGGGCGTGGTCAGCGGCGGCGCTGCCGGTGGCGCGGTACGCGGTCAGCGCCTCGTGCAGGGCGGTGCGGATGGCGGCTTCGGTGCCGGTGGTGCTCACAGGGGTGGGTGTCCCTTCGGCCGGGGTGCAGCGGGGTGCCGTGTAGGCGGGGACCGTGCACGGTCGTGGTTCAGGCGGCGATCGAGGCCGCCGCGGTGGGCCCGGGTCCGCGGGCCGACGCGAGCCGGTCAACGTGCTGGGGCGGCCGGTCAGCGGGTGCGGTGGCCGCGGGCGTTCTCCTCGACGATCGCGCGCAGGCCGCTGTTCGTGCTCCAACCGCACCAACAGGCTGCGGTGTAGCCGAACCCGCCGGGGCACTCCGACGTACGGGGGCTGCCGGTGGGGGCGATGGGGTGGGTGCACACGCTGCCGTCGGCGGTGTGTACGCGCTTGATGGGGGCGACGTGGCGCTTGGGCTTGTCGGTGGGCTGTGCAGTGGGCACCGTGGGCTCCTGATGTGGTCAGGCGGGTGTCTCGACGGTGACGGTGAAGCCGGTGACCTCGGGCTTGAGTGGCCAGGTGTCGCACGCGAGGCGCAGGAGCTGGATTTCCTGGGGGTGGCTGGTGATCCGGTCGGTCAGCATCTGGGCGACGAGGTCCCGGGCGGCTTCCTTGTCCGGGTGGGTGGCGCTGAGGCCGTAGACGAGGTCCAGCGCGAGGTATCCGCCTGGTCGGGTGATGGTGAGGATGAGCAGGGTGAAGCTGGTGGGGCTGTCCATCGCGTCTTCCGAGCGGGAGGGCGTGGGTGCGGCGGGACGTGTCGGCCGGAACGGGTCGCACGTCACCGTGCGGGTCGGCCAGCCTGGCGGGCTGGCCGACCCGGCGCCGCTGCTACTGCTGGACGGGAAGGACCAGAACAACCGGCTGGCCGGACGTCCGGGCCGCGGCGACCGCCTGCTCGATGGCGGAGCCGGTGGTGTCGACCCGGCTGGCGTCGTGGGCCTTGCGGATCTGGTGGAGGAGGGAGCGGATCAGGTTCTCGGTCTCCGGTCCGCCGGGCGGGCGCTGACCGATCTCGCGGGCCGCGTCGGCCATGGCGGTGGTGGAGAGGGTGTCGATGCCGCTCGCGGTGAGCTGTCCGTCGAAGTGGTCCCAGAACAGGTTGTAGGCGATGATCATCGACTTGCGGACACGCATGTGGAACTCGTGTTCGCACTTGATGTCCTTGGGGATTTCCCTGACCGTCGGAAAGAGCGGGGTGGCGGGCATACGGCTCCCGTGGATAGGGGGGCGGGGTGCGAGCACCACCGCGTGACACGTAAAGTATACCTCTAATTGCCGATCAGATCAAGTTTTATGTGCTAATGCGGTGGCCGCGGCTGCCGTGTCGAGGAGGAGTGAGACGTGCGCAGTTCATCCAGAGCCAGGTCCCGGCCGGGATGCCTCGCCCTGCCCTTCGCCCTGGCTGCCCGGGCGTTCACGCCGTCCCGGCCGGACCGCGTCACCGACGGCGCTACGGAGACCGTCCAGGTCCTGCGGACCGCGGTCGGTGTTGCCGCGACCGCCTGGCTGCTGTACGCCTACCCGCTGCGGGAGTCGGCGACGGACTTCGCCAAGGACCAGGCGGCCCAGACGTTCATCGGCGCCGGCGTCCTGCTGATTGCCGCGCCGGTGGCGCTCGGGATATTCGTGGCCGCGTCCCGGCCGCCCGCCAGATCTCTCTACATGCGCAGACTCGCCGGCCCGGCCAAGGGGTTCCTCGCACTCTTCACGTCGGTCCTGGTCCTGTGGGGTCTGCTCCAGGACAGTGCCGGGGCCAGACTGGCCCAGCAGTTGGGCATGTGGCAGATCGTCTTCCTGCCGCTCGCGCTGGGCGCCGTCCTCTTCGCGGTTCCGTACGGGCTGACCGCAGTCGTGCTGTGCGTGCACTACGTGTTCCGGGCGGCCGACGTTCACGAGGTCCTGCCGGCGCTGCTCTCCCCCGTGCTGGTGTGGGCGCTGTTCGCTTTCCAGGTGGCCGACCCCTCCCCCGTCGACGCGCCGGCGGTGGTGCGGATGCTGTTCCTGTTCGGTCCGCCGGTGTCGGTGACCGCGCTGTCGCTGTGGGAGCTGCGCCGGCTTCGACGGCGGTTCGGCATCACGGTGCGCAGAGCACTACGCGGAGGAGCAGGAGGTCCGTGACGTCTTGACGCGGGGTCTCAGGCCAGGGTGTCCAGCCAGCGCCGGAAGTCCTCCGACAGCGCCGAGACCTGTCGGTCCAGCTCGGCGTTGAGGCGTGCGGGGCTGTCCTGAGCGGCGCGGCGCAGCATGTCGACGAGCGTGTTGGCCTGGTCTTCGGGCACGAGGTCCACCACTCCGAACAGGCAGGCATGCAGCGCCAGTTCCAGGTCGTGGAGATCCTCGTCGATCGACTGGCTGGTGGTGTGGGGGTAGCGGAAGAACAGCCGGACCCGGGACAGGCGGGTCTCGGCGGTGGTGCAGGCCCGCCTGATCAGGCGCATGCCCCGGCCTACGGTGGCGACGGCGGTCACGGCGGCCGCGGCGGCGAGAGCGCCGGACAGGAACGAGGGGGGCAGGACCGCCAGGAGGACCGGCGCCAGGAGGAGTACCGCGGCCCCCGCGAGGAGGGGCAGGACGGCAATTCGTGCGAGCCGGGCGCGTATCGACGTCAGGCCGGCGGACGCGGCGTTCGGCGGTACGGCATCGACGGCCATCCTCGGTCTCCTTCGTCTGCGGTGATGCACGGATTGCCTCGTATGCAGCTCCGGCAAGCCCCCGGGCGAAGCGCTCCCGGGCCGGCCGCCGGACGGTCAGCGTACGCGGGCGGAGCGGGCGGCCGCGGCGCGCACGAGGTCCTCAAGGGGTGGCCGATCCGGCGAGCAGTTGGCGCTGAGCTGCCCGGTGCAGTTCCTGACCGTGGAGGAAGGCGAAGCGCCGCGCGTCGTACTCCGAGGCGTCGCGGTAGTCGGTCTGCTCGGTCATCTGGTGGGCGTGATCCCGGTAGAGGTAGACGACTTCGGGCAGGAGTTCGCCGGCGCCTCGTCCGGTGACGCCCAGGACCAGGACGTAGTCCTCGCCCTTGACCAGTCCGCCGTGGCCGGCGGACAAACGCAGGAGCTCGGTGCGGGTCAGCAGCATGGTGTGCCCCAGCGGCGGCTTGGTCTCCGGGGAGTTCCAGTAGGTCCACACCTGTCCTGGCGTGTGTCTGCCGACGGGCGTTGGGCATACCCAGGTGCGCGTGGTGCCGTCCGCGTGCAGGTCGGCGCTCCAGCCGGCGACCCAGTCCAGACCGGTACGGACGGCGTGTTCGTGGCGAGTGGCGAGGGAGCCCTCCGGCAGGAGGTCGTCGTCGTCGACGTAGCAGGTGTAGGGGGCGGTGACGTAGTTGAGGGCGGTGTTGCGGGCGTAGGCGGCGCCGGGGCGTGGTCTGGCGCAGATGATGACGCGGGGGTCGGCCGCGATCTGCGGTGGGAGGCGCCGGAGTTCGGCGTCGGGGCCGTTGGGAGCCAGGATCCATTCGAAGGGCACGGTCTGGCGCTCCAGACTGTCGTGCAGTTCGGTCAGGTAGCCCAGGCGTACGGGGTCCAGGGTGGTCGGAGTGATGACGGCGATCTGGGCGGTGGGGCGGGACACGTCGGCCTTTCGGGCGGTGCGGGGCAGGTTCGGCTCAGGCGGCTCGGGTGCTCGGGGCAGGTCGGGGCGGACGGCGGCCGGGGCGATCGGACCAGGGCCCGAGAAGGGCGGTCGGGGGCAGCGTAATGAGGAACAGAGAGGCCGGCAGTCGCGCTCGGAACCGGTCCAGTCGGTCGCCGCTCGGCTCGGCTGGGGCGTCTTGAGCGGCCTGCTGCAGGAGTGCTTCGGCGTCTGCGGCATCGCGCTCGGTGCCGGTCCATCGGACGGCGAGGATCTCGGCCGGGCCCGTCGAGGCGAGTGCGGGCAGTGCTGGAGGCACGGGTCTGCCCCAGCGTGCGCGGAGGTCGAGCACGATCACGGGGAAGAA
The DNA here is from genome assembly GCF_000745345.1 of Actinacidiphila yeochonensis CN732. Taxonomy (NCBI): domain Bacteria; kingdom Bacillati; phylum Actinomycetota; class Actinomycetes; order Kitasatosporales; family Streptomycetaceae; genus Actinacidiphila; species Actinacidiphila yeochonensis. The sequence continues at coordinate 208,214 of NZ_JQNR01000002.1, read as the reverse complement.
CGCCCCGATGCCGTAGTAGGCGGTCTGGACGGTCCGTTCGTTCATGTCGTCTCCCGCTGGTCGTGGGTGGCAGGGGCGGGACCAGGGGTCCTGTCGGGGGTTCCGGAAATCCGCTCGCCGTCAGCGGGCGGCTGCTGGGGGATGCGGCCTGGGGTGCGGAGGTTGAACCGGGTGATCAGGAAGCGGAACAACACGTAGTAGAGGGCTCCGTATCCCGCGGAGATGGGAAGCAGGAGCAGGGGCTTCGTGGAGATCGGGTAGTTGAAGGCGTAGTCGAGGGCCCCGGCGCTGAAGACGAAGCCGGAATGGATGCCCAAGGCGTTGACCAGGGCCAGGCTGGCGCCGGTGAGGACGGCGTGGACGAGGTAGAGCGGCGCCGCGGTGAACGCGAAGGCGAGTTCGATGGGTTCGGTGACGCCGGCGATCGCGGACATGGCGGCGGCCGGGAGCAGGAGGCCGGCGACGCGGCGCCGGTTCTCCGGGAGCGCGCTGCGCCACATGGCGATCGCGGCGGCCGGCAGGCCAGCCATGGACACCGGGAAGAAGCCGGTCATGAAGATGCCGGCGTGCGGGTCGTGCTGCTGGAAGAAGCAGGGGATGTCACCGCGGACTCCGTTGCCGCAGTCGCCGGCGACGTACCAGACGACGGCGTTGGGTACCTGGTGCAGGCCCAGGGGCAGCAGGAGCCGGTTGAAGAACCCGAAGATGCCGCCGCCGAGCACCGGGTGGTCGGCGACGGCCGCCGTGGATGCCGTCAGGGCGTGGTCGACGGCGGGGTAGGCCAAGCCGAGCAGGCTGCCGGCGGTGAGCGCGGCCACGCAGATGATGCCGTAGGCGGCGAAGGGCGGGATCCGGCGTCGGCCGTCGACCCGGTTCCAGACGGCCATCGCCAGCAGCGCGGCAACGATGCCGGTGAGTGCGCCGTAGGGCCAGCGTGCGGGCGGGGTGCCGAGCTGGTCGGCGGGCAGCGGGTTCAGGACGAGGACGGCGCGGGACAGGACGAGGTAGGACACTACGCAGGCGACGACGGGCCCGGCGTGGTCCTTGCCGCGAGCCAGTCCCAGGGCGACGCCGATAGCGAAGAGCACCGGAAGGTAGTCGAGGACGGCCCCGCCTGCTCCGGAGAGGACGGCTGCGGCGCGGTGCAGACCGTCGACGCGACCGAGCAAATCATCCTGGCCCAGGCGCAGCATCAGCCCGGCGGCCGGCATGGCGGTGATGGGCAGAGCCAGCCCCTGGCCCATGCGGCGCAGCCGGCCGGTGAAGCGGGCGCGGCCCGTGGAGGGTTCGGCACCGCCAGCACCCGCGCTGGCCGTCGGCGGGTTGGCCGGTGCCCCTCGGCGGCGGGTCGGCGCCAGGCGCGGGGTCAGGTTCACCACCGGCTCCTCCGTCGGGCGGGCCGTGCCGGGCCGGACGGCGCCGTGGTGCTGCGGGCGAGGGGCCAGCACAGAAGGGCGCCCAGGACGCCGACGGTCAGGGTCGCGGTTGCGGCGGCGGCGGTCCCGCCGAGGGAGAGAGACCAGGCGGCCAGCGACGGGGCGAGGATGATCGCGCCGGCCAATGTCGTACCCCAGGCCCCCGCGTACAGGCCGCGGGCGTGCGGCGGGGAGATCCGGTTGAGGATGTCGCCGGCGGCGACGAAGGCGAGGATCTCGCCCGGGACGGCGAGGGCCGCGGTGAGGCTGTACTCCCATGTCGTCGAGGCCAGGCCGGCCGCGCCCATGCTGGTGCCCAGCAGGAGGGAGCTGAACGCCAGGAGGCCCGTCATCGGCGTGGACCGGGACGCCAGGGCGGTGAGCCGTCGGTTGAGCAGCGGGGAGAGGACCAGCACCGCGACGGCGTTGGCGGTCTGGGTGAGCCCGTAGTCCGCCGCCGACAGGCCCCGGCTGGTCATCAGCATCGGGAGCGTGCTGAACAGGCAGGCCACGCAGGTCAACGCGGCGAGGCTGGCGGCCAGGAGGAGCCATAGCCGTGTGTCGCCCAGGGCGGAGCGGTAATAACGCGCGGGAGCGGACTGACCTGGGGTGGTTCGCCTGTCGGGCGGGAGAACCAGCCAGGAGAGCACGCCGAACAGGGCGCACATGGCAGCGTTGATCCAGATCAGAGTGGTGATGCCGAGGGGGCCGGCGAGCAGGCCGCCGGCGGTTCCGGCCGCCGCGGCGCCGGCGTTGACCGCGAAGTGTCTCCAGGCGTTGACGGAGGCGCGGGCCCCGTCGTCGGGGAAGGTGTCGGCGATGGTCGCGGAGAAGACGGGCCGGCTCGCGTCGTAGACCGCGCCGGCCAGGAAGGCCGTCACGGCGACCGCCCCGGGTGTGTGCGCCCCGGCGAGCAGCGGCAGCGTTCCGGCGCCGGCGAGCATCGCGGTCACCAGGGTGGTGCGCCGTCCGAGGCGGTCGGCGCACCAGCCCACGACCAGTGACCCGGTGAGCCAGCCGACGCCGAAGACAGCGAGGAGTTGGCCCACCTCTGCCGTCCCGAAGCCGAGGGTGCTCAGGTGGTAGGGCAAGAAGGGGTAGGTGAAGCCGGCGGCCCTGACCGCGAACGTGCCGAGCATGAGGGTCCAGATCGGGGCCGGCCAGTTCCTGGTGCGAGCCGGTCCGGGCACGGCCGTCCCCGGGTGCGGGGGTGAGGGTGCGGCGGTGTGGGACACGGGTCTCCTCCGGAGCTGGTGCGCCGTGGCGGTGCGACACGCTCGCCGGCGTCCGGGTGAGGCGCCGGTCCGCGGTGAGCGGAGCGCGGTTCAGGCAGCCGTCGGTGTGCGTGCCGTCCACGGCCCGTAGAGCGCCGGGGCGGGGAGGGCGACGGCCTGGACGTAGGGAGGCAGGCGGCGGTGGAGTTCGGCGACGCTCTGCGCGGTGGGCGGGGTCTTCGGGAACTGGGCCGCGGCGGCTTGGAGCTGGGTGAGTCCGTCGCGCGCCCTGCCGGCCGGCGCGGCGGCGCGCAGCACGAGAAGTCCCGCGGGGTGCGTGGCAGGCTCGGGAGCTGCGCCGGCGGCGGACTGCGTCCACCTCGGGTGGTCGTCGAGGACGACGACCGGGAAGAGGGTGCCGGCGGTCAGGGACGCGGCCTGGACGTGGTGGTTCGTCAACTGCGCTCCTCGAAGGGCTGGTGGAGATGAAGGAAGGGGGCGCCGCCCGGGTGCGGGAGGACGGCGCCCCCGGGCCGAGACCCGCGTGAAGGACGGGAGCGGGTCTCGGCCGGGCCCAGCCGCGGACGGGGGTACCTGCGGGCTGGGGGCTTATGCGGGGCGCGACGGCGTGCGCCGTGCGGCGCGCCCGGAATTGCGGCGCATCAGTCCAGGCACATGTAGACGTCGCGGTAGACGTAGTTCTGCGAGGCCCAGCCGCGAACTCCGGTGGTCTTGTCCGTCACGTTCACCCAATTTCCCTTGGTGGAATGGACGGAGAACTTGTGGCCCTTGTAGAGGATTCCCAGGGCTGTCGACGCGGTGGACGGCTTGCTGCGCAGGGTCACGGCCTTGGCGTGGATGCCCCACGGGCCGGGGTCGTGGCAGTCGCGGGAAGCCGCGGCTGTGACCTGCTGGGGAGCGGCGGTCGCCGCAGGCGCGGAGAGTACGGGCAGGGCTACGGCCGCAGCGGTGGCAGCGAGTACGGCTATGCGGCGTGCGTTCATCTTCAACCTCTCGAATCAGCGTCGGATACTTTCCCGCTGTTCGGGAATTCGCTTTGTCCCGGTGCGGAAAGGCACACGGGAAAGCTAGAAGAACTTGCCTGTGGATAAGATTCGGGATTTTCGGCCGGGCGGCTCGGGCGTAGGCGCCGGGCCGCCGCTGCACGAACACCCGCCCTGTTTAGGGGCTTTGGTCGAGAATTTGCGTGTGCCTGCCGCGCACACGCCGACGCGGCTGCGGCCGGACGAGAGGGGTCTCGTCCGGCCGCAGCCGCGTGGTGAGGGGACTTCAGAGGCTGCGCAGGACGGCGGTCACCTTGCCCAGAACGGTGGCGTCGGCGCCGGGGATCGGGTCGTAGGCGGGGTTGTCGGGAAGGAGCCAGACGGCGCCGTCCGTCCTCCGGAACCTCTTCACCGTGGCCTCGCCGTCGATCATGGCGGCGACGACGTCGCCGTTCTCCGCGTCGGGCTGGCGGCGCACCACCACGAGGTCGCCGTCCAGGATGCTGCCGTTACCGGCCATGGAGTCGCCGGTGACGGTCAGGACGAACAGGTCACCGCTGCCGACGACTTGCAGGGGCAGGGTGAGGACGTCGGTGACGTGCTCTTCCGCGGTGATCGGAGCTCCGGCGGCAATGCGCCCCAGGACGGGGGCCGTGACGGAATGTGGTGGTACAGCGCGCTGGGCGGCCGGCTCGTCGGCGTCCGCGGGCTTCGGCTCGGCGATGAGGACGCAGTAGGCCCGCGGCCGGCGGGGGTCCTTGCCGACGACGCCCATCTCTTCGAGCCGGCGCAGCTGGTAGGAGACGGCCGAGGTGCTCGCGAGTCCGACGGCTTCGCCGATTTGCCTCATGGACGGGGGGTAGCCGCGTCGCAGGGTGTGGTCTCGGATCGCGTCGACGACCTTGGCCTGACGCTCAGTTAGGGCGTCTGCGCCTCCCTGGATACCCTTCGGGCGTCTGGGGCGGTCGGCGGCGTCGTGCATTGTCTCCCCCTCTGGCTTTACATCGGACGATAACCCGCCATGCCGTCACTTTGGAACAGAAATTCTAATCTTTGGCGTATTTCTGTTCATCTTGCCGTTGCTTGCACGTCAGAGGAGTTCCTGCAGCTGCTCGAAGGGCCGGCGTCCCGGACCCTGGCCGGCTCGCGCTGTGTGAGCGATCGGCAGGTACGCCCTTCCGCCGTCGGCCAGCAGGAGGCCGATTCCCGGATTGCGAGGGCGCGCGGCACGGGCGCTGTACGCATAGGCGCTGCGGATCTGCGGTTCCCCGGCTCCCTGAAACACGGAGGCGAGGTAGAGCTCGGCGTCGAGCAGCGGAATGGTCTGGTCCTGGCGGATCAGTTTCGGGAGCAGCTGAGGCGGGGCCGGCGCATCGGTGGGCACGGAGGCGGCATCCGCACTGGCGGTGGTGATGGCGAGCCACAGGCGGGCGCCGGTGCTGAAGGTCAGCTCCAGGCCGGTGCGGGCGGACCAGGGGGACGCGTCCGCGATGTCAGGCCCCTTGGCCAGGACGTCGCAGCACATCTGCTGAACCTGCTCGGGAGTCAGGGCGCACCCCATTTCGAATATGTGTACGTATCAGCTTAAGGAGGGGGTCTGACAATGGACGGCTCGACGCCAGCTCGGAGCACGGTTCGGCGGCCGTCCGGTACCCGGGACTTGCGGCGGCACTCCTCGGTCGGGTGATCTTCGTGAGGGGCATGGTCGGGCCTCGCTGCGCCGGGGCGCCTGGACGGGCGAGAGGCGGCAGCGGGCTGCAGGCTGGGGGTGTGGAGTTTCCGGTGTCCGTGGCCCTGGCGCAGTCGGTGTCCGATCTGCCCCAGGGGCCCGGCTGGTGGTTCGAACCTAAGTTCGATGGTCACCGAACGCTGCTGTGGAGGCAGAACGATTCGGTGCGGATGCAGGCCCGCTCAGGGCGGGATGTGACATCGGTGTGGGCCGACCTGGCCCGCGCGGGAGTCGTGCTGCCGACTGGAACCGTGATCGACGGCGAGGCGGTGGTGTTCATCGACGGAGTGGTCGACTTCGCAGCGGCGCAGTCCCGCGCCGCCTCCTCCCCCGCGCGGGCCGCGCGGCTGGCTGAGCAGTACCCCGCGTCGTTCGCGGCCTGGGACATCCTGTCGCACGGCGAGTTCGGAGACGTCCGGAGCCGGCCGTACAGCGAGAGGCGTGCGCTGCTGCTCGACGTGCTGGGCGGCGTCGGGCCGCCGCTGCAGGCGGTGCCGGCGACCGATGACCGCGAGGTCGCGATGGTCTGGTACGACTCCCTTCGCGCTCAAGGTCTGGAGGGAGTCGTGGCCAAGCGTGCCTCGTCGAGCTACCGCTCAGGGCGAAGCGGATCCGGGTGGCTGAAGGTCCGGCATGCCGAGACGGTGGACGCCGAGGTGGTGGGCTATACCGGATCGCCGCGGCGGCCCCGCGCCCTGGCGGTACGACTCCCGGACGGGCGGACGGCGTTGTCGCGGGCGGTGCCGGCGCCGGTGGCGGCCGCGGTCGGTGACCGGTTGCTCGGGGTGGGGACGGGATCCCGGTCTCGCACCGGCGCTGGGGAGCCGTACACAGCCGTGGACACGGGTCTGGTCGCCGAGGTGCTCGCCGGGACGACCCGGCATGCGACCGTGACGGTGACGAGACTTCGGTGATCAGCCCTGGTGCTGCGTCTGTAGATATCGGGCGCAGGCCTCGGCGAACACTGCGGCGAAGGGGTCGGCGTCGCCGACGGCCTGTTCGCACTCCCACCAGGCCAGGGCGGTGAGCTCGGCGAGTTCCTGGTCCTGCTCGGCAGTGAGGTCGACGGCAGTGGTGCTGCCGGTGCCGCAGCGGGGTGCGGTGGCGGTGAGCCACTCGGGCAGGCGCTCGGGAAAGCAACTGTGCAGGGCTGCGTGGAGTTCGCCGGTGAGAGTAGCTGTGGGCACGGGTCAGTACCTCCACGGAACGCGGGCCAGGACAAGGCCGCGGACTTCTCGCGCGCCGGCACGCAGAAGGCCGCCGGCGATGTAGTTGAGTTGCAGGCCGGTGGTGCACACATCGTCGACGAGCAGGATGCGTGCGTCCCGGATCGTCTCCCGGTAGGCGGCGTTGCGGCGGACGGCGCCGACATGGTCCCAGGCCGCCTGTTCTTTGCCGGCAAAGCCGCGATCCTTCGATGCCTCGGTGACGCTGGTCTTGATCAGGACGGTGTCACCCGGTGGCGCGATGGGCCACCGGCTGGCGGTGTCCTCGGCGTAGGCCGCTGTCATGATCGCTTCGATGTGCTGGATGGGTTTGCGGTCGGGGTGGGTGGGGTTGCCGACGATCAGGTCGATGTCCGCGACGAGGTGAGGATGGGTCTCCATCCATCCGACCAGCAGACGCCCGAAGATGGCAGCGAGGAATTCCTGCCCGGGCGTCTCCTTGAAGATGCGCAGGTAAGCGGCGAACATGCCGCTGTACTGGGCGACGGCGTCGATGCGGCTGATGCTGCGGGTGCGCCGGTCGTTGCCCTCGCGCCAGCCGCACAGGGTGTTGGCGCACGGCCGGCCGGGGGCGAGGGCCTGGCTGCAGGTCAGGCAGTGTGATTCGGGGATCGGCTGGAGCGTTCGTCCGGCGCAGGTGCCGCAGATCCGCGGGGTGCCGTTGATGAGGTAGGCGCAGCGCCGGCAGTTCGGGAACCCGAGGGGTTCCGGGAGGGCGAAGTCGGTCACTGCACCGCCAGGGCGAGCTGGATGCGCTGCTCGCTGGCCTGCTGGATGCGCTCGGGGGTGGCCAGGCGCCGCAGGACATCGTCGAGCTCGCTCACCTCGACCGCTCGTCCCTCCTCGAGCATCGCCTGGGCCCAGGGCTGGACGGCGGCGAGCGAGCGGAGCAGAAAGACCTGCTTGCCGTGCTCGGCGGCGATCCGCGCCTGCATCTTGGCGCCCGAGGTGCTGGAGGCCTCGATGACGATGGAGCCGAGGGTGGCCCCGGAGGTGACGACGTTGCGGCGGGGGAAGGTCCACCTGGCTGGCGGGCTGCTGGGCCAGAACTGCGAGACGAGGGCGCCGCCGGCGTCGAGGATGCGGCGGGCGAGGGGTCGGTTCTCGGCCGGGTAGATGGGGGCGGCGATGCCGGTGCCCATCACCGCGACGGTCCGGCCGCCGGCGTCGAGGGTGGCCTGGTGAGCGGCGGAGTCGATGCCTTTCGCCAGGCCAGAGAAGACGGCGACGTTGTTCTCTACGAGTCCTCGAGCCATCCGGGCTGCGCGCTTGAGGCCGTCCGCGGAGGCTTTGCGGGTGCCGACCACGGCGACTGAGCGCGCGTCTCGGGGCAGCAGGGGCCCGCGGTGGAAGAGGAAGGGCGGCAGGTTCGGGACCAGGCGCAGGTTGTCGGGGTAGTGCCGGTCCAGGACGGTGACGAGTTCCGCGCCGGCGCTCTCGGCGGCGTCGATTTCGTGGCGGGCCCGGGCGCGGGCGTCGTCCAGGCCTTCGGCGAGGGCTCCGCGCAGGATGGGCAGGCACCGCTTGGCAGCGGCGGAGTCCTCGGGGACCTCGCCATCGAGGAGGGCGTCCAGACCTGCGGAGGTCTGGCAGGTCCGGGCCAGCAGGTGCCAGTCCAGCAGGGAATCGTTGTGGCGTACGGCGCACAGGGTGAGCAGGTTCTCCTGCTCGGGCGTGATGGGCATGAAGGGGTTCCTTCTACTCGTGGCCCGGTGCTGTTCGAAGGAGCGGTTGGTGCTTGGGCCGCCTTCATCATCCCATCGCGGGACCGGCGTGTCAGGGAGCTGGGCCCTGTGCGTACGCCGAGACGCCGTGATGTCGGTGCCGTGCGCTGCTGTGGCGTGATGGCTCGGAGGAGGGCGGGCCGCTCGGCCGGTGGCGCCGCGGTTGGGGTCAGCAGTTGTGCTGGGCGAGGATCCGGCGGGCGGCCGCGTCGGCGGGGGTGAGGTGGCGGAGTCCTCCGTTGACCGCGTTGTCGAGTTGCAGGGCTGGCAGGCCGCTGTGGAGCGGTTCGACGACCATCCGCCCGGGGTGGTCGCCGGCGTAGGTGGTTCTCGCCCGCTTCAGGTCGTAGGGGGTGTCGTGCAAGCAGTGCCCGGGGCCTCCGAGCTCGCGTTCGTAGCGGTCGTCGACGCGCGGGAAGATGCCGTAGGCCCACCCGGGGGTTGCGTACATGAGGGTGGTGGCGACTGCGGCCGCCGCCCAGCTCTGCCAGAGGTAGAGGCCGTGGCGGGCGAGGAGTCGGCGGGCGAGGAGGAAGATCCCGGTGCCCGGCAGTACGGCCGCTGCCACGATCGCCGTACTTGCCCAGCGGGGGTGGTCGTGGAGGAATCGCGACGCCAGTGCCGCGTACATGGCCGCGATCGCCAAGGTGAGGGCGGCCAGCGCGGCCAGGACGGCGGCGGGCAGGCCGTAGTCCGGGCGCCCGTCGGGGCCGAGTGGCGGGTCGAGCTTGCGGAAGATCATCTTCGGCGTCCTGGTCGGTCGGTCCGTGGTGGTGCACCGTAGCGGGCGGGGCCGGGTTCAGACGCCGGCGGTGGTCCGCGGCCGTCGCCGCACGCGGCGCCGGGGGCGCCGTGTGGAGCCGGCGCGGCGGCGTGATTCGGCTGCCTTGCACGATGTGCACGGCTTCTCCTTGGCGCGGATGTGCCGGCGGTAGGCGGCCGGGGTGCCGCATGGGCGGTTCTCCCGTTGGTGGCCGCGGCCGCGCCATCCGGGCGGCGCGAATCCGGCGGCGGCACGCTCGGCGGTCGTCTCGCCGCCCCAGGTTCCCCACTCCCGGAGGGTCCGTGCCCGGCTGCGGCACGCCTTGGCCAGCGGGCAGTCCTCGCACAGCTTCTTGGCCAGGGCGGCGTGGGCGTCGTCGTGGAAGGCTTCGGGATCTGTGGTGGTGCAGTTCAGGACGGTGTCGTCCTGGTGGGGGAGCGCGACGGCGGTGGTCACGGGCGGCCTCCGATGATGCGGGTGGCGAGCAGCAGCAGGAGGTAGTCGCGCTGGGCGCGCGTCGCGTCCAGGTCGCGGTACAGGTCCTCCAGCTGGGGGTCGGTGACGGTCGAGGCGGTCGGCCGGGCGGTGGTCTCGGGGTCCTGGGCCGGTTCGTTCATCGGGAGACGTCCGTTCGTGCGGTGCGGCGGGTGCTGGCGGAGGTGAAGGCCTCGGCCGGCTCGCGGTGGTGATTGCTGCGGTCCTCGTACGGGGCGGCCTGGTCCTGGCGCCTTCGTTCGGCCCGCTGCGCGGTCATGCGTTCCCTGAGCTGCTGGTATTCGTCGGAGAGTTGAGTCGGCGGGCGGGAGCGACTGCCGGCTGACGGCTGCGGCGGGGTGCGGCGTTCCTCGGCCGCTGGCGCTGCGGCCGCGGTGCCGTTGCGGGACCGAGTGCCGGGGCGGAGGACCTCGATGCGGCGTACGAGCGGTCCGTGGCTGCGCAGTTGGGCGTGGTCGTTGGCGCGGGCCATGAGCTTCACGGCGATGAGGCGGGCCTGGGTGGCCCAGGCGGTGGAGTCCGGCAGGAGGTCGAGTCGGCCGCTGTCGGCGTCGAAGGCGACGGCGCGGACGTGTCGGGCGAAGTCGGGGCCGGCGAATTCGGGGCTGGCGATCTCGTCCCAGTGCTCCAGGACGTTTCCGCCGGCGACGGGTGCTTCCCATCCGCGTTCGGTCATCAGGCGGCTGAGGGCGGCGCCGAGGCCGACGGGATCGCGTCCGTCACCCCCGCGCTGGAGGCTTTGGGGCCGGTGTTTGGGCTTTCGGGCAGCAGGTCCTCCGTCGGCGCCGCGCTTCCTGGCCGCTTCCTTGGCGGCCAGGAGCGCGACGCGGGCGAGGTCGACGCCGGTGGGTTCTGGGTTGCTCATGCCGGCTCCCAGTGGGGGTGCAGGGTCAGCCGGCCCGTGCCGCGCAGGCGGCGGGCCTGGTCGACGAGGTGGTTGGTGAACAGCCGGCGGGCGTAGTTCTCGCCGCACACGGCGATCGTGGTCTCGATGAGGCCGCTGTCCTTCATCGCGGCGGCGCGCAGGTCGACGATCTCGTCGCGGGTGAGGTGCTCGAGGTCGGCGAGGCCGTCGTCGCCGACGGGCAGGGCGTCCAGGGCGGGAGCGGGCGCGGGCCGGAGCACCTGGGCGAGGGCGTCGTTGACCCGGCGGGCGACGGCCCTGCTGGCCGGGGGCTGCCAGTCGCCGGCCCATTCGGCGTGCCGGTCCCGTGCCGCCTGGCGGGATGCCCGCCACCACTCGACGATGGCCTGCCGCTTGGCGGGGGTGTCGTACAGGCGGTGGGCGCCGTTGAGGCGGCCGGCGAGGAAGCCGGAAGGGCGGCGGACCCGGTGCGGCGGGCTGTCCTGGCTGACCACGGCGATGACCTCGGTCGCGGTCCAGCCGGCGTCGGCGACGTCGCGGCAGATCCAGGCGATCCGGGGGACGGCGGCGCGGCTGAGCCAGTCGAGCTGCTGGACGAGCTCGAAGGCGAGTTGGTAGCGCCGTCCGACCGTGTTCAGCCGGCGCGGTCCGCGCTGGGCGCGCTGATTCTTCTCGGCGGAGGTGGACTTGCTCGTCCCGCCCCCGAGCTTGCTCTCAGGGGGAAGCGAAGTAGTACCGGTAGTAGAAGAACTAGAAGTACCAACCCCCCTTGGGGTGCAAGACGAGGGCGCCGAACCGGCAGCAGAATTAGGGGACTTCACGGCCTTTGTCCGCTTCGGCTTGAGGCTGCGCCGGGCCTTCTTCACCAGACGTGCCATCAGGGGGCGGTGGTCTTCGTCGATCCCGTGGACGGCCCGGATGTACTGCTCGGAGGGACCGGTGCGCAGGCCGAGGGCCGTGTCGAAGAGCGGGGGCACGGTACGGGCGAACTCGCTGGCGCGGCCGCCGACTCCGGAGATCCTGGTGCCCTTGGAGATGTAGGCGAGCAGTCCGGCCTCGCGCAGCAGGCGCAGGTGGTACTGGACGGTGCGCTCGGACAGCTGCAGCCAGGACGCGAGGGTGTCGACTCCGGGGCGGCACTCCTTGAGGCGGGCGAGCACGACGGCCAGGCGCAGCGTGGTGCGGCCGATGCGGCTGGGGCCGTGGGACCGGCCGTGGGCGCGGGGGCCGTGGTCGTGGAACCAGTGGACGGCCTGGAGCCAGCTGCAGGCGTCCGGGGCGATCCGGCAGTCGGACTGGGCCAGCCACTGGGCGGGGCCGGGCACGGTCGCGGCGGCCGCCGGGGCGAAAGCGGGTGGGGCGGAGAGGCGGGGCACGGTGGGTCCAGGTGTTTTTGGGTGCGACGGGGTAGACCCGCGGCGTCGCGGGCCTGGACGGGGGTGCCGGGCAGCCGGGGCTGCGCGGGTCAGTCGAGCGGGAGGGCCATCTGCTCCGGCTCGGGCTGCGGCTCGGGCGCCGGGCGCGTCACGCGGTGCGGGCGGGCCGGCTGGATGCGTACGCCCTGGGAGGATCGCAGGGGGCGGGGCGCGCGCTGGGGGGTGCGGCACACGATGCGCGGCGTGGCGGGGTTGGCCGCTTCCTCGGCAACGATGCTCGCCAGGCGGCGCACGTTGTAGGCCGACAGCTGGGTCATGTGGCGGACCCGGAACTGGGAGAAGCCCTTGGTCAGCAATTCCATCGCGATCAGCTCGGCCTGGGCGCGATCCACGTTGTAGACGGGCCACGGGGCTGCGGGCTGGACGGTGACCTTCTCGGCGGCCGGCGTGGGCTCGTCAAGGTCGTCGCTCACTACGCTCCCCCCTTTGCGGAGGCGAGGTCTGCCTCGACGACGACCCGCTTGGCGTGACCGTCGGCCGGCCAGCAGGTGACGAGCGTCAGCTTCGCCTTGGTGGGGGTGGCGGCGGGGTGGTCGGGGACCTGGGCGATGACGTTGACGTCGGTGGGGGCGACGGTGCGCACGCGGGTGACGGTGTAGGTGTACGTGACCCGCTGGGCGGTGGTGACGGTGACCGTGGCGCCGGGCTTGATGCGGTCGATGTCGCGGAAGGCCGGAGCGCTGACACCGCTCCGGTGGCCGGCGAGTACGAAGTTCCCGATCTGGCCGGGCTGTTCGGTGGTGGGGAAGTGACCTACGCCCGCGCGGAGTTGCGGGTCGTCGACGCCTTCGTAGACCGGCTGTGACCAGGTGGCGCCCAGGGCGGGGATGCGCAGGACCTCGTGGATGGCTCCGGCGGTGCCGGCGGCGGGCTTGCCGCCGACCCCGCTGCCCGCTGCGGGGTTGGTGGAGCGCCAGGTGCGCAGGGCCTTGTCGGCCTGGGTGGTGGAGTCGCGGGTGTGGTCGGGAGCGTGCGAGGCCTTCGACTGCGGGGTGCCGGTCAGCGGGTCGGCTGCCGCGGAAGGTGCCGCGGCGGTGGAGCCGGACGCGGCGCGCTGCTCGTGGGCGTCGCTTCCGGGCGTGAGGAGGGCGGCGGCGGTCACGCCGAGGGCGGCCAGGGCCACGCCGGCCCCGATGATGATCTTGCGGCTGGGTGAGGTGGTCGGTTCGGATTCTGGGTCCGGCTGGGCCGGGGACGTGCGGTTTTCGGGCATGGCGCATCCAGCGGTCAAGGCCTGCGGGCAGGAAGAAGGTGAGGGCGGCGGGGCGACACTGGGGCGTCGCCCCGCCGTACGGGCGGCCGTTGGGCCGCCGGGGATCAGGCGCCGGTCTTCGGCAGCTGCGTGATCGTGACCGGCCGCGGCTTCGGCTTGGCCGGCTGGGGGATCCGGGTGTCCGTGACCGACACCGTGGAGGTCTTCAGGTCACCGACGCTGACGCGTCGGTCGGCGGCGAGCTGGTAGCCATCGACGGCCTGGGCCTCGTGCACGGTGTAGGTGCCGGGTGTGAGGGCGTCGGCCGTCCACTGCCCCTGGGCATCCGTCTTGCCCGAGGCGATGGTCTTGCCGCCCTTGTCCCTGATCTCGAACTCGACGCCGGCCAGCGCCTTGTGGGTGTCCGAGGCCGTCTTGGTGACCTTGACGGAGCCCTTGGCGGTCGTCACCTGGAGGTGGGCGGTCGCCTTGGCGCTGGAGGTTCCGCCGGCGACGACCATGCGCTGCGCAGAGGTGTTGCTCGGGATCTGCGCGCGCAGCTGGTCCGCTGGAAGGGCGGCGGCCTCGGCGGTCAGGTCGACGGTGCCGTCCTTGGAGGCGGTGACGCTGGCGGTGGCCGTGCCGGCGGAGTTCGTGGTGACGTCACCGGAGCCGTCGGCGGCGCCGGATCCGTCGAGGTGGATCTTGACGTTCGGCAGCTTGGCGCCCGAGGCGGAGGTGACGTCGAGGGTGATGGGCGTCTTGTCGCCGGGGTGGACCGGGCCCTTGGGGGTGTGGATGTTGACCGTGTAGGGGCCGGCGAACGTCGCGGCCTCGGTCAGGAACGCCTCGGCCTTGTTCTTTGCCGTGGCGGGGACGTTTGGGTAGCCCAGGCGCTGCAGGGCCCGCTGCCCGGAGGGCAGGGCGTAGGTGGTGCCCGGGTCGAGGTAGGTGTAGACGACGGCGTCGACCGCGGCGGCCTGGGTGTCGTCGGTGGTGTCGCCGTAGGTGCTCAGCACGTAGGCGGCGCGGGCGACGTTCTGCGCGGGGACCGGCTGGCCGGTGGTCTTGGAGGTCCAGGAGGTGAACGTGGTGATGGGCCCGTAGTGGCCGCCGGCTTCGGGGCCCTCGAGCGTGGGGTCTGCGCAGTACGCGTGACCGGCGGCATTCGGGAAGAGCGAGCCCGGCTTGCCGTAGGCGCCGATGTGCGAGGTGTCCGGCTTCCCGGAGCTGTCCGGGATCAGGTATCCGGGGCCCCACTTGTCCGCCGCGCTGGCGCTCGGCGCCAGCAGAATGCCTGCGCCCAGCGCAACCGCCGTAGCAGCAACGACCGGATACCGAATCCGGCGGGTACGGTGCGAAAGTGCTGTGGAAGATGCAACACTCATCCAGATCTCCCTTCGGGGAACCTGCCGGACCCGGTCATTTCACGGTTCCTAGGCCACTGGATGGCCGGGTCCGGCGATCCGCCCCTCGCCGGGGCGGGCGTTCGATAGCGGAACAGGGTGGGCATATGCCACCTGGCGGCATCCAACCGCCAAGGTCACCCGAGGAAAGTTATCCTCTTCTGGAGACCCGATCAAGTAGCTAAAGTGTCCCCGCCCCCGCTTCCGCGCAGTTCAGGAGTTCCCCGTATGCCCGAACGCATCTTCGACCGCGAGAAGTTCCGCGCGCGGCGGCGGGAACGGAACAGGACCCAGGGCTTCATCGCGGAGGGCCTCGGCGTCCGCGAAGCGGCCGTCGCCAAGTACGAGGGCGGAGAGACCACCCCGCCCCCGGAGAAGCTGCCCAAGCTGGCCGCGCTGGTCGAGATGGACCTCAACGAGCTCGCCCCGCGGCACGGCCTGCCGAACCTTGCTGACCTGCGGTGCGACGCCGGCTACACGCAGAAGGAAACCCCCGCCTTCATCGGCACCTCCAGCCCCAGCCCGATCCGCAAGGCCGAGGGCGGGGTACGCCGGCTGTCCGAGGACTTCGTGCAGCCGCTGGCCGTCGCCTACGGCGTGACGCTCCAGGAGCTGCTTGCCGCGCAGGAGCGCAGCTTCGGCAACGAGGTGCCGGCCGTGGTGCCCGACGTCCCGGCCTCCGCGCCGGTGCTGATGGCGGCCGCTGCGCCCCCGCAGACCGTCGCGGAGAAGATCACATACCTGCTGGAGCGGACCTACGTGCCGGCGAACCGGCCCTCGGACGAGGACCTGGCCCGCGCGGCGAACAAGGCGGCCGGCCGGCTGCTGCTGAACGAGCAGCTGGTGCGCGCGCTGCGCACCGGCGAGCAGACCGAGGCCGGCGACGACGTCCTGGACGCCCTGGCGGCCGCCATGGACGTGCCGCCGGTCTTCTTCCGCAGCAACGACCGCGAGGTCGCCCAGATCGTGGCCCGCATCAAGAACGTGCGCCAGGACTTCGGCGTGATGGCGGCCCGCGGCGGCGAGAGCGGCGGGGTCCCTCCCGAGCTCATGCAGTTCATCAGCGACACGTTTGCCGGCCTGCTGGGCAAGGCCGGCCAGCGGCCGGCTGGTGAAGGTCACTAATCAGCCGTTCTCCGGCAATTCGAGGTAGGCCGGGCCCTCTGATTCCCGGGCTGCGAGCGCTGCCGACCACAGCGGCCGGACCGCCGGCGGGATGTCCTCGATCGGGATGTCGTCGGGGAAGCTGAACCGGCACTCCGCCAGTTCGCTCTCCTGGAGTCGGATCTCCTTCTGCTGCTCGACGGTCAGCGGCCCCCCGTCGAAGACGTAGTACACGTGGGCGCCCGGCCGGCCGGGCGGCGCCACGTAGGCGTGGGCCAGCAGCCGCCCGGGCGTGACCCGGACGCCGAGCTCCTCGAACAGTTCGCGCGCGCAGGCGCGCCGCGGCGTCTCTCCTTCGTCGATCCGGCCGCCGGGCAGGTTCCATCCCGGCTTGTAGGTCGGCTTCACGATGAGCACCCGGCCCTCCTCGTCGGTGAGGATGGCCGCGGCCGAGGCCTCGGTGGTCGCGTGGGTCATGGTGCTGTGCTCCGTTGCTCGGGGCCGGTCAGGATGTCAGGACGAGGCGGGCTGGACGGCCGGCGGGCCGCTGAGCAGCGCGGTCACCTCGGTGGGCTTGATGCGACCGTACGCGGCGGCCACGTCGCGCAGATGGGGCACCTCGGCGGCGAAGTCGTCGCCGGCCGGGAACGGGAAGGGCGCCGGCTGCCCGGAGGGGCGGCCGAAGAACGCAGCCCGGGCCGCCCGGATCCAGTAGGCCTCGGCCGCGGTCTCGCGGTCCGGGCCGGTGGCCGTCTCCTCGGCCCGCTGTACGGAACGCTCGGCCAGCTCGTGGGGCGCGTGGCGGCGCAGCTCGTGGATGACGTCGCGGATTTCGGTGACGTAACGGGCCAGCCGCATGGACGGGGAGCTGTCGTAGCCGACCAGGTCCCGCACGGTGTCGAACCGGGCGAGGAGCGGTACGCCGGCGAGGAGCTGGCTGGGGCGGCGCTGGACGACGTCGGGGGCGGTGAGGGCCAGGTCGCGCCACAGGGGGTGGATTGCCGTCAGGTCCTGCATCGCCCGGAAGCGGCCCTGCGCGGCGCGGGTGGCCGGTGCGATGGCGCCGAAGCCCCAGAGCAGGAACGTGGCGTACAGCAGCGAGTCGGTGACCGTCTCCTGGTTGTTGGCGAAGCTCTCGGAGACCGGGGTGATCGTGATGAGCACGACGTAGGCGGTGCGCAGGATCGCGTAGAGGACGGCCAGGCTCATGGCCAGCGACATCATGCTCAGGCCGATGCGCAGGGACCGCATCGGCGCCTGGCGGACGGCGCCTCCCCACTGCACGGCGCAGACCGCGGCGGCGGCCGCGGTGTACAGGTAGAACAGCGACATGTAGACGGCGAGTCCGGGCTGGCCGGCGTGCCGGGCCATGAAGTACGGGGTGTCGGAGACCGCGGTGTCCAGCAGGGTGAAGAACACCGCGGCCATCACCGCGACGGTGAGCAGGGAGGCCCGGGTCGCGATCCGGTGCACGAGGGCGGAGATGCGGACGGTGCGCGGCAGGTCCGCGGACCTTTCGGTGCTGCTGTAGACCGCGGTGACGTACCGCAGCAGGACGCAGATCCCGAGGATGGCGAGGACGTGCTTGACCAGGTAGGAGAAGTCCTCGATGCCGAGCGTGTTGATGGCGGACCGGCCCAGGGTGGTGCGGGTCAGCCAGGCGGCGGCCAGGGCGGCGAAGGCGCCCCACAAGGAGCGTTCGCGCACTCTGCCTTTGAGCGCGGCGGGGATTCTGAGCAGGGCCTGCAGGAGCAGCAGGCCCGCTATGAGGTAGGCGAATACGTCAGACATGGTGATCCCCTCGGGTGGTGGACGGGCCGCCGAGGGGGAAGGTGAAGTCCTCGGCCAGACGGCGGGCGGTGACGTCTTCGATGTACGCGGGCTGAAGGGCTTGCTCGTGGATGAGGGCGGCAGCCGACTCGGTGCGCAGTTCCTTGCGTGTTTCGTAGCGGCGGCGGGCGGCGATCTTCCCGCTGCCGATGAGGCGCTCGACCAGTGGGGAGGACAGGCCGGTCTGGAGCAGTTCGGCCATCTCCTCGGCTGTGACGCCGACGGCGTCGTCGCGCCAGACGTGCACGAGCTCGTGGAGCTTGATGCGCTGCTGGTGGAAGGGGGAGGCGCTCTGCGCGTGGAGGATCAGGTCGATCGGCTCGCTCGCGTGCTTGACCCACAGCCCGCACAGGCCGGTGTCGGCCACCAGTGCGTCGGGGATCGGCACGAACGCGATCTGGCGGTTACGGACCTCTTCGATGTTGGCGACGAGACGGTCGAGGTCGAAGGGCTCCGGGATCGGCATCGAGGCGACGATCTCCTCGACTTCCTGCTGGAGTTCCCGCCGCTGGCGCCGCCCTTCACGGTGGGAGGACAGCTGCCGCAGTGCGGCGGTGTGCGGGGAGGGCACTCTGGAGAGCAGGGGCTCCGCCGCACCTTTGATCGATCGTATGCGCGGTCCCCAGCTCCTCATCGGTCCTCCACCCCTCGTCCGTCCCGTACGGCTCCGCAGGAGGAGGACCACCCTACTCGAACACATGTTCTACTCGTGCGTCAGAGAGGTACGCGCCGCACGCGCGAACCCATGGGTGTGAGACCCCCTGCACCCCCGGCGGCCGCAACGGCGAGCAACTTTTCAGTCACTACGCGCACGGAGGCGGGCATCACTATGTCCACCCCTATCGCAAAAATGCAAGCATGAATTCCTTTTCTCATGTGGCGAGAAAGTTAGCCATTAAACTTTCTCGGCGGGCGAGAAAAGGGGGCCTCATTTCTCAGCAGGTGAGAAATCGGGGCTAAGAAGGGTGCAGGTCAGGGGCGCCCCGGGGACGTGGCTTAGCCTGTTGGGCAACCACCCCCGGACTTGATCATTGAACCTGGAGAACTGTGCGCGCCATCACGATGCACGAATTCGGCGGACCCGAGGTCCTGAAGCTGGAGGAGGTTCCGGACCCCGAGCCGCGCCGGACCGAAGTGCTCCTCGACGTCACCAGAGCCGGAATCAACTACGCAGATATTCACGTAAGGGGCAATACCTACCTCGCCCCGGTCGAACTGCCCTATATCCCCGGCAACGAGGTCGTCGGAACGACCCCCGAAGGCAAGCGCGTGGTCGCCCTCACCCAGGGAGGCGGGTACGCGGAGAAGGTCGCGGTACGCCGCAGCCTGCACTGGGAGATCCCCGACAGCGTGAGCGACCAGCAGGCGGTCCCCCTGGCACTGCAGGGCAACACCGCCTGGCATCTGCTCTTCACGGTCGCCCGCGTCACGGAAGGGGAGAAGGTCGTCATCCCGGCCGCCGCCGGAGGAGTCGGCTCACTCGCCGTGCAGCTGGCCGCGCAGGTCGGCGCGAAGGTGATCGCCCTGGCGAGCACGGACGAGAAGCGTCAGCTGGCGCTGGACCTCGGCGCCTCCGCCGTCGTCGACTCCTCCACCGAGGAGGACCTCGCCGAGCGCATCAAGGAAGCCGCCGGCGGACCCGTGCACGCCGCGCTCGAGATGACCGGCGGTTCGACGCTGCACCAGACCGTCGCAGCCCTCGCCCCGCGCGGCCGCCTGGCGGTCTACGGCTTCGCGAGCGGCGAGCTCACCAACGTCGAGGTGCACACCCTGCTGCAGAACTCGATCACCATGGCCGGCTTCTGGCTCCCGCACCTGTACGCCGCGGAACGGGGCACGCTTCTGGCCCGCTCGACCAAGGGCTTGTTCGCGGCCGTCAGCAACGGCAGCCTGAAGGTCATCGACGGCGGCACGTACCCGCTCGCCGACGCCGCGGAGGCGCACCGTAGTCTCAGCTCCCGGTCGGCGACCGGCAAGGTCAGCCTCGATACCAACAAGTAATATCCGAGGTGCCGGCTCACGCGAAGGTCACCCCTTCGCGTCAGGCGGAGCGCCCCTGCGGGAGGGGTGCGGGGCGGCACCAAGGGGAGTACGGCCTATGACCGAGCGCAGCGCCAAGGGATCCAGCCATACCGAACGCGTCTTCCGTGTGCAGCAGGCGTTCATCGAGCTAGGAGGCGGTGCGCAGCGGCTCACCGACATCGCGAGAACGGCCGACCTCGACGACTCGACCGTCAGCCGGATCCTGACCAGCGGAACGTACAAGAAGACCTTCGTGCGCGCCGGCCGCGGGCTGTACCAGCTCGGCACCGGCGCGGCGGACCTCGGCCTGTACGCCCTCTCGGACGACAACCTGTCCGGCGACGAGTCCCGGGAAGTCCTGCAGAACCTGCGCCTGCAGACCGACGGCGGCCTGGTGTTCCTCTACCTCAAGGCGCCTTTCGGCGGCGCCGGCCGCCAGTGCTACGACATGGCCGTCGGTGACAGCGACCTGATCGAGCTCGGCATGACACCGCGCGACGTGCTCTTCGTGTCCCGGTCGCTGCGCACCGGGGCCTCGGGCCGCACGATCCTCGCCTTCATGAACGAGTCGATACAGAAGCGTGTGGCCCACGGTCCGATACCCGACGAGGCCGGGCCCGGGGTCATCAAGGACGGCGACGCGTTCCTGGCCTCCCTGGGCGACATCCGCGAGCAGGGCTTCGCCCTGGGCCTGCAGGAGTGCATGGCGAACTGGAACTCGATCGCCGCGCCGGTCATCTGGGACGACACCATCCAGGGCGCCGTTTTGCTGCTCAAGCCGGTGCACGTCATGCCCGAGGCGCCGCAGCACTTCATCGACGCCACGGTGAAGGCGGCCGCGCAGCTCAGCCAGCTCGGCGGCGGCTGGCCCACCGACCAGTAGGTCCCGAAGCTCGTTCACGGCCCCGCGGAACGCCCGCGGGGCCGTTTCCGTTCGCCGGCCCGGCTCACCCCAGCACGGCCATGGCCTTCCAGACGAGGGAGGCCGCGATCAGGACCGCGAGGACGAACAGCACCTGCCGGCCGGACAGCGGCCGGACGCCATCGTCGACGATGTGTTCGTCGGGGACACCGTCGTCGTGGAACTTGTGGCGGTGACGGTCCCGTACGGCGTCCAGGCCCTCGGGGCCCACGGGATAGGTGGTGCGGCACGATTCGCACCGGTAGCCGGGCACAGAAGCAAGGCTCCTCGTCTGGTCGCCGGCGGGCCGCCGGGCGCTTCGACGAGGGACGAAACGCCCGGCAGTGGCCGGACGCGCCGCCTACCTCGGAGGTAGGCGGCTGGTAGGTCGTAGGTAGTTATCGCAGGTCAGAGGGTGGTAGGCGGGGAAGTAGGCGCACCGCGTGCCCGTCAGGGCCAAGGAGGGGAGTGAAGCCCTCCGGAAGGTCGGTTCGCCTCACACCGGACCGGTTGTGCTTGCCCACCTTGAGCTGGTCCTGGACGGGGATGCCGCGGCCCTCCAGGAAGGCCCGCAGGTCGGCCATCGAGACCTCTCCCAGCCCCTCCCGCTCACGCTCATGGTTGAGGTCGTCCAAGAGGGTGCGCAGGTGGACACCGTTCCTCTTCCCGATCATGCCCCGGACCCATTCGTAGAGGGCCACCTGCCGCTCCTCCTCGGTCGGTTCCGAGAAGGCGTCGGCGCCGTCCTCCGCCCGGGGCTCGCCGCGGTCAGTGTGCCCCATCTCCCCTCGTCGATCCGGGGGTTCGGCGACGTTGTCCTGATCCAGTGCCCGCGCGGCGTCCGACGCCGGGGGAGAAGGCCGGTTGTTGGCCTCTCCCCCGGCGGCTTCGGCTGCCCAGGCGCCCACCAGGTAGGCCGCCGGGAGGAAGACGACGACCACGAAGATGATCACGTAGAGGAGGTAGCGCGCCGCGGTCAGTGCGACGCAGCCGCCGACGAACACCGTGGCGAGCACGACGTCCGCGGTCACCCGCTCCCCCTGCCGCTTCCGGCCGCCTGCCGCCGGCTCCGCCGGCTTGTCCTTCTCCGCCGGCTTACCAGCAGGGGCCGACTGGCCGGCGGTCAGACCGTGCGCCCAGCGGACGATGATCACGGTGCCGCGGACGACGGCCTTGCGGCCGCCCCTGACGACCAGGTAGGGGCGCAGGTCCGGGAAGGCCAGCGCCCGGCGGCGCGGCTCCCCGACCTCCGCGGAGGGCTCCTCTTGGCCCTCGTCCTGCGGGCTGTCGCCGACTTCTTCCGCGGGTTCATCGGGGCCGTTCGGCTCGTACCCCGCCGCGGGCACCTCGTCGGGCAGGTCGGGGTCGGCGGCCGGCTGCTGCTCCCGGATGTCCTTGGGCTTGTGCAGGTTGATGGTCATGGTCAGCCGATCAGCTGGTTCAGGCCCGACGAGAGCACCGTGGTGAAGATGGCGAAGATGCCGCCGGCCGCGGCGAAGATCGGCGCGGTCAGGATGCCAAGGACCGAGGCCGGGCCGGGCTTGAGCTTGGAGCCGTAGGCGATGGCGCCCATGCACAGGGCGACGGCGCCCATGCCGACGTTGCCGCCCGAGCCGAAGCCCTGCTGGACCGCCTGGGCGAGGCCGTCGGACATGTTTCCCGGGGCGGTCCACACTCCGCCGGCCATCGCGTACAGCTGTCCGGCGATGAAGCCGGTGATGACCGCGCTGTCGTGGGTGAGACGGATCTTGCCCTTGCCCCGGATACCGAGGATGAGGACCACGGTCACGACGAGGGCCGCACCGCCGGAGCCGACGGCCCCCAGGAAGTGGGTGCCGGCCGACGGGGCGGCGAGGTTCACGGGGCCGGCTGCGGTGTACATGGTGGCGGGGCCTCTCAGTTGGTTCCGTGCAGGAGGAGTGCGATGGCGGCGGTGGCAAGGGGGATGCGGAGCACCCAGGCGACGGCCTTCCACGCCTTCGAGGTCGGATCGGCCCGCTGAAGCCAGATCCGCAAGCGCGCGTCGATCGGCCACAGGACCAGCGGGATTCCCGCGCCGACGACCCATCCGGGTGTGACCATCTGGAAGAGCGTGGTCAGGCCGAGCGCGCCGATAAGGATGAAGCCGCTCCCCTTGATGCGCAGGGCGATCGAGGTGACGCCGGCCGCGAGCGCCACCGCGGTGACCGGGACGGCGTAGGCGGTGGAACTGTCGACGACGTACTCGAAGAGGGAGACCAGTCCGAGCCCCCAACCGGCGCCCGCGGCAGTGCCGTTGTAGGCGAGCTTCCGCAGCCGGTGGTTGGGGCCCTTCGGCCCGCCGGACTCCGTGCCGGTCGTCTGGATGAAGAGCAGTTCGGTGATCCGGGCCCAGTTACTCGCCGTGCTCTCCTCGGCGTCGTCCGGCGGGATCGCGGGTTCCTGCTCGGTGGAGGGCACCGGCTCCTGGTGCTTGTCCAGATCGGCGACGGTTGCCGGCGCCCCGCTGACAACGCCCGGCGCCTGCGCGGCGGCGGGCGCCTTACCCGCGGGTGGACGGCGGCTCGGCAGGTTGCCGGTGTTGGTGTCGAGGTCGGCGTTCTGGTCCTTGTAGACGTGGTCCCACCAGTCGTCCTGGCGGGGGCGGTCGGGGGCCGTGCGGGGCTCGGGGGCGCCGGGCCGCGGAACGCCGGACCAGCCGGTGACGGGCTCAGCGGCCTTCACCGGCGGCGTGGACGGCTCGGCGCGGGGCTGGTCGGGAGTCGGGTCCTGGGTCGGGGTGGGGGCAGCGGCCGCCGGTGCCGGATCTGCGGCCGGCGGGGCGCTCCCTGCGTCGGCCAGGACCTCGTCGATCGACGCCAGGAGGACGTCGACCGCGCCGGTCTGGCCCTGATCGGTGCTCATGCGGTCCCCCATCCGAAGCGGTTGATGGCCGTGGTCATGTGTTCGCGGGCGGCGAGCTCGTCGGCGGCGGGGAGCGCCGGATCGGGAGAGCGGTCCGCGGTCCGGCCCGGCTCGCGGGTCTCCGGCCGGTCCGGACCGGTCGGATGGTCGGCGGACCGTTCGGTGTCGGCCGGGTGGAATCCGCGCGGAAGCGAGTCGGCCTGCGGTCCGGACGCGCACGTACGGGCGTCGCCGCTGGAGCGGGGGGACGCTGCGCTGGGCGGGTAGATCGTGACCGTGTCGATCTCCGGGAACTGCTCACGGCGCCCGAAGAAGGCGGCGAGACGGTGCCAGAACATGGATGGCTCCAGGGGGACTTCGATGGCGGTCGGCACATGCCGACGGCGGGGAGAAGGCCCGGGGGCGCGATGCGCGCTTCTCCCCCGGCGAGGGTGGCGGCCGTGATGCGGCCGGCCGGGTGGCGTGACCTACCGCCTACCAACCCTCTGACCAGGCATTTCTACCGTAGGTAGGAAGGTCGGTAGGGCTCGGGTAGGAGGTCCGATTCGCCAGTTGCTGGTAGGGCCCGGACCTCCGCAGGGCGGCACGGTGCGGTCCGCTGCCGGCGTTACCCGCCACTGAGGGCGGCTACTCGAGGACGCGAGCAAGCAATAGTGCGCGGTCGGTGGAGAGGGCGCCGCCGGCCTTACGGACCTCGTCGTCGAGGTTGTTCTTACTCAGGCTCCAACTTCTTGGCCCTCAACCTCTCGACCTCTCCTCCTCCCTTTCCTCCGTCTCGACCGGCTGCGTAGCCGCGTCCTTGAAGACGTCGGCCTTGGCCTGGGCGGGCAGGGGCTGCGCAGCCGCATCCGCCTCGTCCTGGGGGAGGTTGGTGGACCGGCCGGACCACCACGGATGGATGCGCTGGTGGCGCGAAGACTGCGCAGCCGCATCCAACTGCGCATCTGCATCCGCGGTCGGCTGCGGCTACGGCTGCACCACGGCGGCTGCGGCTGCGGTGCATCCGACTGCGCACTCGCATCCAGCTGCGCATCTGCATCCGCGGTCGGCTGCGGCTGCGGTGCATCCGACTGCGCACTCGCATCCAGCTGCGCATCTGCATCCGCGGTCGGCTGCGGCTACGGCTGCACCACGGCGGCTGCGGCTGCGAGTGCATCCAACTGCGCACTCGGCTGCGGCTGCGCATCCGCCGTGGTGCCGTCGATGAGGGCGATGAGCCGGCCTGGACGGCCCATTCGTCGATGTCCGGTTCGGCCGGCATGTCACGCCTCCTTCATGTTCTGGTCGGCCGCGAGCGCGGCGGCGAGAGTCTTGGGGAGCTGAGCTTGGATGGTCTGGGCGGTGCGCTGGCCGATGCCGAGTTCGCTCTGGAGCGTCCGGAGCGACGCCTGCTTGTTGTTGGCGCGCAGGCACTTCTCGTTGATCGGGAGGGCGTCAAGGAGGAGCTGTGCCATCTCCTCCGGGGTGCGCGGCGGCGTCGGCTTGGCCTTCGGCTGCGCACTCGCCTTCGGCTTGGCCCTGGAGCGCGCAGGCGGCTGCGGCTGCGGGGACGGCTGCGGCTGCGGGGACGGCTGCGGCTGCGGGGTCGGGGACGGCTGCGGCTGCGGCTGCGGGGACGGCTGCGGCTGCGGCTGCGGCTGCGGCTGCGGGGACGGCTGCGGCTGCGGCTGCGGCTTGGGAGCGGGCGGCAGAGCTGCACTCGGCTGCGCCTCGACGACGGCAATGGCTTCCTTCGCCACGGCGTCGAACGTGCTCGCCGTAATCGCCACGCGCGGCGTCGCCAGAGCGAGCTGCGATGCGTCGGTCGGGGCGTGCTCGATGTCGAGCACCCCCTCAATCGGGGCGCCCATCTCGCGGCCGTACCGGGTAAGGCGCAGCGCGAGCACGGCTTCGACCGGCGCCTTGTCGCGCCACCTCCGGCCGTACCTGGAGCGCATGCGTGCCCGCTCGATCTTCCGCTGCTGCTCCAGGGCAATGACCTGGTCGTAGGAGCGCAGCTCCCACAGCTTCATGCGGCGCCACAGGAAGAACGTGGAGACTGGATCGAGCAGCCAGCGCGAGACGCGGACGGAGTCCATGTGGCGGCCGGCCGTGAGGTCCGCCGCCCGGCCGATGGCGTGCCGTGCCGCCTCCACCATGACGACGAACAGGACTGGGATCACGGCGTGCATGCCGGTGCCTACGGGGTCGGGCCAGGCCGCGGCGGCGTTGAACACAATGGTGGCCCCGGTGAGGAACCACGCGGTGTGGCGGAGCATGCCGAGCGGCATCCGCAGCCACGTCAGGAGCAGGTCCAGGGCGAGGAGGACGAGGATGCCGGCGTCGACACCGATGGGGAACGCGAGGGCGAAGCGGCCGAACCCTTTGGCCTCGGCCAGGGTGCGGACGGCAGCGTAAGAGCCGACGAAGCCGATGGCCGCGATCACTGCCGCTCCGATGGCGACGGCGACGATGAGCCTGCGCTGCAGAGGGGTCAGCTGGATGCGGGCGCCGGTGGGCATGGGAATCCTTCACGAGGGGTGGCCGCCCCCGAGGGGAGAATTTCTCCGGGGCGGCCGGTCTGGGTGGTCACCAGGTGGTGCGGCGGGAGCCGCCTCGGCGATCGCGCGAGCGGTCTTTGGCCTCCGACGCGTCACCGTCGAGGCCCGCCTCGTTCGCCGTTCTGGGTCAGGTCAGCCGCCCGGCGCGGCCTCGGCGTCGTGTCCGAGGAGCAGGGCGAGTTCGGTGGGACGAGGGGGTGGATCGGTGAACAGCCGCCGACGTAGCCGACGGGCGTCCTCGACCGCGCTGGCGATCTCGCCTTCGGTCATCGGGACCCGCTGGCCGTTCTCGTCGATGCGGAACAGGTGCAGGCGGCGGGCCGTGATCGTGCCGCAGGCCAGCTGCAGGCGCTGGTCGCTCACGAGCGCCTCCCCCACCGGCGGCCGCCCGCGCTCTTGCCAGGCCGGAATCCGTCGGTTTCGTCGTAGGTCTTCCAGCCGGCGCGGTCCGCGGCCTTCGCGGTCTTGGAGGGCTTGCCCATGGTGTTGCCGCTACCGCTGCTGCCGTGGCGGCGGGCGTCGCCGAAGCTGAAGTTGAGGGGCATCAGGCGCCTCCCCCTGCGGTGGCGGCCGCCGGACGCGACGGGGCGGCCTGGTCGTCCTTGTGCCGCAGGCGCTGCGCGAGGGCCCGGGCGTTGTCGGCGGCCGAGCCGGCGTCGTGGGCCTGGGCGGCGTGGTGCTTCCACGCGCGGCGGTCCATCAGGCCACCGCCGTACGGACGGCCCGCAGCCGGGGCGTGGCGGCGGGGGCGTTGTCGGGCTCGGCCTCGAAGCCGGCCTGGTCGTCCTCGCGCTCGATCGCGCTGAGCGTGGAGAGCTGGGCGGTGCGGGCGAAGGCGGGGCTGACGGGGCGGAGGAGGGCCGGCGAGGCGGGATCGGGTACCGCGGTGAGTGCGGCATCGGGCATGGTGGTGTCCACGCGATCAACTCCGTTGTGAGATCTGGCGAGATCCGAGTTGGTTGCTCCGCGGCCCCGACTGCGCCTGGTCCGCGCGTCGGGGCCGCTCCCGTTGGGGCGGGGTAGTGCTCGACTGCTCCGGGGGCTGGTCAGGCCGCCGAAGCGGGATGGGGTCGCCTGGTCAGGCGCTCTGGCTCGCCCGGCGGCGGGCGGCGCGGCGCTTCATGGCGCGGCGCTCGTCCTCGCTCAGGCCGCCCCAGACGCCGGCCTCCTGGCCGGACTCCAGCGCCCACTGCAGGCAGGTCTCCATCACCGGGCAGCGGCGGCAGACTGCCTTCGCTTCCTCGATCTGGATCAGGGCGGGGCCGGTGTTGCCGATCGGGAAGAACAGCTCCGGGTCCTCGTAGCGGCAGGTGGCGCGGTGACGCCAGTCCATCGGGTTCTCCTTGTCGTCGTGGTCGGTGTAGCGGCGGAAGCTGGCCACAAGCGGCCGCGGACGTCGACGCCCGGGATTGCAGGCGTCGGCGACCGCGATAGCTCGTGCGGTGCGCGTTTCCAGCGCGCGTTGACCTCATCTCGACGCGGACTGCTCCTACGGGGAGGCCATTCCCGCAGGTCATCGCAGTACAAAAGGTGTGCCGCGTCGTTCTTAGAGCCGGTTGCGCGATACGTCGTGGGCAGTTCGCCCTTTCTCGGCCGGCTGATCTCCACGCGCCTCGGCCGGTGTCCTCACGGCCGTCGTGCTGCGGTGGATCGCGCTGTGGAGTTCTCAAGGAACGGCCGCTTCCTTCGGTGCTCGCGCCGAGGCGGAGACGTCCGGGCGGGGGCGTGCGCCCAGAGCCCGCCGCACACGAAAGCGAACTGGTGCTCGAATGTGAGATCAGTCCTGTGTGCGGCATTTGCGGAGCTACTGGGATGTACCGATCAAGTAACTGCAACCTGACATGTCAGGTTGCCGACGATCAAGACGGTAGGGGATCAACGCGGAGGCGTCAAGACCTGACATGTCAGGTTGAGTTGATTGAGCGTCAGCCGCAGACTCGCACGCCAAAAAGCCTGGAACGAATGGCAAAAGGCACTGGAGACTGATTCAGAAAGCTGCTGTGTCAGGTTGTAAAGTGCGCGCATGAAGCGCACCAGCCCTCGCGACGCAGGACAGTGGACGGTCGAATCCGCCACCGATGACCTGCAGAGCCGGATCCTCAGCGGCGAGTTCCGGCAGCCCGATGGAAACGCCGGCCAACTGCCCACCGCCGGCGACCTGGGCACGGCCTACGGCCTCAGCCGGCAGGCGATGAACCGGGTGATCGAACGGCTGAAAGCGGAAGGGCTGGTCCACACACGCCCAGGAGCCCGCGGCGCAATGGTCCGGGACTGGCAGCCGCTGATCTTCCTGCCCCAGCAGGAATTCGACCGCGGACGCGGCTCCGGCGCGGACACCGACATCTACACGCGCCTGGTCAACGCCGCGGCCCGCGAGGGCACCTCCCGGATGGACGACGTCACCGTGGTGCAGGCCGACGAGGAGATCAGGACCAAGCTCGGCCTGCGCCCGGGAGAGCACGTCGGCGTACGGCTGCGCACGAACATCGTCGACGGCGTCCCCGCACACACCGACGACTCCTACGTTGCGATGCGCATCGTCGACGGCACCGACTGGCTCCTGCCCGGCAACGTCGCCCGCGGGACCAACACCGTCCTCGCCGAGCTCGGACACGAACTCGTCAGAAGCATCGACGAGTTGGAGCCCCGCATGACGACCGACGAGGAGAACGAGCGGCTCGGCCTCGGGGAAGGCAACTCCCTGCCGGCCATCCAGCTCACCTCAACCGGATTCGACCGTGACGACAACCCCGTCCAGGTCACCCGCTTCACCCTCCCCCGCCGGCGCAACACGGTCGTGTACGAGCGCAAGAAGCCCGAGCACCCCGAGGCCGGCGACACCGAGTGATCATCCGCAGAGCCAGCACCGCCGACGTACCCCGCCTTCAGCGGTTCCGCACCGACGCCGCCGCCTGGCTATCCGCCCGCGGCAGCGACCAATGGTCCACCGCCTACCCGGACGAACTCCTCCTCGCCAGCATCCGGGCCGGCGACGTCTACCTCGTCCAACCGGCCCCGGCTGAGGACCCCATAGCCACCGTGACCCTCGACAGGCTGGCCGATCCCGTGCTCTGGACGGACGCCGAAGCGAAGGAGCCGGCCTTCTACGTCCACAAACTCACCCTCGCTACACCAGGCCACGGCGCCGGACTCGGTGCCCAACTCCTCGACTGGTGCGGTGACCACGCCGCGCGTGCCGGCGCCAGATGGCTACGCCTCGACGCCTGGACCACCAACACCCGCCTCCACAGCTACTACAAGCACCTCGGCTTCCGACACGTCCGAACCGTCGACGCGCCGGAGGCCTACGGGTCAGGTTGGGTGGGCCAGCGTCCGGCTCGCTCAGTCGGGACGGCTCTCTCGCGACTGGGGAATCCGGCGGAGTAACTTCCGGGAGCCTCGAATCGGCCTCAGTTCAGCTCGCATATTGACCGACACCAGGTTTATCCAGCCGCGCCGACGGGCGGCCCCATGGGCACCCGCCTCAACCCTGGTGACGCCGCTGAAGTTCCCTCGGAGAGACTTCTTTTGCCAGTTACCCTCACACCGGAGGAGTGGTTGCGAATTAGACTCCGAGGGTGGAAAGTAGTACAGCGTCCCTCCCCACTACGCTTGGGGAGGGACGCTGTCACATGTAGCTGCCGGGCGCCGCTGCGCCGAGGGCGTCAGGGTGCCGACGGTTTGGTCATCCGAAGCGACCGTGCTTCACATCGTCGACGAACGCCGCCCATTGAGCGGCGTCGAACACGAAGGCGCCCAGGTGAGGCGCCTTGCTGTCGCGAGCAGCTATGAGGCCATCGTCTGTCGTCTGTACCTCCAAGCAGTCCCCTTGTTGCGCCCCGCTATAGGACGACTTTTTCCACTTGTGTTCCGGCAGGTCGTGCCGCATTTTTTCACTTTCTTCGTTTGTCACAGCTCTCGGCAGATTTCCGAGATCAGGTCGTTCGACTCCGATGTCGACAGCATCGACGATCGCAGCAGATCAAGCGATTCTCTGTATTTTCGAATAGTTTTCTCCTCTTCCAGGTACAGGGCTCCGTCCAGGTATTCCACCTGCACGACGTCGAGATCGAGTTGATCGGGATAACTGTAGAGCGTGAACGCCCCGCTGCTACTCCCGATATAGCCCGGCTCACTGAATGGCACGACACGGATCTCGACGTTGGGCTTTGCCCCGATCTCCAGAAGGTGACGCAGTTGACCTCTCATCACCTCTGGGCCGCCGACCCGTTGACGCAAGACGCCCTCCGTCACGATGCAGAGGTAGTCAACGAGCGTGGCCCTCCCGAACACCTCCTGGCGGCGGAGCCGGAAGTCCGCGAAGAACTCCACCTGTTCAGCAGCCAGGGCCGGGTCATTGGAGCTGATGACCGAAGCGGCGTACTCCTTCGTCTGGACGAGGCCGGGAAGAACTTGCGGCTGGAACGCAACGATTCGCTCAGCATCCTCTTCGAGGGTGAGCAACTCTTTGAAGTCCTGCTCAAGCCTGTCGCCATGGGTGCGCCACCAGCTTCGGCGCTGCCCCTCGGCCGAGAGCGCCACGAGCCAAGCACGCGTTTTCGAGTCGGTCACGGTGAAGAGGTCCATCAGCGTTTCCAGCTCGAGACGGCTGACGCGGTGACGCCCCGTCTCAATGCGACTGATCTTCGACTTGTCACCGTGAATGGCCCTGGCGGCCTGCTCCGGACTGACTCCGGCCTTCTCGCGCGACTCGCGCAGAGCGGTGCCCAACCGGCGCCGGCGAGCCGTACGTCGCGCTGGCTGTCCCACCTTCGTCCTCCTCTGCCGATGTCTACCGCCAGTGTGACGGACATCGACGCTGCAACGCCATGAGGGGGGCGCTTGTCCTTCATCAGATGCCAGTCCTGCATTTTGTAGCTCGGAGGGTTGCGGACGGCACTAAGTTAGGTCCATCGTAAGTGGGCGACCACGATGTGCAACCAATTCGTGGTGGTGAACTGCCGTGCCGTGCTGGATGTTGGCGGTCCCCGAGGCAAGGCCACGGGTCTGCCGGCGGTGTTGCCGAGGCTTCGAGAGGCAAGTCCATGAGGTCAGAAGGAGCGGACGACGGGGAGGTCCCCACCGTCGCTCGGCGGGAGGACATCCCGTTGGACGCCGCGGACCGCCGGCCTGAGTTGGCTGATCAGTTAGCCCGCGACGAGACGCAGGGACGTGACGTTCGAGTTGCGGCCGGCCCCGGTGTCTACGCAGCGGACAGCGCGTGGGTGGTTCCCCTGGACGGGGTGGGAGCAGGGTGGTTGGCGCCCGCATCGAAGCTGTCTCCGATTGGCAGTCCAATCACCAGGCAGCATCCTGTCGAGCTCGCCGTACCCACAGCGCGCCAGATGGCCCGGGTCAAGGGGCGCGTCGGTCTCACGATGTTGAACTGGCGTGGAAGCGTTCCGGCCGCGTTGCAAGTGCTGTCCGCGCTGGTGGACAACGCTCTCCAGCACGGCAGCACCTCACAACACGTCGACACCTCCCTGCAGGTGTGCCTGAGCATCACCGAATCGCAGCAGTTGCTGGTCGACGTGAGGGACTTCAATCCCGTGTTCGCCGACTTCCGAGATGTTCGAGCCGGCGTTGGCGATGGCCTCCTGGCCGAACTCGTCAGGAGGGGAGCGATCACGGACTTGACCTGGTTCGTCAGCCCCGAAGCTCAGAGCAAGACCGTACGGGCTGTCCTGATCGCCGGGGTGGTGGAGCCGTGATGGTGCTTCCACTCTGTCGCGACGGGGTCAAGCCATACCTTCATGTGGCATGCCCATGCCACGGCCTACCGCTTCTCGTGCGGGGTGTCCCAGTAGCGTTCGAGCATCTCCTCGACCCATTTCGGCACGTGGATCTCGCCTCGAGGGCCCATGACCGGGAAGTACGGCGATACGTCAAAAACGGGCGTGCCGATGACCGCGTCGAAGTCCGTGACGTGAAGGTCCCGTCCGTCGACTCGTACGAGCCTGGGATGGGACACGGCGAGCTGGTTCGGGCGTCGATGGTTGCGGTGGACGAAGGTACCCGTAGCCGGCCAGTTCGGATTATTGCGCGGGCTTCGGGCGTGCAGTGCCACATCCGTCGGACTGGCTCGATGGAAGCGCCAGAGGATCTCCAGGTGCGAGAAGTCCTGAAGACCCGCGAGGGTCTCCAGCGGGAAGTCCTCGTTCATGCGGATGATCGACTCCACACCGCCCTGGAAGTCGTCGACCGGGTCCGTGTGGCCCGCTACGACCTCCGCGACGGCCGTGATCTCGATCCGCATAGGGTCGGGCATTCGTCTCCCCCTCATCACCTGCACGGTCGGCCATTCCGGCCCCGGCAGAAGGACATTGGCGATTCAACGCGGTCAGCCTACGTTGCGGGACCCGTGCCCCCTTCGCCCGGCCAGATCAACGCCGGCATCCGCGATGAGCGCAGCTTCGGAGGATGCGAGTTCTCACGCTCGTGGGCCCGCGGTCTACGCCTGGCTCAGCATGGAGCGAGCGCGCGCGTCCAGCTCCGCGGCGTGGCTTCCGGCCCGGTTCCGGAAGGGCGACAAGGATCGGCGCATCTGCACGACGGTCTCCCTCGCCCGCCCCGACTGGACTCCGGTCATGGCGTCGAGAGCCTGGCTCCAGGTGTCGCAGGCCATGTCGAGATGTCCTTGCTGGGCTTGGACGGCGCCGAGGTATCCCAGGGTGACGGAGTGCGTCCTGGCGAACTGGGCGCGCCGTGTCCTGACGCTGCGAGTGAACTGGGCTTCGGCGCCGGGGAGGTCGCCCAGATCGCGCAGAGTGGCGGCGGTCTCGTGGGCGAGGCTGGCCTCGGTGTAGAAGAACACCCGGTTCGGCTCGTCGTCTCCGTCGCTGACCCGTCCGAGGTCCTGTTCCGCGCGCAGGAGTGCGGCGACGGCGGCCTTCTTTTCGCCGGCGGCGGCCAGGCCGCGAGCATGTACAACACCGAGGAGCGATCGCTCACGCCAGCAGGCGTGTGTGTAGCGGCGGCTGGACAAGGATGCTTCGGCGAGGCGGACAGCCTGCTGGGGATGTCCGAGATCGACGGCCTGGTGGGCCATCGCCCGCAGTGCGTGACCGGCCAGCGGAGCGTCTCCGGCCTCCTCGGCGAGCTTCGTGGCGATGGTCAACCAGTATTGGGCGAGCGCGTGTTCACCGCCGTCGAATCCTGTCCAGCCAGCGAGGTAGGCGAGTTCGGCTGCTGCGGAGGTCATCTCTCGTCGGGTGCTCTCGGAAAGGAACCGGCCGCTCAGCAGTTCGGCAACGTCAGTGCGGAGGTACGCGACGAGAGCGGTCCGGCCGGCGCGGCCGCCGCGTTTCTGGTCGCGTCGGGAGAAGATGGCGGCCATCTCGCGGACGTCTTCGACATCCTGTGCCGTGACGACGTAGCTCGACAGGGGCTTGCGTACCCGGGCCCGATCCATGGCCCGCTCGAACCATCCGTCCTCGGGAAGGGCCAGGGCGGCTACCGAGTAGACCGAGTTTGCCAGCAGTCGTCGGCGGTCGATGTCCACCATGTCCGTGCTCCCGAGCGTCACCAGCGCCGTCAGTGTGTCATCGCTCCACGTCGGCGGCTCGATCTCGTTGTCCGTCGTCAGCCCGATGTCGGCGGGGGTGACGAGGCGACCGAGGCTTCGGGAGAGCGTCTCGGCCAAGATACGTGGGCCCGGAGGTTCAGGGACGACTCCGCTGACCCACTTCGCAATGTGGGACTGGCCAACGCCGGCCAGCTCGTCGGCCCCATGTTCCGCCGCGACCGGTCCGACGCGAGCGGCCAGGCGGGCCTGAGACAGGCCTGTCTGGGCAATCACAGCGGCCAGTTTGACGTTGCGCGTGCGCCCCATGGTGCGCCCCTGTCCCCGAAACGATCTTTCATGACGTTCATTGGTCCCGCGGCCTTGCCGGGATACCCAGCGCTTCGCGGACGCGGTTGTCTCGTGAAGACGATATTCCTCAACCGCCTCCGGGGGGCGGGGGATTCGAGGAGCTCATCCACATGGACTCGCTGGGCGAGTAGCTGGGGACGTCCGATGGCAGGCGAGGAGAAGCGGCCGATGAACCACCTGACGCGCAGGCCTGGTTGCCGGACCACTGCGTCCGCCGTCGTGTCCCGC
This sequence comes from Actinacidiphila yeochonensis CN732, assembly GCF_000745345.1. Lineage (NCBI taxonomy): Bacteria > Bacillati > Actinomycetota > Actinomycetes > Kitasatosporales > Streptomycetaceae > Actinacidiphila > Actinacidiphila yeochonensis. The sequence continues at coordinate 174,364 of NZ_JQNR01000002.1, read as the reverse complement.
GGGGGCACGGGCCTGCCGACTCAAGGAGTGTGTGCGGTGCCGAATCTCCCTGCAGCCGGTGATGTCGCGCTCGCTGCGCACGAGCCGCGGTTCGAAGCGTCGTTTCCCGCAGAGCGGGAGGCCGTCTCGCGCGTACGGCGCGAGCTGCGTGAACGGCTGGAAGGGGACGGTCTTGGCGGCATTGCCGACGATGTCGTCCTGATCTGCACGGAGCTCATGGCCAACGCGATTTTGCACGGGTGCATCGGCTTCCCGTCCGGGATCACGATCACGGTCACCGTGGTGTGGTCCGATGTCCAGCTGCGTCTGGGCGTGCGTGATCCGTCCGTCGTGCGGCCGCGGGAGCAGGAGTTCTCCGCGAGCCGGACGAGCGGGCGCGGCCTGCGGCTCGTTGATGAGCTCTCTGACCGATGGGGCGTGGAGGCCGATCCCTCCGGCAGCGGCAAGACCGTCTGGACGGAGCTGGACTGCCCCCGGAGGCGGGCTTCGTGAGCGTCCACTCGATGAATCCCCTGATCGGAGACAACGTGTTATCCCCATTGCGGTCGGCCCTTGGTGGGCGCAGGCGCCTCACATCGCGCGCTGTTCCGGTGTGGGGGCGCCCGCGGCGGCACCTGGATGTCGTGCACGCCGTGGAGGACCTGGTGGAGCGGGTGTTGGGAACGTCGGCGCTGCCCCGCACCGACAACGAAGTCACGCTCCTGCTCGTGGGTCTGCGCCGTCAGCTCCCCGGCCTGGAACGGATCCTCAAGGACACGAACGCGGCCCCGGAGCTGGTGAGCCAGGCACGCCGCATCCGCGCGGAGCCGTTGCCGGAGGGCCGGATGCCGCTGGTGATCCTCACCATCAGGCTCGCAGAGATCGCGCAGGCCCTGATCGACGCCGCACCGGCGAGCGTCGTGCCGCATCGCACGGGCGCCCAACGTGTCCTCTCCCGCGAACGCCGGGCAGCGGACAGTCCCCACAGCGCCTTCTATGCCGGACACGAGGAGACCGAGCGGTCTCCCATCGCGGTGCTCGCCGGAATGCCGGCGCTGGACGCCGTCCCCGCCGGCCAATCGCGCCCCGGATCGGGTCCGGCGGCCGAGTTGATCAGTGCTGGGGCGGGTCCGCCGGGGGACTGTGGGCCGCCCCCGTAGACGCGAGCCCGGCGGCACACGATGTCCCGCCGCATGGGCTTGCCCGTGGGCTTCGGCTTCCGATCCCCCGAGGACCGGCTGGCACTGTGCCACCCGATCCCGGAGGCCGACAGCGACGACAGCACCGTCCTGACACGGTGCCCCGTCCCGGCTGCCGCGCCGCACAGGCGCGGCAGCCGGTCCACCCCTCTCGTGCCCGACGCTTCGACCATCTTCGTCCGAGGACTCATGACCCCCATAGACCGCACAGCCCACCGAGCACCACGGCGCACCATGACGGTGCGGACCCGCCTGTTCGTGCTGGCGTTCGTCGCCATCGCCGCGCTGCTCGGCCTGGTGATCACCAACGCCGTGCCGGCGTGGGATCAGCAGCGCAGCCTGCGAAACGACTCCACGACCGGTCGGCTGGGCGGCGAGGCGTCGCTGCCGCTCTTCGTCGGGGCACAGTTCGAGCGGAAGTTGACGGCCGCCTACCTGGCCGACCCGACCAGCGCGGCGAAGAAGGCGCTGCAGGAACAGCGGGCGAAGACCGACGCCGGGCTCGCCAGCTTCCGCAAGCTGTCGGGAACCGAGCTCCAGACCGACCAGAGGCACCGCTGGGAGTACGTGGAGGCCGTCTACACCCAGCTCAAGAGCCTTCCGAAGGTCCGCGAGCAGGTCGATGCGCGCACCGGCGATCCGGACAAGGCCACCGGCTACTACACCACTCTCGTCAACAAGATGATCGCCTTCTACCAGGCGCTCAGCGCGATGGACGACGGCCCGCTCACCCTGGAGACCAGGCCCCTGGTCGGCCTGTTCTACGCCTCGGACGCGCTGGCGCAGCAGGACATGCTCATCACGCAGGCCCGCGACGCCAGCACGATGACGGCCGCGCACCGGGTTGCCTTCGCGGAGGCGTACGGCACTCAGCAGGTCATGTACGAGCGGTGGATCGCCCCCTACCTCCCGGCGTCGGAGAAGACGCTCTACGACAAGATCACGTCCAGCAAGGCCTGGGGCCAGCTCCAGGCGGCTCAGCGGTCGGTGATCACTCCGCCGACCGACGACATCGGCAAGGAGAAGATCGGCGATCCGGCCGCGCTCGCGCGCTGGGATGCCGCCTACGGGCAGGTCAGCGGCCAGATCGCGGCCCTGAACCTGAAGCGTACCCAGGGCCTGCTGGCGCACGGCTTCCAACGGGCGGACGAGATCCGGACCCAGGTCTTCATCCAGGGCGCCGTTCTCCTGGCCGCCATCCTCGCGATCGCCGGACTGATCGTGTGGCTGATCCGGTCCATCTCCGCCCGGCTGCGGCAGCTGCGCGCCCAGACAGAGGACGGCGCTCGCCGTCTCCCGGACGTCGTGAACCGGCTGCGGCGCGGCGAACCGGTCGATGCTGAGGTCGAGTTCCCCGAACCGACCCGTGAGGACGAGTTCGGGCACGTCGCCGCCGCGCTCGTCGGCGCGCAGCGCACCGCCGTGCTCCAGGCGGCGAACCAGGCCGCCGACCGCCGAGGGATCGGCGCGTTCATGTCGGCCGCGACCGAGAGGACCCTCGGCCACATCGGCCAGGGCCTCGGTCACCTGGAACAGGTGATGAACCGGCAGGACGTCCACCCCTCCCTGTTGGAAGAACTCGTCCGGATCGACGGCTCCGTCACCGCCGCCCGGCGCCATCAGGAGCACGTCGGCGTGCTGGCCGGCACCATCGACCACGGCGCCTTCTACACCGAGCCGAAGTCGCTGCTCGACATCGTCAACGACGCGGCTGTGGAGACCGGTTCGGCCGAGCGCGTGGACAACCAGGTCACCGACACCCTCTATGTGTCTCCCGAGCACGTCGCCGGAGTGGTGAAGGTGGTGGCCGCTCTCCTCGACAACGGACTGGGCAAGTCGAATGCCCAGGTCGTCGTCCGCAGCCGCATGGCGGTGCACGGCGCCGCACTGGAGGTCGAGGACGCGGGATTCGGCATGGTCCCGGGCGCGATCGAGGCGGCGAACAAGTCGCTGACCCACCACGACCCTGCGACGTTCGAGGCGATGGCCAGCCGCAAGGGCCGGCTCGGACTGTTCGTGGTGGCGCGACTCGCCGGCCGCCACCACCTGCACGTCTCGCTGCGCCCCTCGCCCTACCGCGGCATCACCGCGATCGTGCTGATCGGGGCCGCGGCGCTCATAAGGGACAACCACGGAGGTGCGGCGCCACAGCAACACCCGGCGACGACGCCCGGCTCCCTCACGCACCCGCCGGCGCAGGCCCCGACCGCAGACCCTCAAGGCCAACTGCCCCGTCGACGCCCAACAGCCCCGGCTCCGGTTCCGGCCGCGGATCCGGCCGACGCGCACGCAGAACGGCAGCGGCTCCATCACGGCGAGCAGCCGTTTCCCGCAGCCACCGACCCCCACGCCGCCGGCTTGCCGCAGCGCAGAAGGGGAGAGCACATCCCTGCCGTTCTTCGTGACGGCGGCCAGCTCCCGCAGCCGCAGGCCCCAGCCACGTCCGACCCCCAGCAGGTAGCCAGCCAGTGGGGCGCCTTCCAGGACAGCGCACAGCAGCCCCAATACCAGCACCCGAATCAGTGAGGACCGATTCACCGATGAACCCGAACCCCGAGATCCAGCGCATCCTCGACGAGCGCATCGCACAGATTCCGCACGTCCTGGGAGCCGTCGTGGTCACCGAGGACGGCATCCACCGCTACATCAGCGGCTGGCCCGCGCAGGCCTTCCCGGCCCAGACGCCGCAGGACGCGGCCAAGGCCCGCCAGGAGTTCGGCGAGCACCTGAGCGCGCTCGCGAGCGGTATGTCGAGCATGGCCGGTCAGCAGGCCCAGAAGCAGGCAGGCGGAGCGGTGCAGCGCATCGTCGTGGAGATGGAGGGCGGCTGGTGCGTCACCAGCCGCGCCGGCCAGTACTGCGTGATCGCTCTTCAGGCGAAGGCGGAGGCCAACCTCGGGGCCCTCGGGTTCGCGGTGACCGACCTGGCCAACGGCCTCGGCGACATGCTGGACGTCGACCGCCGTGAGCTGGTGCTGGCCCAGGCCGGCCAGCAGCCCCGGTGACGACGGCGCCAGGTGGCCGCCGGTCCCGTCCGTACGCCGGGACCGGCGGCCGAATCCAGGCCCCGAGCACCGGGCTGACGATCGACACGCAGATCATCGTGAGCGGTGCATACACCGAACAGCCGCTAAGTGAGGCGCACTTGAGCGCTCTGCGGCTGTGCACGGAGTCGCCGAGAGCTGTCTCCGAGCTCGCGGGACTTCTCCAGCTACCGGTGGGCGTCATCACCGTCCTGGTCGCGGACCTGCACCACCTGAGCCTTGTCACCCTCCAGGCCCCGGCAGACATGTCGAAGATCGACAACGTCAGCTACGGCCTCATCACGCGCGTGCTCAACGGGCTCAAAGCCCAATACCAGGAAGACATCAAGGGGAACCGGCGTGCCAACTGAACTGTCTCCCGCACCCGTCAAGGTCGTGGTCGCCGGCGGCTTCGGCGTCGGCAAGACCACGTTCGTCGGCGCGGTGAGCGAGATCGAGCCGCTGAACACCGAAGCGATCATGACCGCGGCCAGTCTCGGCATCGACGACACCGGCGGCGTGGAGACCAAGACCACCACCACGGTGGCCTTCGACTTCGGCCGACGCACCGTCGACGACATCCCGCTGTACGTGTTCGGAACCCCTGGCCAGGAGCGGTTCTGGTTCATGTGGGACGCCATGATCCGCGGCGCCCTGGGCGCCGTCGTCCTCGCCGACACCCGGCGCCTGGACGACTGCTTCCCCAGTATCGACTTTTTCGAAGCCCGCAACGCGCCCTACATCGTCGCCGTCAACCGCTTCGATGGCGCCCCGGCATACAGCAGCAGCGACCTGCGTGCAGCGATAGACCTACCGACCCACGTCCCCCTGCTTCAGCTGGACGCCCGCGAGTCCGGCTCCAGCACTCTCGCGCTGATCAAGCTCCTGGAATACCGGCTCGCCCCGCCCGTCACCGCCTGAGACCCGGAGGTCCCTCCATGTCCGCCCTCGCCCCCTCCAGCTCCCTCCGCCTCTTCGACGACCGCGTCCTGGCCGACCCATACCCCTCGTACGGAGCCCTGCGATGCACCGGCGCCGCCGTGCACCTGGAGGAGTACGGCGTGTGGGCGATACCCCGGCACACCGACGTCGCCGCGATCCTCAAGGACCCCGACACCTTCGGATCCGATGGCGGCATAGCCCTCACAGCCCTCGCCAACCAGGAGATTCTCGGCGGCACGGTGCTCGCCTCCGACGGCGCCCGGCACATCAAGCTCCGCAGAGTGCTGTCCAAACAGCTCGCCCCCCGCGCGATGAAAGCCCTGACCAGCCGGATCACCGCCCGCGCCGAACGCCTGGTGGACCAGTACACGGCCTCCGGCAGGTTCGACGCCATCGCCCTGTCCCGGCACATGGTCTGCGACACGGTGATGGAGCTGATGGGCCTGCCCGACGCCGACCGGGACGTGCTGCTGGACGGCGCCGCGGCGACCTTCGACGTCTTCGGCCCGCACGGCGACCGCTACCAGCAGGCCCTGCCGCTGGCGTCCCGCATGGTCGAGATGCTCCACGAGAAGCTGATCCGCGAGAAGGTCAACCGCGAGTCGTGGATGGGGGCGATCTTCGAGGCCGTCGACGCCGGAGAGATAGACGAAGGCGACGCGGTGCCCCTGGCCTCCGCGTACACCGCCGCCGGGATCGACACCACCGTCTTGGGGCTGGCCGACTGCCTCGTCCAGCTCGCGCAGCACCCCCAGCAGTGGCAGCTCCTGCGCCGCGACCCCGACCGCTGGGCCACGCCCGCCTTCCACGAGTCCTTGCGGCGCGAGGCTCCCATACAAGGGTTCGGCCGTCTGCTGACCCAGGCCACCGATGTCGGCGGCGTCCACCTGGATGCCGGTGAACAGGTGTGGCTGCTGTACGGATCCGCCGGCCGCGATCCCCGCCAGTGGGGAGACGAGGCCGACGTCTACGACATCCAGCGCCCCGACAACCACCAGCACCTTGCCTTCGGCGGCGGACCGCACCTGTGCGCCGGCATCCCGCTGGCAGAGCTCCAGGCCCGCGCCGTCCTGCGCGCCCTGGCCGCCCGCTGCTCCCACCTCACCCTCGACGGCGAACCGGTCCGCGTCCTGAACAACCTGTTGCGCGGCCACAGTGCCGCGCCGATCGCCGTCGAACTCGCCCCCTCTTCCAACAGCGCCGACCGTTCGCCGGAGGCCTGCCAGCAAGGACCCGTGACATGACCCTCGCGACCCTGCCGCCGCGCTCCGCGGCAGAAGCGTCGCCCCATCCGGCCGAAACGTCACGATCGCGGCAGGTAGGGCCCGGCTGGGAGGTCCTGCTCATGCCGATGCCGCTCGGCCAGCTCGTGACGGCCGCCCTTGCGAGAAGACCGGCTCGAACCGCCCCCCTGGGCTGGGTCTTCGCGGCCTCCGGGCAATGGGGGATCTTCCTGCCCGAGGAGTCCGACGACCCCGCCTGGCCGCCGGAAACGACCTACCTCAAGACGGGCGCGCACGTCACCCTCCCGCCCTTCAGCCAGCGAGGGGCCGAGCGCGACAGCACCTCCGGGTGGGTGAGCCTCGACGGCTCACCGCTGAGCCGCCCTCTGCTGCTCCATCCCGTCCTCACAGCCCTCGCCGCCGACCAGTCCCACGCCACCACCGCCCTGGAGCCCCGGACATGACAACTGCCTGCCTGACCGAACCGGCCGCGAACACCACCTCGGACGGCACCGAACGCAGCGAGGACGCGGCGTCCCGTACGCCCTCGCTCGCGGCTGTCCTCGACGTCCAGGTGGTCGAAGTGCCCGGCACCGCGAACGCGATTCAGCACTTCTTCGGCGACGTGTGACCACAGACCCGGCCGGTCCCCACCCCCTATCAGCGAGAAGAACGAGGTGACATGAGCTCCCGATCCGCCTTTACCGCCCAGCGCGGCTTCATGGTGCGCTCCGTGCTCCTCCACCGCCTGCCGATCCCGCCGGCACCGGACTTGACTGGTCGCGCGCCCTCCGGGACGAAGTCCTGGCGTCCCTGGCTGCTCGAGACCTGGAGCATCCCGCAGGTCGCCGCAGCTGTCCGGTACGCGAGCCCCGACCTCGCCCGCGACCTGGACAACCTCGCAGCGCGTTCCGAGGACCCAGAAGGGCTGGGACGGCTGGTGCTGTCCCTGCTCAGCTACGTCCTGCGCCTGTCGTACCGGGTCACACCGTTCGGCCTGTTCGCCGGCATCGCCGAGGGCCGCTTCGGCAACGCGACCGACGCACGGTGGGGCGAGGACCACCACCTCCTCACCCGCGCGGACGGGCAGTGGCTCGCGGCCGTGGTGGCGCAGCTCGAAGCACTGCCCCAGGTACGCAAGGGGCTGCGGGTCACGGCCAACAACATCCTTCGGGTTCGCGGCGAGCGGTTGGTGCTGCCCTGGCAGCAGCGCGCGTTGGACGCGACGGGCACGGCCGTCGAAGAGGTGAGCGTCCTGCGCACGCCGGCGGTCGAGGACGCCGTGCGGCTGACGACCACCGCCCTGCCCTACCGCGACGTGGCCGACAAACTCGCCGCCGGCCATCCCGAGCTCGGTCCACGCGGCGCCGAGGAGCTGCTGGATCTGCTGATCGAGCGGCGGATGCTGCTGACCAGCCTCCAGCCTTCCGGCACCGTCATCGACGGACTCGCCCATGTGGTGCGCGAGTTGGAGCGCGCGGCCGTCGCGCCGGACGGCCCTGGCGCTGAGCTGGTCTCGACGCTCCCGCAGATCCACGCCCAGATCCGCGATCTCAACCCGCGGCCGGCCACAGCCCCGCAGGAAGCAGACCGGCGCCGCGTCGCTGTCGCGGAGCGGATGCGTCAGGTGGTCGACGAGGCTTCACCGCTGGCCGTGGACGCCCGGCTGGACGCCGAGTTGACGCTGCCCCGGGTGGTGGCCTGGGAGGTCGAAGAGGCGGCCGGCGTGCTGGCCCGCGTCACGCCGGAGCCGCGCGGCACCAGCGCCTGGGTCCGCTACCGCGACCGCTTCCGCGCGTGGTACGGCGACGAGACACCGGTACCGCTGCTGGATCTGCTGGACCCGCACACCGGGCTCGGGCTGCCCGAGGACTACCACGGCACCGAGCGGGCCCCCCAGCCGCAAACGGGCCGCCGCGACGATTTGCTGACGGCGCTCGCCCAGCGCGCCGTCACCCAAGGGCAGGACCTCGTCCTGGACGAGGCCCTCATCGAGCAACTCGCCGGAGACCGGCCACCAGGCGCCGCGGACGCGCCCGCCCACCTCGAGCTGGCCGGCTCCCTGCACGCCTCCAGCACGGGCGCCCTGGACGCTGGGGACTTCACCTTCCAGGTGCGGCGCGTCGGCCGCGGCTGGGGACACTTCAGCGGCGGCCGGCTCGCCGCCGTGCTCGCCGACCAGGACGCGCCCAGCGACCTGCTCGGCATGCTGGGCCGCCGGCCGACCACCGTACGAGGAGCGCTGCCCGCGCAACTGTCATTTCCCTCCCTGCGGCCGCAGGCGATCCACATCACGCACACGCCGCGCCTGAACGCGCCGCTGATCTCCTTGTCGGAGTTCCGGGAGGGCGACCCGGACGTCATCGTGCTCGGTGACCTGGCCGTGCTCTGCCACCAAGGGCGTCTGCACCTGGTCTCGCTCTCCCGAGGGCAGGTCATCGAGGCCGCGATCCCGCACCCGCTCCAGCTCGAATGTCAGACCCCGGGGATCGCCCGGTTCCTGGACGAGCTGCAGCGCGGACAGAGCAGCCGGCTGATCGGCAGCATCGGCGACCTCGCAGCCTGGGACTGGGGCACCGCGCGGCACCTGGCCGCCCGGCCCCGCGTTCGGGTGGGACGCACTATCCTCGCCCCGGCCACCTGGCGCCTGGCCCACACCGGCCTTCCTGGCCCGGACGCGCCCTCGAACGTGTGGGAGGAGGCCTTCGCCGGGCTGCGCGCGCACTGGCGCCTGCCCCGCCACGTCTACCTGGAGCACTTCGACACTCCGCTGCGCCTGGACCTGAAGCAGCCGGCCCACCGTGTGCTGCTGCGCTCGCATCTGGAGCGGCCGCGCACCATTGGGCAGCTCACGCTGATCGAGGCCGAGCCGGCAGACGCCTACGGCTGGTGCGGCGGCCGGCCCCACGAGATCGTCACCTACCTGTCCTCCACCGCGCCGCGCCGGCCCGCCCCGGACGTACGGCGGGCGCCGGTGACGGGACGCGGCCAGGTCCACCTGCCCGGCGCCTCGCCGTACCTGTCCGTCCGGCTGGTCTGCCAGCCACAGGTCCGCCACGCCCTGTTCGTCGACCACCTTCCCCAGCTCGCCGCTGAACTCCCCGACGCGATCTGGTGGATCACCCCCCGCGACGAAGACGAGGTCGTGCACACCGAGCTGACCGTCCGCCTTGGCGATCCCACACAGGCCACCGACGCAATGCGTGCCCTCGGCGGATGGGCCGGTCACCTGGTGGAGACCGGAGTGATCAGCGACATGGCGTTCGTGCCGTACCGCCCGCACAGTGGGGTGTGGGGTGGCCATCAGGTCCTGGTGGCCGCGGAAGAGGTCTGGGCGGCCGACTCGGCCGTGCTTGCCCACCAGCACGCCCGCCAGCACGACTTGCCCCCTCGGCCGGTCCTCGCGGCGGCGAACCTCGTCGCCATCGCCGCCGGCCTGTGCCAGGACGTCACCGGCGGGATGCGCTGGCTGTCCGCCCAGCCCAAGCCGCGCTCGACCGCACAGCTCCCCAAGGCGCTGCTCCAGCAGGCGCGCGACCTCATCCTCCCGGGCGACTGGGCCGCGCTGCGCCGCACTACCGCCGGGCGCGTCCTCGTCGAGGAGCACTGGGCGGCCCGGCGCAAGGCCCTGGACCAGCAGCGGGCCGCCCTCGAAGCGTCACAGCGCGCCGACGTGGACACCGTGCTGCGCGTGCTGCTCACCGCACACCTTCACCTGGCGGACGAAGCCCTCGACGGCACCGCCTGGCGGCTGGCCAGAGCAATCGCCCTGGCCCGCACGAAGCCGCGCCGCCCGGCTACCTGACCTCCGGCACCCTCGCACACGAGCCGCAGCACGCCCATATCGGACGGATATATCACTTATGTCTCAGCGTATCGAGGACTACGCCCTCATCGGCGACCTCCACACCGCCGCCCTCATCAGCAGGACCGGCTCCCTGGACTGGAGCTGCTTCCCGCGCTTCGACTCCGCTGCCGCGTTCGCCGCGATCCTGGGAGACGAGACGCACGGCTCGTGGCAGCTCGGCCCACTCGGCGACGGAACCCCGCCCGCACCGGCGACCCGCCGCCGCTACGTCGGCGACACCCTCGCCCTGGAGTCGACCTGGGTCACCTCCGGCGGCACCCTGCGGATCACCGACTTCATGCCCCCGTCCGAGGACCAGACCCACACCCCGCACGTCGTTCGGATCGTCGAAGCCGTCAGCGGCCGGGTCACCGTCCGCTCCCGGCTGCGCCCCCGGTTCGACTACGGCCTCGTCCGCCCCCGGATCGTGCCCGTTGGCGAGCGCCACGTGCTGGTCGCCGGCCCGGACGCGCTGTGGCTCGACACTCCGGCACCCACCGCTGTATTCGACGGCGTCCTGTGCTCGGACTTCACCGTGTCCGAGGGCGACCGTGTCACCTTCACCCTCACCTACCGCGACTCCCACCAGGCGCCCCCCGCCGTCATCTCCCCCGAGGGCGCCCTGGCCAGGACACTCGCCTACTGGGAGCAGTGGGCGGCGCAGTGCACCTACCACGGCGCGTACCGCGAGGCGGTGATGCGCTCCTTGATCACCCTCAAGGCGCTGACCTACGCGCCCACCGGCGGGATCGTCGCGGCACCGACGACATCGCTGCCCGAGGACATCGGCGGCTCCCGCAACTGGGACTACCGCTACTGCTGGCTGCGGGACGCGGCGATCACCCTGTCCTCCCTGCTGCGTACCGGCTACCGGGAGGAGGCCCGCGACTGGGCCGCGTGGCTGCTGCGCGCCGTCGCGGGCGATCCCAACAGGCTGCAGATCATGTACGGGATCACCGGAAAGCGGCGCCTGCCGGAATCCGAACTCGCCCACCTGCCAGGCCACTTGGATTCCCGGCCCGTCCGCATCGGCAACGAGGCCGCCCACCAGCTGCAACTGGACGTGTACGGCGAGGTCACCGACGCCCTCGACCGGGCCCGGCAGGCCGGCCTCGGGGTGGACGAGACGGCCGCCGACCTCCAGATCGCTCTGGTCGAGTGGCTGGAGCAGCACTGGCACGAGCCGGACGAGGGGATCTGGGAGGTCCGCGGGCCGCGCCGGCACTTCGTGCACTCCAAGGTGATGGCGTGGGCCGCCGTCGACCGCACGGTCAAGCTGATCGAGTCCGGAGCGGCGCACGGCCCGCTGGAGCGGTGGCGCGGCCTGCGCGAGGCCATCCACCGCGACGTGTGTGCGAAGGGATACGACCCGAAGCGGAACACCTTCACGCAGTCGTACGGCTCCGCCGAACTGGACGCCTCACTTCTGCTGATCCCGCAGATGGGCTTCCTCCCGCCCGACGACAAGCGCGTGATCGGCACGATCGAGGCGGTCCAGCGGGAGCTGGCGACCCCGGACGGCTTCGTCCTGCGTTACCCGACGGCAGGGGATGACGAAGGCGTGGACGGCCTGGAGGGCGATGAGGGCGCGTTCCTCGCGTGCTCGTTCTGGCTCGCCGACGACCTGGCGATGATCGGCCGGATCGACGAGGCCCGGGAGCTCTTCGAGAGGCTGCTGGCGCTGCGCAACGACGTCGGGCTCCTCGCCGAGGAATGGGACGGCCGCCGCAAGGAGCAGGTCGGGAACTTCCCGCAGGCCTTCTCCCACGTCGCGCTCATCGACACGGCCACCGCCCTGGAACGCGCCGCGGCCGCCGTCCCCTCCCCGCGCGCCGACGGCGCCCGCGCGCTGAACCCCGCGGGGAGGAACCGGTGACCGCCCTGAGCGACCTGCCCCTGCGCATATCGGTGACGGTGGCGGAGCTCCTTCTCGCCTTACGGGTGCCCCTTCCCGGATTCATCACGGCCGGACCGTACGCCGCGTTCCACGACGCCCGTGTGCGGCCCCGACCGGTCCGTGCGTGGGGCGAGTTGACGACGGCGGGAGGCTCGGCATGAACGCCGCAACGGCGCTCCCGCGTCCCCGTTCGGCGCAGTCGCACCTGGGCGCGCTGCGACGCACGCAGTTGGAGACGGTCCTGCGGGATATCGCGGGCGAGCCGCGGTTTGCGCTCTACGTCCTGGTCGGCCCCCGGCAGGATCCCGCACCCCGTCTTGCCGCCGCACAGGCCCTCGCGACACGGCACGGCTGGACGGTCGCGGACCGCACCTTCGACCTCACGGGGCCGACCCACCCGGCCACGAGACCGCAGCTCGCCCGGCTGCTCGGCGCGGCCCGGCGACGGGAGATCCACGGCATCCTCGCCGCCTCCCAAATCGACATCAGCGACGACGACAGGGAGTACGCCGCAATGCTCGCCCAGATCCGGGACGCGGGCGCCGCGCTCGCCCTCGCGCGCGAGGAGAACGTGCTGTGACCCCGCCCAGAGCGCGAGCAGCTGCCGTGACGACACCGAGCCCGAAGCCACCCCCTGAGCGCCTCGACCTGCCCGTCATCGAGACGGGCAAGAAGCTGACCGGCGCCAAACGGGAGAAGTTCGCGAAGCAGGTGGTAGCCGCCTACCGCACCCCCGGTCGCCGGGTCACCATCCGCGAGATCTGCGAGGCGACGGGGCGTTCCTACGGCGCCATCCACTCCGTCCTGAGCGAGGCCGGAGCCACCAGGCGCGGGCCCCGCACCGGCGGTGCGGCAGGGCAGGTGAAATCGTGAACGACCCCCGCCAGCCCGCGCCGGGCTACCCCGCTCTCGCCGAGGACCTGCTGGGCCGCCAGCAGCGCGCCAGGGAGCACTGGCGCACGCCCGGCGCCGAACGCCTGGCCATGACGCCGGGCGCGCTCGCGGCACTCGACCAAGCCCAGCGAGAAAACACCGCCGGACTGAAGCGGATCGTCGAACGGCTCGGGCAGTGGCCCGGCCGCAGCACCGTGGGCCCGGAAGCCTGCCAGGCCGCCGTGAACATCGCGGTGCACAGCGACCACAACCCGGCGCTCCAGCGGACGCTGCTGAGCCTGCTCCGCAAGGCCGTGGAAGTTGGCGACGCCACCAGTGCCCAACTCGCCCACCTGCACGATCGCTGTCTCGTCAACGCCGGACAGGCCCAGGTGTATGGAACCCAGCACTGGTACCGCCCCGACGGCCGGCTCGAACCGCACCCGATCACCGGCCCCGCCCAGCTCGACACCCGCAGGGCCAGTGCCGGCCTGCCGCCCTACGACGACCAGGCCCGCGGTCTGCGTGAGCGCCACGGGCCCCACGCCTCGTTATCCGTCTCCGCTGCTGCGGAGCCCGCCCCTCTGCCCGAAAGGCACGCGGCATGAACCCAAGCACGATCACCGCGCTGAACTGGAACGTCGAAAAGGGCATCAACTGGGAGGAGGCTGCTGCCTGGGTGCAGCAGCAGGACCCGGACATCTTCTTCCAGCAGGAGGTTCAGCCCGGACAGCTCGACGTCCTCGCCGAGCGGCTGGGCATGGACGGGTACATCGCCGTCCACCGGCCGGGCAGCAACAACGACAACGCCGTCTTCCTCAAGCGCGGCGGCCCGCTCGCCTTCGTCGAGGAGTACGAGCAGAGCTGGGCCCCCTGGCACGCCCCGGCCAACATCGCGGTGAAACTGCGCGACGACGACGGCACCTTCAGCCCGCGGCAGATCAGTTGCGTCAGCGGGCACGCCTGCTACTGGTCCGCCGAGTACCGGCTGACCGAAGCGAAGTGGTGCTCCACCCTGGCTAAGCCCGGCTGGCTCGCCCTCCACTTCTGGGACTGGAACAGCTACCGCGTCGACGAGGGCGGTCCGTGGGAGGACTACGAAGACCTCGCTTTCGTAGCCAACCGCACCTACTTCGAAGGCGGCCGCCGGCACACCGACGACCGCCCGGACCGCGAGATGCTCGCCGCCGGATACGTCGAGATGGGCCGCCACGCCGCCGAGCACCTCGGTCAGCCGGGTGCCCTGAACCCCTCTTCCGGCTACCGCGACCACCCCGGCCGACCGAAGGGACCCCGGTACTGCATCGACCGCGGATACCTCAGCGCGGAACTCGCCCCCGCCCTGGCCGACTTCACCGTCTGCGACACCCCGGAACTGCGCCGGCTGTCCGACCACCTGCCCCTGCGCGCCAAGCTCGACGTGGCGCAGATGCGCACCATCCTGCATCGGCCCGCCGCGATGTATCAGGCGCACGACAACCGGCACGCCGCGTCCGCCCACGGCCACCACCCGGCCGCCGCCGGCGGTGCGGCATGACCACCACCGTTCGGCTGGGTACGTACAACCTGCTCCACGGCGGCGGTGAGCGCTGGCGCGCCCAGGCGGAGTTCCTGCGGGCGCAGAACCTGGACGTCCTGTGCCTGCAGGAGGCGAAGAAGTGGGACGAGGGCGGCTACGCCCGCATGCTCGGCTTCGCCGAACTTCTCGGGTTGCAAGCCCAGTTCGCCCCGTCCAACAGCCACAACTGCCACCTGCTCACCCTCTACCGGGCGCCTTCGACGATCCGCGGCGCCACCTCTTCCTCGGCTCCCGTCTGGCCATCTCCCTCCACGACGTGACCGTGGTCGACCTCGACCGCGAGATCGCCGCCGCGACCATCCCCTGACCCGCCCCAGCTCTACGACGAACCCCAAGGAGGACCCGTGCCCACGTCTTCGGCGCTCAAGGAGTACGGCGAGCCGGTCGTGCGCGTCATCACCCTCAATCTGGAGAAGGACGGCGGAAAGGACCAGGAAAACGGAGACCACCCGCCGAGGTGGCGGGCAGCGCACGAGGAGCTTCTCGCGCCCCGCCGCCCTGACGTGATCCTTCGCCAGGAAGCGACCTACAGCGACCTGGACGGCCAACGTCGACTTCATGCGGCGGAGGACATCTTGGGGATGAAGGGCTTCCTGAGTCCGAACGGGTCGGGCCGCAACCCCACCGCCCTCTTCCTGCGCCCCGAGACTTTCCCGCGCGCCGAGCGCCTGGAGCAACTGCGGTACTGGCGGACCCCACCCACCATCGTCGTCACCCAGCTCGCCGAAGTGCCCGAGGTCGACCTGGTCGTGTCCTCGTGGCATGCCGCCTTCAACTCCCCCCGCGGTCGGGAGCGCGAAGCCGAGGAACTCACGGCTCTCGCCGACAAGATGAAGAAGGGGTCGGCATTCCTCGGCGGCGGAGACTGCAACGAATACCCCCTCCTCCATGGCGAACAGGTCGCGCACGTCGACTGGACGAGCCCGGCCGTCACGGACCGTACCCACGTGCGGCACCGCACCAACGCTGGCCCCGGCGGGTCCCGCGTGAGCTGCACCTACCTCGACGACACCTTGCTGGGATGCGGGCTGCACGATCCGGCGCGCTACGCCTCGGGTCAGTTGGGCATGACCGGCGCGCTGGGACCGACCGCCGGACACGCGGCTGAGGGCCAGGGCGGCGGACAGCGCATCGACCGTGTCTACCTCGACCCCTGGCTGGTGCAGGCGGTCCTTGCCGTGCAGGTCCTGGACACCACAGGGCTCTCGGATCACCACGCGGTCGAGGTCGTCATCTCCCGCCGAAGGATGGCCGAAGCCCTTCGGCGGGAGATTTCCCCGCTTCCTCCCAGCGCCGCCCTGACCCGCTCCGTCGCAACGGAGAAGCCGTTGACCACCACCCCGGAAGGGACGACTCACGCATGAGTGCCAAACCGCTGACGCTGCTCTGCTGGAACTTCGAGAACAACGGCAAGAGCGACCCTGACCGGCGCCGTGCCGGCGACGAACTGCTGAAGAGGCTGAAGCCCGACATCCTCTTCCGCCAGGAACTCTGGGACGCCGGCGACAACGGCGGCACGATCTTCAACGCGCAGGCCCGCACGCTCGACATGCAGGGTGTCCTCGGCCAGGAGTCCTGCACGGCCGTGTTCTACAACCCGGCGAAGTTCACCGTCGTCCGGGACTGGTCGCACAGCCGTGGGCCGCACTTCGTCCTGCCGCCCACCGCCCTCACCTTGAAATACGAGGACGCTGGCCCCGACGCCCTGCCCTTCAACGCGGTGTCCATCCACCTCAACTACGCCAGTTCCACGCAGCGCCAGTTGGAGGCCGAGTGGGCGACCACCTGGGCGGACAAGGGCTGGACCACGTCCGACGGGCAGCGTCACACCTTGCCCGCGGTCCTCGCCGGCGACCACAACTCCTACCCGACACCGGGCACGCCGGGAGATCCGACACTGCCGGACCTCGCCTCGATCAAGAACGAGCCCCACAGACTTCACCGCTCCTACGCCGGCCCGTCCGGCGAGCGAGTGCCGGACACCCGCCCGGACGCTGCCTTCCGCACCGCCGGCCTTGAGGACGCCGCGCTGTACTGGGCGACCTCCGCCCACGGCAGCCCGACCGCGCTCTCACGCACCGTCAACGCCTGCGACACGCACGGCCCCGACAGCCGGGTCGACCGGGCCTACCTCACCCCCGAACTGCTGTCCGCGGTGGCCGGGTTCGACGTGATCGAAGTGGACGAGGACGTCTCCGACCACCACATCCTCCGCCTGACCCTCAACGGTGAACGACTCAACGACATCCTCAACCGTCGCACTACCTCATGAGCAGGGCGATAACCACGCTGCTGCGCCGCCACCGGCGGCAGCTTCAGCCGGATACGCCCCGGTGGCATCCCCGAGCGGCCGGATCCCTCGCCTTGTGGCAACTGGACGGTGAGATCGCCTTGCTCCTACCCACCTACAACCAGCGGGGCTGGTACCTGCCGGGCGGAGCGGACCGTCGTCATCTCCCGGCTGGGGCAGCTCGCCCAGGTCATCACGTGACGCGCCGTCGACCTAGTACCGCCACACCCGCGCCTGTAGCAACTAGCTCGGAGTGTCCCTCACCGGAGGTGCGGCTCCTTGACCGTCCGGGGCGGCTATGCAGCGGTTCCGTCCGGGCGGATCGGTTCCGGAAGGGCTCGCAGTCGCTCGGCGAGTTCGGCAGCTGGAGTGACTGTGGCACTGTCAAGCAGGCGGCCGAGACGCACCAAGCGGTGGCGGGAGGTCGCGCGAAGGCGCGGCGCTGGGATGAGGTCGAGTACGCCGAGCGCGCGGGTGGCGGCCTGCTCCGGGGCGTCGCGGGCTTCGGCGAGGGCAAGGACGAGGGTGGCAGCCACCCAGCCGGGGGTCTGCTCGGGTGCGGCGGCCACCGACTGGCGTGCCACGTCGGCAGCCCGGTCGCCGCGTTCGAGTGTCAGGTACGCCTCAGCGACGTGGAGACGGTGCTCTGCGAGGTCGTATCCGAAGCGGCCGGGCAGCCCGACGCCGGACGCCATGATCGAGTCGCTCTCTGCAATGACGTCGTCGGCCTCCGATGCCCGGTGGAGGGCAGCCAGGGTGGGGAGGAGGGCCCAGCCCAGGAGCTGGGCACGGCGCAGGCCCGCTGGCGCGTGCTGGAGCCCGTAGTCGGCGTGTTCGCGTGCATGGTCCCAGTCCTGCCGGGCGGCGGCGACCATGGACAGCGCTCCGCTGGCCCAGGCGGTCAGCGCCGGCTCCTGAGTGGACTGGCCGAATGTCGAGGCGAGGGTGAGGTGTGCTCGGGCGCCCGGCCGGTCGTCCAGGTGGAAGCACAGATTCCCCAGGAGCGCGGAGAGCCAGCCGACCTGGCGGCGAAGGCGTTGGCCGATCGCGGGCTCGGCTGCTGCGATGGCGTTGGACAGCAGGTTGCGGGTGTCCCGGACTTCGCCGAAGAGGATGGCCGGGGCGTGCTTGCTGTAGTTGAGGGCGTAGTGCTCCACGGCCGCCTCGGCCAGGGCAGCGAGGGCGGGCAAGTCGTCCGGCGCCTCCGATACGGCCCACTGCACGGATTCGCGGATGGCAGGCAGGCCACTGGCGGTCGTCATGGATCCCCTTCGACTGGTGTTCGTCTCCTCGCGCTGGAACTGACCGTAGTGGAGCGGGGGCGGGGACGCGCAGGTGCTGCACCACAGGTGGCGTGTCTCCAGGGCGAGCTGGTCGGGGCGTGCCCCGTACGCTCGCGAGATCATCAGGCGGTACTCGTCTCCGGGCTCCTCCTGCCCGTGCTCGTACCGGCAAAGCGTGGCCGGCGTCAGCCCTGGCGGCAGCAGCCCATCGGACCGGTAGACGGCGGCGACCTCGCGGATCGCCTGTGGCCGCGACCATCCCAGCGCGAGGCGCCACGCCTCCAGGGCTGTCAGCTCTGGCAACGCCGTCCGGAGGATAGTCACGATCCGTTCCTGGGTGTGCCCGTCTCGTTGACATTGAGCACGAATCCGGGATGCCTCCCGCTGGATCTCCGCACGCCGACCTCGGGTAACTCCGCCCACTGCCCGGCCCTCCGCCGCTCGGCCAAATCCCTGAGCCGTCCAGGCCGACGAGGCCCTCGGACGGACATTGCGCAGACCCGTCAATGTTCCTACAGAACACCGGCAATGACGGCTAGTCAGTCGCGAATGCATCGTGATGAGCGGCGTCTACCGCGCTCTGAACCGCACCCTGGTCCGCCCGTCTGCTCTGGTCTTGGAACGAGGAGCGAGCGCCCAAGCCGCCAGGGATCGCCGCCGGCGGCCGACTCGATGCGCATCCCTGTGGCGGCCATGGCCGCCTCGTCATCGACTCTCGAAGGAAGATCATGGATTTGAGTTCCGTTCAGCTGCCGCCCGGGGCCTTCACCATCGGCAAGAAGTTCGGATTCGAGGCCGGCCACCGCCTTCTCGGGCTGGCGCCCGAGCACAAGTGCGCCCGCCAGCACGGCCACAGCTACGAGGTCGAGGTCATCCTGACCGCTCCCACCCTGGAGGGGCCCGGCTTCGTGACGGACTTCGGCGCGCTCGCCCCGTTCAAGGAGTTCCTGGCCGCCGAGCTGGACCACCGCAACCTGCACGAGATTCTCCCCTTTGAGCCGACCTCGGAGCGCCTGGCTCAGTTCCTGGCCGGCTGGGTCATCCAGAACCTCCAGCCCAAGATCCCCGGCCGCCTGGTCGCCGTCCTGGTACGCGAGACGGCGAGCAGCTGGGCTCGCTTCGACGTGGAGGAGCGGTGACCACCTTCGAGCCGGTCGACATCGACCCGGCGGCAAGCGACGCCGCACTCCGGCTGATCGTCGCGGAGTGCTTCGGCGTCAAGGTGCCGACCTTCCAGGGAGAGGGCCCGAGCTGCGGGCACCCCGCCCTGTTCATCCGCCTGTCCCGGTGCAACCTCAGCTGCACCAAGTGCGACACGAAGTACACGTGGGACTGGGACCACTTCGACCCCCGCAAGGAGTCGACGAAGCAGACGGCGGCGGACCTCGTGGCCTGGGCCACGTCCTCGCCGGTGGAGCTGATCGTGATCACCGGTGGGGAGCCGCTGCTCCAGCAGGCCCGCCTGGTGCCGCTCGTCCAGGGACTGCTGGCCGCCGGGAAGCGGGTGGAGTTCGAGACGAACGGCACCATCGCGCCCGTGCCCGAACTGGTGGTCTGCGGGGTCCGCTTCAACGTGTCGCCCAAGATCGCCAGTTTCGGCATGGACGAAGCCAAGAGCGTGGTGCCCGCCGTGCTCGAGGCGTTCGCAGCGTCCGGGCGAGCGACGTTCAAGTTCGTCGCCTCCTCGGTGGCCGACCTCGACCGCATCGCCGAGCTCGCCGATTCGCACCGGCTGACGCCGGTGTGGGTGATGCCCGAGGGCACCACCGCAGACGAGATCACCGCCACGACCCGGGTCCTCGCTGACGCGGTCGCGGCCCGGCACTGGTACTTCACCACCCGGCTGCACGTGTTGGCCTTCGCGGACGCGCGAGGCCGCTGATCTCCCGCCCCTGCCCCTTCGTTCCCCTGCCCCCGGAAGCGAGAGAAGCCCATGACGACGTCAGTCACCGGCCCTGAGACGGCCCTGAGTGCCGCCGTACCCGCACCCGCCCGGTCCGCGCCGGGCATCGACACCGACCGCGTCGCCGGCCTGATCGCCCAGCTCCTGGTCGAGCTGGGCGAGGATCCCACCCGGGACGGGCTGATCGGCACCCCGGGCCGCGTCGCGGCCTGGTGGAAGGCGTTCCTGTCCCCCGACGGCGCCGCAGTGGACACCTGCTTCACCGAATCCCAGCTGAACGACCAGCTGGTCATCGTGGGCGGCATGAACGTCTGGTCGCTGTGTGAGCACCACATGCTGCCCATGAGCCTGGAGGTCACCGCCGGATATGTACCGGACGGTGAGGTGTTGGGCCTGTCCAAATTCGGGCGGATCGCGCAGCGCTTCGCTGGTCGGCTCCAGGTCCAGGAACGCTTCACCCGCCAACTCTTCGGATACCTCACCGACGTGATCGGGCGCGAGGACGTCGCCGTCCGCGTACGCGGTACGCACCTGTGCATGAGCATGCGGGGCGTGCGGATGGATGCTGCCCGCACCACCACGTTGCAGGTGGGCGGCCGGTTCAAAAGCGACCCGGTGCTCTCCCAGCAGTTCCTCACCCTCGCCGCCGCCCAGTGACGCGCTCCCAGGTACCGGCAGGCGAGTCGACCGATAAGGAGGTAGAGCAGATGGAACCATCGTCGACTTCACCGTTACGTGCTGATCGGCCCGGCCCGCTGTTCCTGACGTGGGACGACCTCACCACCGCGACGGCAACCCTCGCGCATCAGGTGGCGGCCGCGGGGATGCCGCAGGTGGTTGTGGGTATCGTCCGCGGCGGCATGATCCCGGCCGCGTGGCTCGCCCACCGGCTCGCGATCCGCGACGTGCGGACCGTCGAAGTCACCCGCACCACCAGCGACGGCATCAACGCCGCCAAGAGCACGGTCCCCACCGTCCGCAACCCCGCGTCGCTCGGCGACCTCACCGGCCTTGACGTTCTGCTCGTCGACGACATCGCCGGCAGTGGCGTGACCCTCGCTCACACGGCCCGGATGATCCATGACCTCGGCCCCGCCCGGGTACGCACCGCGGTCCTCGCCGTGAACCGGGCCAACTGGACGCAGAGCTCCGCCCCCCACCGCGACATCGACTACATCGCCTCACTGACGGACACCTGGGTCGTCTTCCCCTGGGAGGAGCAGCATGAGCGCTGAACTGGAGCCCCCGGCCGGGCGCGCCGCAGATCGGAGGGCGACGGCCCCCACCGTTCCCGGGCCCCGTGCCGCTGCCGGCCGTGTCCGGCCGCTGTGGGTGAGCGTCGAGGGTCTCAACGGGGTAGGCAAGAGCGAGGCGATCCGTGCGGTCGCGGCCGAGCTGGGCCCGCGGTGCCTGCGGCTGAGCGAACTGACGGACCAGGACGGCGACACGCTGCCGGGCCAGGTGATCGCCGCCCTCCGCTCGACGGGGGACGTCTTCCTGCGGACGGGGCATCCCGTCGTGGAGACCCTGGCCTTCCTCGCCCTGAAGGTTCGCGAGTACGAGCGCCTGAGCGAGAGCGACTTGACCGGCGTCGAGGTGATCCTCGAAGACCGCGGGGTCGACAGCACGGCCATCTACCAGGCGGTGATCCTGGCCGCCCAGCACCCAGGCGTACAGCCTCTCGCGCTGGCAGAGCGCATCCTGGCGACGATGGCCCCCTGGCGCCCCGCTCCCGACGCTACGGTCCTGCTGACCGGCGACCGGGAGGTCGCCACCAGCCGGTTCGCCGCCCGGACCGGCCGGGTGCTCGACGGCCGGGACGTCGTGGTGATCGAACAGGCCGATGTCCTCTACGGCGACTTCGCCCGCGCCCACCCCGACCGGTTCACCGTGCTGGACGTGAACGGATGCAGCCGGGACGAGAGCGCGAAGGCACTCCGGGCGGCCGTGGAGGACCTGATCCAGCGGCGGGAGGCCGTCCATGCGTCGTGACATCACGCTCCTGTGGGGACTGCGCTCCCGCTGCGCGGTGGCCTGTCTGTACTGCTACTTCGGCACCGTGGAGGAGCACAAGACCAGCCCGCCGGACCAGCTCGGCATCCTGTCGCACATCTCCCGCAACGACCTGAGCCGGGAGGAGATCACCGCGTTCGCGCGGACCCTGGAGGGCTCCCCGGTCGAGCGGGTCGTCATCGCCGGCGGCGAGCCGCTGGACTGGCCCGCCGCCCTGGACCTGATCGAGATCATCAAGAACGCGGGATGCGAGGTGGTCATCGCCACGAACGGCATCCCCCTCACCCGGCCGGGGATCGCCGAACGTCTCGTCGAACTGCAGGTGGACGGGGTGTCGGTGTCCCTGGACAGCGTGGACCCGGCCTCCAATGACCGCCTGCGGCCCTCGCGCTCCGGGAAGTTCGGCCACGCCGACGTGGTGGCCGGCATCCAGGCACTGCTGCGGGCCCGCGGCACCGGCCCGGCGCCGCGGGTCGGGATCTACAGCGTGGTGATGCGGCCGGCGCCGCAGGAGATCACCCAGGTGGCGCGGCTGGGCGCCGACCTCGGCGTGGACTACTTCGTGCCGCAGCCGATCTCCCTGGCACCCGATCACAAGCTGTTCGACGAGCTCGCGCACACCCCCGAGGACACGGTGACCGTGGCCCAGGAACTGGGCCGTCTGCAGGCCGACCCGGCGGGCCTGGAGGTTCCATCGCCCGGCTCCATGCTGCGCTTCGTCTCCGCGATCTCCACCCAGGCCAGCGGGCGCGTGCAGGAGTGCTTCGGCGGTGCGCAGCTGTTCTTCGTCCAGCCGGACGGCTCGCTGTGGGACTGCCCGTCCGACCGGCGGATCGCCGCGACCCCCGCCGAGCGGCGGCGCACGATCGCCGGGGCGGACGCCCGGACCCTGTTCGACGGGCGGCCCGTGTGCACGGACTGTGCTCACTTCAGCCGGGACTGCGTGAACATGTGGCCCCTGGTCCTGGACATGCCGCGTCTGCTCAACAAGGAGTCCAGCCGATGACCCTGCCCCCGCCCCCCGACAAGTCGCCGCTCCTCCGAGAGATGACCGCCAGTCTGTCGGCCATGCCCGACCCGGCGGCCTCGGTCCATCTGCGGCTGTTCGAGGACGAAGCAGCGAACTTCCTCGGCACCGCGCACGCGGTCGCCGTGTCCTCGGGCACCGCAGCCCTGCACACCGCGCTGTCCGCCTGCGGGATCGGGCCGGGGGACGAAGTCCTCGTCCCGGCGCTCACCGTGATCATGACCGTGGCACCCCTTCGCACGCTCGGGGCCACGCCGGTGTTCGTCGACAGCGACCCGGCCACCCTGGACCTGGACTACGAGGACGCGGCCCGGAAGCTCACCGCGCGGACCCGGGCGATCATCCCGGTCCACTTGTGGGGCCGGATGGGGGACCCCGGCGCCCTGGCAGCGTTCGCGTCCGAGCACGGGCTCGCCGTCGTCGAGGACGCGGCCCAGGCCGTCGGCACCGTCCGGAAGGAACGGCTGGCCGGCACGGTCGGCACGGCCGGCTGCTTCAGCATGAAGGACGGCAAGATCCTGTGGAGCGGCGAAGGCGGGTTCCTCACCACGGCCAGCGGCCAGGTCGCCGAGCACGCGCGCGCCTTCCGCAGCCACTGGCAGCCCGCCCCACCGGGAGAGGCCCCGCTCAGCCGCCTTGCCACCAACTCCCGCCTCGCCGCCCCCTTGGCGGCTCTCGCCCTGGCCAACCTCCGCCGCCTGCCTGATCTGATCGAACGGCGCCGCGCCCAGACCCGCTACCTCCTGAACGCCCTGGAGCGGGTCCCGGGCCTGACCGCCCTCGCTCCTGCCGCGGATGAGGACTGGAACGGCTTCTCCCCACTGCTGCACATCGGCCTACCCAGCCCCCGGGCATTCGCCGAACATCTCGCGCAGCAGGGCGTGCCGAACTCCACCGGCAGTTTCCGCCTCGTGCCCTGCGACACCCGGCCCCCTTTCCCCCGGCCGGAGCAGCCCTGCCGCGGCACGGCCGAGATCCTCGACCACACGCTCGCCGTCGTCCTGGCCGAGGGCGACACCCAGGCCACCCTCGACCACTCCGCCGATGTCATCGCCCAGGCGGCCGCCGCGTGGGCACCGTGACCGCCGACCGGGAAGCCGGTACCGCCGGACCCGTCCGCGCATGCCGCTCCGGCGCCCTGTCCTCGTCTCCGAAAGGATTCCCGCCCGTGACGATCACCCCGGTACGCCACGCGTGCACGCGCGGCCCGCTGATCTCCGCCGAAGGACTCAACGGCGTCGGCAAGACCTACCTGACCAACCGCGCCGTCGAAGCCCTCGACCAGAAGCCGTTGATGCTGGACGAGTTCTCCCAGCGGGCGAACGGACGCCCCGGACTGGGCGAAGCCCTGCTCCAGGCGCTGCGCGCGGCCAGCACCGGCGACCCGTTCCTCCGCGGCGGCACCCCCATGGCCGAGGCTCTCCTCCTGATGGCCATCAAGCGCCATGACCTCGACACCCTGCTCCCCGACCTGGCCGGTGGGCGCACGGTCGTCGAAGGCCGCAGCGTCGACACCACGGCGGTGTGCCAGGCACTGCTGCTGCACCCCGATCGCCCGGACCAAGCTCTGGAGACGGCCCTGGCCTTGCTCGACCTCGCCTCCTTCTACCGGCCGCTGCCCGATCTCACGATCCTGGTCACCGACGACGCCGACCAGGCGCTGGTGCGCGCGCAGCGTCGCGACCGGCGGGTCTTCACCCCCGAGCAGGCCACATTCATGCGCCGGGCGTGCGCGCTGTTCGAACAGGTCGCCGCCACCGACCCGGCCCGCTACCGCGTCATCGACCGGCGCGTCATCGACGAGTACGAGGCCGCCGCGCAGATCCGTGACTGGATCGGCGGCGCGGGGTCCGGCCTGGACTGCCTGCGTGAGCCGTGGGCGGGCGAGGGGGCGCCGTGCATGTGCTGCGGACAGCGCGCGGAAGTGGTGCCGACATGAACAAGAGGACCCTTGTACCGAGCAGCCCGAACCCTGCCCTCGGCGCGAGCTGCTCGCCGGCCATCCCCGACGGCATCCTGGCCGTGATCTTCGACTTCGACGGAACCCTCGCCGACACGACGGCCAACCAGGAGCAGTCGCTGCGGGCGGCACTCCAGCCGTACGGGCTCGACCTGGACACGGACTGGTACCGCCGACGCTTCGGCCTGTCCATCCACGACCTGCTCGCCGCGCTGCCGGGCGCACGGCAGCTGCCCCACGACGAGATCATCGGCCGTAGCCGCGCCCACCTCCTGGCCCACATGAACACCATCGCCCCCATCGCGTGCAGCGTCGCGCTCCTGAACGCGGCGCGCGAAGCCGGGCTGCCCTGCGCCGTGGCGTCGGCGGCCAGCCGCATCCTCGTCCATCCCGGGATCGAGGCCCTGGGTTTGGCCCCCCAGTTCGAAGCTGTCGTCACCCGGGAGGACGCCGCACGCGGCAAGCCCGCCCCCGACCTGTTCCTGGAGGCCGCCCGCCGCATCGGCGTCCCGCCGGAGCGCTGCCTCGCCGTGGAAGACGCCCCGGACGGCATCGCCTCCGCGCTCGCCGCCGGCATGCACGTGCTCAGGGTGGTCGACGGCCACCTGGCCCCCACCGGCGATAGCGGCGAAGACACCACGGGTCTGCTGTCACGAGCCGGAGTTCCGATGCCGCCCGGCTGCGCGCTCGGGCTGGCTGCTGCCCGCCGGGCGGCCACCCAAAGCGGCCCCGCATCGGTCCCCGCGCCGTCCACCGCCGATTCCGACCGGTGACGGCTCCCGGCCGTCGCAGCAGAGGAGCATGATGCCCGTCCTCCACTCGACCAAGAACCTGAAGGTCGCCACCCCTGTCACGCAATCCAGTGCGGGCGTCGGGATCTTCGAGTACACCGACGCCTACACGGTGTTCCACTACGGCCGGATGCCGGACCTGATCCCCGGCAAGGGCGAGGCCATCGCCCGCATGGCCGCCTTCAACTTCGCCCTGCTGGAGGCGGCCGGCGTGCGAACCCACTTCCGCCGGTTCACCGCCCCCCGCCACATCGAGTTCGATCTCGCCCGCCTACCCGCCCCGGACGCCGTGCCCCTGGCCCCCGACGTCCGCAACACCCTGCTCCCCGTGCAGGTCCTTGTCCGCACCGAACTCCCGCAGGGCAGCTCCGTCCACCGCCGTCTCGCAGCCGGCACCCTCACCCCGGCCCAGGCCGGACTCAGCTCCCTCCCCGCGGTCGGGGAGGAACTGAAGGACCCGCTCCTCGAGTTCGCGACCATGCTGGACGACGTCAACCAGTACATCGACGCGGCACAAGCCCAACGCCTCACGGGCCTGGACGACGACCGGTTCCAAGCCCTGCTCGACACCACCGTCACAGTCAACCGCGTGCTGACCGAACACGCGCGCACGGTGGGCCTGCGGCACTGCGACGGGAAACTCGAATTCGTGGTGGCGGCCGACGGCGGCCTCGTGCTCGCCGACAGCCCCGGCACGCCCGACGAGAGCCGCCTGCTCTTCGACGGCGTGCACTGCGGCAAGCAGGTCCTGCGGAACTGGTACGTCAACAACGGGCTCGAAGTCCCCGTCAACCAGCTGATCGCTGAAGGCGTGCCCCGGCACCGGTGGCCCACTCCCACCCCCCTGCCAGACGAGTTTCTGTCGGTGATGTCCGACCTCTACCGGTCCCTGAGCGAGACCTGGACCGGCGAGCGCCTCTGGAACGCGCCGGATCTGCCCGCGGCCACGGCGGCCGTGGTCCGGCTCATCGGGCACTGACGAGAACCCACCCGGGCAGGCGCTGGCACGTGCTCTCCTCGATGAGCAGGGCGCGCGCCAGCGGTGCCACCCAACCTAGATGAACGGCGAACTTATGGGCAGTTTGACCGACGACCCTGACTTCCGGGCAACGACGTTCGTGGTCATCGACTTCGAGACGACGACGCCGACGGGCTACCCGGCGCAGCCCATCGAAGTCGCCGCTCTCGCCCTGCGCTGCCCGGACGGTGCGTGGACGGAGGCGGGCCGGAGCACCTCCCTCATCCGGCCGCCCGCGTTCGCCCCGGTGACACCGGCTGACACGGCCCAGACCGGCCTGACAGCGGCCGAACTGGCAGGCGCCCCGGACGTGGCGCACGTCATGGGCGCCCTGGACCGGCGCTTCACCCCTGGCGGCCGGTACCTGCTGGTGGCGCAGCACGCCGCGACCGAGGCGAACGTCATCCACAACGCCCGAGAGCACTGCCCGGCCCTGTCCCGTGTCGACTTCCTCGACACCATCCCCCTCGCCAAGTACCTCATCCCGGGCCTGGCGAACTACAAACTCGACACCCTGCTTGCGCACTTCGCCATCGCGCAGCCGGCCGCCCGCCACCGGGCCTACGCCGACGTCGACGTCACCGCGCAGGTGTTCCTCCGCCTCCTCGGTGCTGCAGACGACGCCGCGCAGCTCGCCGACCTCGCCGCCCTGGTGAAGGTGGCGGGGCGCACCGCCAAGAGCAACATCCCAGTCCAGGGCGGGCTCTTCAACATCTAGTCCATCCGCCCGACGACGAGCCATGCAGTGCCACTCGCAGATTGGACGGTACGCATCATGACGATCACCGAAGAGACCCGCGGCGACGAGGTCCAGGTCCCGTTCTGGTTCGATCCGCTGTGCCCCTGGGCCTGGATCACCTCCCGCTGGCTCCTGGAAGTCGAGCAGGTTCGGCCGGTGCGCGCCGACTGGCGGATCATGTCGCTCGCCTACCTCAACCTCGACCAGCGGGGCGGCAAGGGCATCAGCGAGGACTACCGGGAGCTGATGAACACGGCCTGGGGGTCGGTGCGGGTCTGCGCCGCCGCCGCCGAACACGCCGGCCGCCCCGTGCTGGGGCCGCTGTACACGGCCATCGGCACCCGGCTGCACAACCAGCGGCGCCGCGAGGACCCCACCGTCATTACCGAAGCCCTGGCGGAGGCCGGGCTGCCGGCTTCGCTGGCCGCGGCGGCCTCCAGCACGGAGTTCGACCAGCGCATCAAGGACTCGCACCACGAGGCGTTCGACGAGGTCGGCCTCGACGTCGGGACCCCCGTCCTGCGGATCGCCGGCACGACCCTGTTCGGTCCCGTCATCACTCCGGCCCCCCGCGGCGAAGCCGCCGGACAGCTCTGGGACGGCCTGGCGTTGGTCGCGGCGACGGACGGCTTCTTCGAGCTCAAGCGGAGCCGCAACGTCAAGCCGTCCTTCGACTGAGCCCACCGCGACCCGACCGGCTCCAAGGACACGCAGAACACCCGGCCCCGCACCGCCGGTTCGGTTCGGTTCGGATCGGTTCGAGCGGATCCAGATCACTCCACGCCCGCCACGTGCGGCACCCGACCAGGAGAACGAGGAACCCGTTGGAGTACGACGCCCTCACCGGCTGGGACGACGACACCACCGCCGAGACCTACGCCGCCTTCACCCGGGCCTACCCCATGTACAGCGCCTCCAGCCGCGATCTGGCCGCGCGTGCCGGCCTCACCCGCAGCCGTGTGATCGTCGACCTGTGCGGCGGCACCGGTACGACGGCCGAGGCGATCCTCGCCCTGGCGCCGCCCGACGCCACCGTCGTCTCCCTCGACAGCTCCGCCGCCATGCAGAACATCGGCCGCCGACTCCTGAGCGACCCCCGGCTGACCTGGATCAACGCCCCTGCCGAAGGTTTGGCCGACCATGTCCCAGCACGCAGCGTGGATGCCGTCGTGTGCAACTCGGCGGTGTGGAAGACGGACGTCGCCGCCGTGATCACTGCGGTGCACCGTGTACTGCGGCCCGGAGGCCGGTTCGTCTTCAACATCGGCGGCGCCTTCGCCGGCGTCACCCACCCCGACGCGCTGCCCCCGCCGACCGCGCCCTCCCTCAGCGCACTGGTCGAGCAGATCGCCACCCGGGACTACGGCATCGTCCCGCCGACGACCGCCGTCCCTCCGAAGCTCCCGCTCCCCATGATCACCGGGCTGCTGGCCGATGCCGGGCTGCACGTTGTCGCCGCGGAGGTCACCGGCCAGCACACCACGACCGCTGAGAGGGCGGCCTGGCTCTCCATTCCCGTTTTCGCCCACCCCGAGGGTGCCCTCTCCTACAAGCAGAAGATGGCGATCCTCGCCGAGGCCACCGCCCAGACCAAGCCAGACGACGTCACCGTGACGAGCTGGCTCGTGATCGTCGCCGAGCTGCCGGAAGAGGCATGACGCCGAACACGCTTGCCCCGGCGTCTTCTACGACGGCATGTTCCCTGCCCGTCAGCCGACCGCCACGAGAGCTCCCGGTGGCAGAGGGGTTACCTGATTCCGGTCGATGTGGTGACCGCCCGCGCGATCCGGGGCCCGACGAGGCGCTCCGCGAGATCCAGCGGGTACCAGGCGGCGCCGGTCACCTCGGACTCCTGGATACGCCCGACCTCGGCGTCGGCCGTCGTGAAGACATAGCCGAAATCCAGGTGGTAGTGGTCCGGCTCGCCCTTTGCGGGCCTGGCCGGCACCTGGCCGAACTCGACATAGGCAGGGTGCGCAGAGACGAGGGCGACCTGTCCGGGGTCGATGCCGGTCTCCTCGGACAGCTCCCGCAGCGCCGCGCCGACCAGCGTCGTATCGGTCGGCTCCAGATGACCGCCTGGCTGCAAAGTGATCCCGTACGCGAGGTGTTCGATCAGGAGGACCTCGGCGTGGTCCCGGACCAGCAGCGCGCCGGCGGTGACGTGCATCGGGAAGGTCCGCCGCGAGGCGACCCCCCGGCCTTCGGCCAGGAGCCGCAGAGGCTCGGCCAGTTGTCCGGCCTCTTGCGGGTAGCGCTCAAGGTAGGCGGTGAGCACTCCCGCGATGTCGCAATCAGCGATCGCCACAGGTCATCGCCCTCCGCTCGGCCCGAGGAGGGTTCCGCCGAGATGGGCCGCTCGAGGGCGGCCACCAAGCACGTGCACAGTCAGCTCCACAAGGGTCGTGGCGTACCGGAAGCCCCGCACTCTACAAGTCCGACGGGCCCCATACGCACCAACGCGCCCGCTGGCGTACGGCGCCTGGGAACCTCGGCGATTCGGCCAACCGCCTCTTGTGGCAGTGCCGTTGCGAGAGCTGGGTCGGTGCTGTTTCCACGGTTCCTCGAACGCTCTATCCCGGGACTTCAGGACCGACCGAAAAACGTGTGTTCGATATCCGGGCTATGTCGTTGAGCCTCGCGAACCAGCCGTGACCGACCGACAGGGGGATCGACTTGACCTCGGGCAGCACAGCAGCACAGCCGAGCACGAACGAAGGGGAGGGGACTCCTCCGGACAGCGGGGGCGCGGCGCAGGAGGAGGAGTTCCAGTACCGGGACGAGTCCCGGCTCCAGGCCGGTGCGCAGATGACGACGACCACGATGGCGCGGCGCCTGCCCGTGCTGGTGCGCCGGTCGTTGCGGATGGCGTGGCAGGTGGACCGGGGCGCGACGGCCGGGCTGCTCGCGTGCCAGATCGGCACCGGCGTGCTGGCCGCGCTTGGCCTGTTCGCCGTGACCGGGACCCTGAGCGCGCTGATCGCCTCCGGCGACATCACCGAGCGGCTGCGGGAGGCGGCTCCGCAGCTGGCCGTTATCGCGGTGGCTGCCGGGCTGCGCGCCCTGCTGGGGGTCACGGTGACCTGGCTGACCGGGCGTCTGCGGCCGGTGCTCGCCCGGGCCGCGGAAGTCAGCATGGTCGAGGCGGCTCTCGGCGCCGAGGCCGCGGCGAACAACAAGCCGGGGTACAACGACCAGTACGACATCGCCGACCGCGGCGCGCAGGTCACTCCCGACCTCGTGGAGGAAGCCCAGGACGTGCTGGCCGCCACGGCGACCCTCGCCGCCGGCGCGACCGTCCTCACCGTGATCCACCCGATTCTCCTTCCTCTGCTTCTGCTGGCGTGCCTGCCGCAGGCCGCCGCGTACGTGCGCGCGGCCCGCGTGGTGTACCTCGCGAGCCTGGAGACGTCGGGGCGCCGGCGGATGCTGCACAAGCTGCGCTGGCACATGTCCTACATGGAGTCCAGCGAGGAGATGCGGGCCTGTCTCGCCGGTCCGTTCCTCCTCGGCCGCTACCGGCGGCTGGCCGCCTCCGTCAACGTCTCCGAGCGCGAGGCCGCGAACACCGGGGCCTGGATGGGCCTGGCCGGTGCGGCGGCCGGCGGAGTCGCCTCGGCGGCGGTTTGGGCGACCTTGCTGTGGCTGCTGGTCTCCGGCCGGATGGACCTGGCGGCGGGCGGGGGCGCGGTCTTCGCCCTGCAGACGGCGACCGGCTCGGTGCGGGGCATCATCAACGGAGGCGCGAGGCTGGTGCGCACCGGCTGGTACGTGCAGGACTGGCAGAACTTCATCGACAACGCGCACGGTCAGGCGATGGTGGCCTCGCGCGGCTCCGAGGTGCTGCCGGCGCCGCCGGAACGGTTCGAGGTCCGCGACGTCACCTACCGGTACGACGGCGCGGACAAGGACAGCCTGGCCGGGGTGTCGCTGAAGGTACGGCGCGGGGAGATCGTGGCGCTGGTCGGGGAGAACGGGTCGGGGAAGACGACGCTGTCCCGGCTGATCTGCGGGCTGCTGCTGCCGACCTCCGGGGAAGTGGCCTGGGACCACACGACCACCGCGCGGCTGGAGCCGTGGGAGGCGTGGAAGCACGTGGCGGTGGCACCGCAGCGGTTCACCTACCTGCCGCTGACGCTGCGCGACAACGTCACCCTGGGGCAGGGCGATACTAGCGACGCCGCGCTCATGGCGGCCTGCGAGGCGTCCGGAGCCGCGGACATGCTGCCTGCTCTGCGTTCCGGCCTCGACACCCTCCTGACCAGCGAATGGTTCGGCGGCCACCAGCTGTCCGGCGGGCAGTGGCAACGCGTCATCCTGACCAGGGCCTTTCACCGGAAGGCCGAGCTGCTGGTGATGGATGAGCCCACGGCCGCCCTCGATGCCCGAGCCGAGCACCACGTCTTCACCGGCCTGCGGGACCTGGCCAAGGACCGCGCCATCCTTCTGATCACTCACCGCCTCGCCAACGTCGCCGTGGCCGACCGGATCGTCGTCCTTGACCAGGGCCGCCTCGTCCAGGAAGGCACGTACGCGCAGCTCACCCGCGAACCGGGGCTCTTCCGGACCCTGTGGGAACTGGAGCAGCGCACCGGCGGCGCACCCGATCCGACCTGAGCCCGGCCGCCGCAGTCCTGAGCCGACCCCGACCGCCGCCAACAGCCGGGTGTGGCCGATCCGCCGGCCTGGTCGGCCGATCCGGCGCCCCGACGACCAACGCGACCCACACCCTACCGGGAGGAACCGTGTTCCCCGACCGCACCGAACCTGATGGCGGTGTGCCCTGGCGCTCCGCCGTCCCACACCCGGGCGCGAGGTGTGCCGGATGAGCCCGACGAAGCCGCTGCCCGCGGCCCTGCAGCACTGGGCGGAACAACGGATCGGCCCCGTCGTGTCCGTCCGCGACGCCTCGCACGACTGGGATCGCTCCCGGGTGTGGGACCTGGAGGGCGAACGCGGGGTGCACCACTACCTGAAGGTGTCGCCCTCGGTGAAGTTCTTCACCCGTGAGAGCCGGGCCTACCGTCACATCGTCCCCGCCCTCGGACACACCCGGGCGCCCCACCTCATCGACAGCCGCGCCCAGGACCTGGCCCTGCTGCTCACCGCGGTCCTCGGCGCCCCGGTGAAGGAACTCGGCCTGGATGTCGCTGGGTGGCGGACCGTGCACCAGCAGGCCGGGGCGCTCTGCGCCCGGCTCCACGAAGCGGGTGAACTCGACCGCGGCGACCGCCTGGAGGCCGAAGCCTCTCTGGCCGCCGCCGCTGACGGAGCGGAGAAGTACCTGGCTCGCGCCGGGGCCCGGCTCGCCCAGGACGAGCAGCAGCTGATCCGGGATCACGCTGCGCGCCTTCGCCGCGTCGGCCCGGTGCCCGTCGGCTACATCCACGGCGACAACCAGCCGAGGAACTGGCTGTGGTCCCAGAGGCTCGCCCTCGTCGACTTCGAACGGTCCCGGCCCGCCGCCCGTGTCCAGGACTTCGTCATCCTCGCCACCACCCAGTGGGCCGACCATCCGGACCGCGAGACGGCGTTCCTCCGGTCCTACGGGCGGGAGCTGTCCGACGCCGAGCGGCACGCGCTGCGCTGCCTGACCGCGCTGGATGCGGTCAACTGCCTGGCCTGGGGCCCGGACAACGGCGACGCCGAGGTCACCGCCCGGGGCCGGCGGACCCTGGACCGGCTCATGAGGGAGGACCGGTCGTGAGCGCCGTCCACCGGAGCATCGGGAACGTCATGGTTCTGCTCCAACGGCCCAGCGACGGACGGGTCCTGACCGTCCGCCACCAGGAGACGTCGTGGCACTCACCCGGGATGCTCACGGTCGTCGGAGGGCGCCTTGAGAAGGGCGAGTTCCTTAACGAGGGAGCGGCGCGCGAGCTTGCCGAGGAAGTCGGCATCCGCATCAGCCCGGACCGCCTGCGGCTGTGCCAGCTGCTCCATTTCCACGCGGCGGACGGTGAACGGGTGATCGGCGCCGCCTTCACCGTGCGGGAGTGGGAGGGCACCCCGTACAACCGCGAGCCGGACAAGCACACCGAGCTGGTGTGGGTCGACCCGTCCGCCCCGCCGCCCGACTGCCACCCCTTCACCCACGCGGTCCTCACCCACTTCGCCACCGGCCGGTTCTACGCCAACGTGATCGCCCCGGAACTGCTGGGCGGTGAGGCCGGGTGACGACCTCCACCCAGCCGCCCAAGGCCGCGACGGTCACCACCCCGGATCTGCGCCGCTTGGTCGCCAGCGAGTGCGCGAGCCTGTCCGGATCCGCGGTCAGCACCGTCGCCCTCCCCACCCTGGCCGTACTGGAACTCCACGCCTCCACCACCCAGATCGCCGCGCTCGCCATCCTCGGCCAACTGCCGAACGCCGTCGTGGCGCTCCCGGCCGGCGCGCTCTCAGACCGGTACGCCAAGCGGCCCCAGATGATCGCCGCGGACCTCACCGCGGCCGCGGGCCTCGCGACCATCCCGGCCGCAGCCTTCGCCGGGGTGCTCGGCATCGGCCAGCTGTACGCGGTCGCTGTCGTGCTGGGCATCACCAAGATCGTGCACGACGCGGCCGCAATCAGCTACCTGCCCGCCCTCGTCGAACCTCACCTGCTACAGCGCGCGAACTCGAGGCTCGGCGCGGCCTCGTCGGTGGCCGACAGCGCGGGCAACAACGCGGGCGCCGCGCTGGTCGGCGCCGTCGGCGCGGCCCGCTCGCTCCTCGCCGACGTCCTCTCCTACCTTCTCTCCGCGCTGCTCGTGTGGCGCATCCGCACCCCCGAATCGGTCGCCGCACCGCCGCCCGGGGGCCGCCGGACCCTCGCGCGGGACATCGGTGAGGGCCTGCGCTACGTGGCCGGGCAGCCCACGATCCGCACGGTGATCGCGGCCCTGTCCACGCTCAGCTTCGGCCTGGCGGTCATGAACACGTACTGGGCGTACTACCTCCTCGCCGACCTGCACGTATCCCCGACGGCGTTCGGCGTGATCATGGGCGTCGGCGGCGCGGGCAGCCTGGCCGGGGCGCTCCTCGCCCCGCGCATCGCCTCCCGAATCGGCATCGGGCCGACAATCATCATCGGGTTCGCGGTCAGCCCACTGGCCCAGATCCCCCTCCTGCTCGCCGGGTCCGGACTGCGCTGGCAGATCGCGCTTGCCGGAACGCTGGCCGTTCAGCTGTTCTGGGCCACAGCCTCCGGGACGAGCCAGCGGTCCTTGAGACAGATCCTGTGCGAACCCCGCTTCCAGGGCCGCATGCAGGCCGCGAGCACCACGGTGACCGCCGGAGCCCGGCCCCTCGCCGCCGCAGCGGCCGGCGCACTGGCCCTCTTCCTCGGCGTCCGCGGCACCCTCACCGTCGGCACAGTCCTCCAGATCGTCCCCGTGATCCTTCTGCTCGCCTCCCCTGTCTGCGCCCTGCGGGATATGCCCGTCCCGCCCGCGCGCACCGCCGTGCCGCCCGCCCGTGAAGGAGCCTCATGACGACGACCTCGACCGCCGCGTACTGGGAACCGCTCTGGGCGGGCGGCCGTCGCTACCGGCAACTCGACGGCCCCGAAACCCAGTTGATGGCCGAACATCTCGGCCCCGGTCGCAGTCGCCCCGCCCTCGACCTCGGCTGCGGCGACGGCACCCTGGCCCGCCACCTTCACCACGAGCTCGGATACCGCACCACCGGCATCGACATCTCCCCCAGCGCCGTCGCACTCGCCGCCGCCCACGACGACGGCCCCGTCCCCGGTCCCGTGTGGCGGTGCGGCGACATCACCACCAGCGACCTCACGGCGCTGCCGGAGCCCGCATACGCGGTCATCACCTGCCGCCTGGTCTACCGGTGGATGGACGACAAGGCGGCCTTCCTTAACCGCGTCCGCCACCTCCTTGTCCCGGGCGGGACGTTCTGGGTGGTCACCGAGATCGCCGGACGCCGCGAGGGCACCGACCCCCTCCACGGTCTCGGGATCAGCCCCGCCGAGGCCGAAATCCTCACCGCCGGCTGGTCCGCTGCCCAGGCTGCCGACCTCGACGTGCTCCGCTGCTACGCCCTGCGCCCCTGACTCCCACTCACCCCTTTCCGCTGGAGGACTCGGTGACCACCGAGAAGGACACCCTCGACATCTGGAACACCTACGGCACCCACCAGCTGACCAGAGGACTTCAGCTGCCGGAGCTGGACCGGTGGGACTGGGGAATCCCGGAGACCGGCCCCGGCATCAGCGTCCTCGGCGAGGTGGCGGGACTACGTGTCCTCGACCTCGGCAGCGGCCTCGGCCGGCACGCCGCGCACCTGGCCACCCTGGGCGCCGAGGTCACCGCCGTCGACGCCTCACCCGCCCAGCACCAGCGCGCCCTCACCCGCTACCCGGACCACCCCGGCCTGCACCTGGTGTGCGCCGACGCGGTGGCCCACCTGCGTGCTGCCGACCCGTACGACCTGATCTACTCCGTCGGCTCCGTGCCGTACCTGGACCCGGGCCGGCTGGTGCCCGCCCTGGCCAACGGGCTCAAACCGGGCGGACGCCTGGTCTTCTCCGCGCTGCACACCAACTCCGGCGGCGCCGGGCCCTCAACCGAGGTGACCCCGCGCCCCGAGATCCTGCGGCTGCCCGGCACGACCGAGGACCACCCGGTGAACATGTGGGTCCTCAGCGTGCAGCTCTGGGAGGACCTCCTGGTCCAGCACGGCCTCACTCTGGAAACGGTCACGGCGATCGACTCCCCGACGGCGGACAACGCGGTCTCCTACCGGCTGTACACGGCCCGCCGTCCGGAACGCGTGCCCAGCCGCCCCCGCACCAGCGCACCTCCTCCGCCGAACACCGCCCTCGGAGTCGGCGTGATCGTGCACGGCCCGGACGGCATCCTGCTCGGCCAACACCGGCGCCGTACCTGGGAGCTCGCCGGCGGGACCGTCGAACCGGGCGAGACCTTTGCCGAGGCCGCTGTTCGCGAGCTCCGCGAGGAAGCCGGCCTCGTGGCCGAGCCCGACGGCGTACAGGTGCTGGGCACGCTCCTGGACCGGGTGGGCGACGTCGTACGGCTGACGGTGCCCGTCCTGGTCACCCGCTGGTCTGGCATTCCCCAGCAACGAGAGGAGGCCATCGGGTCCTGGCGGTTCTGGCCTCTTACCGCGCTGCCCCAGCCGTTGTTCGTTCCCAGCGCCCAGTGCCTGATCGCCTGGGACGCCACCCTCGCGCTCGATCACCCGCCCGCCCACTTCCAGCCGTACGGCTCCCCCGGCCGGTAGGCCGCCACCGACCACGCCCGCGACCGCGTTCGCCGGAAAGGGCCTTACCCGTGCCTCCGTCCTCTTCCGCGCCTACGGCCAGCTGACTGGCCATCCGGACCACCTCCGCACCCACCAGGCGGCTGGCCCTGTTGGCGTTCCACGCCGCGGGCCCGGAGCACCTCTACCCGCAGGCCGGGGATCCGTGGCAGCCCGATGCGCTGTACGCCGCGACGCACCCGGATTCGGGGGTGGGCGATCTGGGTGTGCTATTGACACGGGTCGGTAAGAAGGTGCTCAGCGTTCCGGACGAGCACGTCACTGAGACGGTCGACGTGAGCGACTGCACGGACCTGAAGTTGGCCGCGATCCTGGCGCACCGCAGTGGAGCGGCGCGGGAGCGGCCCCTTCCCGGAATCCTGTCCCGGCTTCCCGCAGCGGAGCGGGAGTCGATCATCGCGACGGAGTACTTCACCCTCCTTGGCAGGAGGCCGGCGCCGGACGGGGCGGTCCCCCGGCTATCGCGGTGAGCTGCTGCCGAGGGCCTTGGTCATGGCCCGGTTGACTTGGGGGTCGCGTCCGGCAACGTAGGAGGGACAGAGCAGGTAACCGGCGCGGTGGTAGAGGGCAAGGGCGGCCGAGTTGCGCCGCCCGGTCTCCAGCATGATCCGCTTTGCCCCGCGGCTGACAGCGTGCTGTTCGAGGCGTTCGAGGAGATACCGGCCGATTCCGTGGCCGCGGGCGACGCCAGAGACATACATGCGTTTGATCTCCGCGGTGTGCTCGTCGAGAAGGCGTACGCCTCCGCACCCGACCGCCTCGTCGCCGACGTTCGCGATGAGGAACAGGCCGGCGGGCGGATCGAAGTCCGCCTCGGGGGTGGCGTCCGGGTCGTCGGCGAAGCCGTACAACGTGTGCTGTTCGGCGCGTAGGGCCTGGGTCAGGCGGCGCGCGTCCGGGTGGTCGTAGGGTGCGGCGATCACGGAGGGCGTCAGGCGTATCGCGGCCGGGGCGTCGGAGGCGGTGGGCACGAAGGTCATGTAGCCGATAGTGCCCTGTCGACGGCGGTGAGCGCACGGGCGCCGTCCGGTGCGCGCATACGGGCACCTGCTGAACGGCGGATCCGGCGTAGGAGGTTGCGGCAGCGGATGGACTGAACGTCGGGTACCCGGTCGGCGAGTTGCAGGAGGGTGGCTGCGGTGGCGTCGGGGTCGCGGGCGAGGAGGTGGGCATGCGCGAGGTGGATGCCGTGCAGGAGCGCGGAGCGGGGGAATCCGCTGGTGGGGCCGTGGTCGGTGAGGGGGGACAGGAGCGTGGTTGCCTCGGCGAGCAGGCGCCTGGTGTGGGCGGGGTTGGTGGCGGCGAGTTCGACGAGGGCGTGGCCGGCCTCGGCTGAGACCTGTTCGGGGGTGAAGTAGTACAAGGAGGGAGGGTCGTCGTCGCGCCGGTGTTCCAGGAGGGTCCGGCAGCGGTCGGTGGCGTCGCGGAAGGCACTGACGTCGCCGGCGGCGGCGTGGGCGGTGGCCATACGGCCCCAGGCGCGGGCGCGGACGACGGGGCTGCTGCGGGCGGTGTGGTCGACGGCGGCTTCGGCGTAGCGCAGGGCGGCGGCGGGCTTGCCGGTCGCGGCGTGCTGGTAGGCCAGCATGCCTAAGACGTTGGCGACCGTGGTGGTGTCGCCGGCGGCTCGGGCGAGGCGGATCGCGAGGAGCTGATAGCGCTGGGCGGCGGCGTGAAGGTCGGCGTCGAAGGCCATCCATCCGCTGAGCTGGGCCATGCCGCTGGCGGTGGCCAGGAGGCGGGTGCCGACGTCGGTGGTGTAACTGCTGCTGCGGACCAGGTCGAGGACGCCGGCGAGTTCGATGCGCACGTACCGCTGGGACAGGGCTCCGCCTCCGGCGGTGTCGTCCAGGCGCCGCAGGCGGCCGAGGTGGCCTTCGAGGACGTCGACGAACGCGGGCAGGACCTGCTCCTGGGTGCCCGGTGCGGCGGTGCGCAGCGGGCTTTGCCGGGTGGCGTCCCAGACGGCGCTCAGGAGCTGGCTGTCGCCTGCCGGGTGGAGGATGGCCTGCTCTTGCGGGTCGGTGGCGGTCCACGCGGTGGCGGTGGCCAGGACGTCGGCGACCGAGCGGCGGCCGACGAGGTCGTCGGTGGCGGTCTTCTCGGCCTTCGCGCCGCCCGCAGCGGGTTCTCCCCAGAGGTCCGCGGCGTTGAAGGGTTCGCCGGTGGCCTCGGTGAGGACGGTGGCCGCGAGCCGGCGCACGGTCGCGGAGCGGGGCCGGGTGCCGTTGAGCCAGGCCCGGCCGGCGGTCAGGTGCAAGGTGGGCTGGCCGGCGGCTTCCAGGCGGGGGTTGAGGGCCCGGACGAGATCACGGGGTGTCCACCGGGCTGCCTGGAGGGCGGCGGCCAGGGCCTGGTTCAAGGGGGGCGCGGACGCCGACCCGGCGTCCGCCGACGTCGCGTCGCGGAGGGTCATCACGCCCGGACGCTACGTCAGATCTCCTGCGTGGGGCGCGAATTCTCGGCTTTTCTCGCTCTCGCCGCGAAATTCTCAACGTTCTCTCCGGTCCCCCCTGCCGCAGCCTCTTCGGGCGCTGTGTGCTGGTGAGCCCGCCGCCGGCCGACCGCGCCGACGGCTTGGCCGGCCACCATCTGGGCCGTCGCCGCCACCTGTCACGACGCGTACGGCCGCCTACCGGCGTCCGGTACGCGGGAGTTGGAGGACGCCATGCCGCACCGTTTCGAGCCGGGTCCGCAGCGCGAGCGGATCGCGGCTGCGCTCGCGGAGTACGTTCGCGCGGGAGGGGCGCTGTCGGTGGCGGACGGCTCCGGCGTGATCGGGGAGCTGGAGCAGCGGATCGAGAAGGTCCTGGGCCTGCCGGATCCGCTGTCGTTCTCCTCGGGCACCGCCGGACTGCACGCGGCCTACCTCGCGCTGGACATGCCGCCCGGCTCGGAGGTGATCGGACCGGTCACCACGTTCCACGCCTCGCTGAGCCCGGCGCTGCACGCCGGTCTCAACGCGGTACTCGTCGACGTCGAGGCGGACACCGGAAACCTGTGCCCGGCGGCGCTGGAGGCGGCGATCACCCCGCTGACCCGGTGCGTGACGGTGACGCACTACCTGGGGCACCCCGCCGCGATGGAGGAGATCACCCGGATCTGCCGCGAACGGGATCTGCACCTGATCGAGGACATCAGCCACGCCTACCTGTCGACGCTGCGCGGGCAGCGGGTGGGGACGTTCGGCGACATCTGCGTCGGCAGCATGCAGGACAGGAAGTCCTGGCCCGCCGGTGAGGGCGGACTGTTCAGCGCCGCGCGCCCGCAGTGGCGCGAGCGGGCTCTGCTGGCCGGCCACTACCGCGGCCGCGCCCTGCTGCTGAAGGACCCGGAGCTGGCGGCGTTCGGGGAGACCGGGCTGGGGCTGAAGATGCGGATGCACCCGCTGGCCGCGGTGGTGGGCCTGGCCAACGCCGCGGACCTGGTGGAACGCCTGGCGGCTCGCCGCGCGCTGCTGGAGCGTCTGAGCCGGGGCCTTGAGGGCCTTGCGGGGGTGCGGCCGCCGGTGGTGCGGCCCGGCGCTGGCATGGGCGGCTGGTTCTCCTACCGGCCGCAAATCCAGCCCGGCGAGCTGAGGCCCGGTGTGGACGTCGACGCCTACCTGCGGAGGCTGAAGGACGCCGGGGTTCCGGCGCACTACCCGTCGGTCGGCTCGCTGTCCGGGATGCCGCTGTTCACGCGTCCGGTCCCGCTGCGCGCGGCGGACGGCACCTGGCGGCCGCGGCGGTGCGGGCCCTTCCGCGGCGAGAGCGTCTACAACGTGGGCCGGATCAGCGTGAGCGTCACCGACCAGGACACCGAGGAGACGATCGACGCCTACGCCGCCGCCTTCGCCGAGGCGTCGCAGGCCCTGGCCCTGCCGGTGGCGGCATGACCGCCCGGGCCGCCGTCCCCACCGCGCCCGCCGAGCCTCGCCGGGCGGGCCTGGTGCTGCCGGTGCGACGGCGGCTGTTCGGCTGGTCGAGGGAGATGGCCGGGCAGCGCCGGGAGCTGGAGCGCTGCTGGACGGCGGCGCTCCGGGCCGACGTCGCGATCAGCCTGCCGCCGGGCGTCGCGGCGGCGCAGCATCTGGCGGACGGCGGCGGGTTCCGCCTTCCTGCCGCCCGGGAGGACCAACTTCCGGCAGCGGCACGTGTGTTCTTCGACGACCGTGTGGTGCGCGGGGGCTGGGTGTATCTGCGGGGCTTCGGCTACTACGCGGCCGACGCGCAGATGTACCTGCCCGGCCGCGCTCCCGCGCCCGGCCCGAGGTTCGCCGCCGTCCAGCAACGGTGGCCCCGGTACGCGGAGTTCGCCCGTCCGCTGGCGGAGCCCGCGGCGCGCGAACCGGCCGGGTGGTACGCGTGGTTGGCGTGGCTGGCGTTCCTGGAATCGGCGGTACAGGACGTGTGCACCGCGCGGTGGAGCGCCGCGGTCCTCGCTGACGGCGGGGCGGCCGGGGTGCTGGACGAGGTCCTGGAGGGGCTCGGTGCGCTGCTGGCCGAGGCGGCCTGGAACCGGTGGCAGCCGGACGGCTGTCAGGCCGGTCCGTACGATCGGGCCACCTGGGCGGAGCGGGCCGCCGCGTTGAGCTCCGATGCCCGGATC
The DNA here is from genome assembly GCF_000745345.1 of Actinacidiphila yeochonensis CN732. Classification (NCBI taxonomy): domain Bacteria; kingdom Bacillati; phylum Actinomycetota; class Actinomycetes; order Kitasatosporales; family Streptomycetaceae; genus Actinacidiphila; species Actinacidiphila yeochonensis. The sequence goes on along the minus strand of NZ_JQNR01000002.1, from coordinate 132,912 downwards.
CCGGAGGTCCTGCGCAAGCTGGGGCGGGCGCTTCAGGGGCCCGAGGTCGCGGCGGACGCGGTGCGCGCCGTGCGCGAGGGCGACGTGCTGTGGCAGATCGCCGCGGTCGCCCACACCCGATGGCCGGCGCTAGACGCAGCACATCCGGGCGCGCCGGTGCTGCTGGTCAGCGAGGCATTCGGCGCGATGGCCGCGGGTCCGGTGCTCGCCGGGATGCTGCCGGCCGGTCAGCGTGGCCGGGTCCGCCTCGCGCTCGCCCGGGGTTCGGTCCACGAGGAGGAGATGGCCCGGGTCTCGGGCACCGCGTGGCGCACCGGGCGCCTGGAGGCCGGCGGGCAGGTGGTGGTGCACCTGGACGACAGCGTGTTCACCGGCCGCACTCACGCCGGACTGCGCCGGGCCCTGACCGGCGTCCCGGCCGCGGTGTACCTGGTGCCGCTGACGCTGGACGTGGGCACGCCCTTCAACCACCCCGAGGAGATCACCGCGCTCGGCCGCGGGGTCGGCGAGCACCTGGCCGGCCTGGAAACTGCCGTGCGCGCCGTGGGCGGGGCGCTGCCGCCCGCGCCGAGCCTGTGGGCGCGCCGCAAGGCTCCCACCCCGCCCGTCGGCGCCGACGGGGGTCCGGAGGAAGGCTCGTGGGAGGAGGCGTTCGCGCGGGTGGCGGGCGGCTCGGACCGGCTGCTGGCACTGCTGTGGGGCCGCTACGCCCCGGAGGTCCGCGATGCCTGACAGCCCGCGCCCGCAACCGTCTGCCGACGTGCCGGTAGAGGACCTGGTGTTCACCGCAGGGGCCGGCCGCCGGGCCCGCATGGTGTCCTGGCTGGCCTACCAGCAGATGGCCGCCGACGTCGCGGGGCAGATCCGCCGCGCCCACCCTGGTGCGGTGACGCTGGTGGGCATCTTGCAGGGCGGGTGGATCACCGCCCAGTCCCTGGCCGATCTCCTGCCCGGCTCGACGGTGCTGGCCGCCGCCGCCCGGCGCCGCGGCGAGCGCACCGACGGCCTGGAGCTGCTCGCCGCGGCCGACGGGCTCCTTGCTCCCGGGACGCCGCCGCCGGGGCAGCCGCTGATCGTGGTGGACGAGGTCGTCGACTCCGGCCGCACCGCCCGTTTCTTCCTCAACCACCTCGCTCTGTACGCACCGCAGTTGGCGTGCCTGGCGGCCTCGGACACCGCGGACCCGGCGCCGCACTTCACCGCCTGGTCCATGTCCGACCTGCCCGCGCTGGTCCTGCCCTGGCGGGTCCTGCGCGACGCCGACCAGACCGCCGGGTGCCTGCTGGCCGCCGGCCCCCTGACCACCGCCCAGCTCGACGAGAGGCTGCGTGACCTCGGCCATGACATCGACCCCGACCTCCTTGAGTCCCATCTCGACCATCTCGCCGCCCGCGACCGGCTCCACCGCGATGGGGACCTCTGGCGCCTTCCCGGCGGGCCGGACGGCGGCTGATCCCGCGACCGGCAGCAGCATCGAGCGGGTGGCCGCGTTCTACGACGCGGACCCCGAGCGGGAGTGGCAGCGCACCCGCTCCGGCCCCTACCACCGGCTGGAGACGGAGGTCATCCACCAGCAGGTCCTGGCCGGGCTGCGCCCGGGAAGCCGCATCCTCGACATCGGTTCGGGCCCGGGCGTCCACGCCCTGGAACTGGCCCGCCGCGGGCACATGGTCGCCCTGTCCGACCTGTCCGCGAACAGCCTGGACAGCGCCCGCGCCCGCTTCCGCCAGGCCGGTCTGGAAGGGCACCTGCTGGGCACGCAGCACGGCCCGGCGCAGCGCCTGACGCCGCCGCCGGGCCAGTTCGACGCGGTGCTGATGTTCGGCCCGCTCTACCACCTGCTCGACGACGCGGATGCCCTTGAGGCGGTGCGCCGGGCCGCGACCGCGCTGGCGCCGGGTGGCCGGTTCCACGCGATCTTCCTGACCCGCACCTCGGTGCTGCGGGACCTGCTCAAGCGCGGCCGTTTCACGGAGATGACCGCGCTGACCGGCGGCGGATACCTCGACCACGGCCGCTACGAGCCGCTGCCTGCGGTGTCGGCCGACGACTACATGCCGCCCACCCGCACCCACCGCCTCACCGAGGCCGAGGACCTGCTGGCCGCGGCCGGACTGGAGGTCACCGGCCGGTACTCGCTGGAGGGCGTCGCGGCGTGGATGCGCCCGTACGTCGACCAGTGCGCCGCCGACCAGGCGGCGTTCACCGCGCTGAGCCGCGCGGTGCGGGAGACCACCCAGGTGAGCGAACTCCTCGAGGCGGGCGATCACTTCCTGCTGTCCGCCGCACCGGCCGGACTGCCGCGCCCGCGCACCCGGACCCGCACCGAGGCGGGACGGGCGGACCTCGTCGGGCGCCACCGCGGCGTGCTGGCCGGCACCGACGGCCGCATCACCTTCGCCCCGGCCCTCATCCGCCACCGCGGCCGCCGCCTGCTGGCCGTGACCACCGGCCCGGCCGACGCCCGTACCTACATCCCCCGGCAGCTGCCCGGCCGCGCCCCCGAGCCCTGGTACACCGGCGGCCGCAACCGCATCGTCCTCACCGCCCTGCCCGAGCCCGACGAGCCTGTGTCCCTGGACGGCGCCCGCCCGCTGCCGGTCCCGGACGGCTGCGACGACGTCACCGGCGTAAGCCTGGTCGTCCAACAGGAGGCGCTACACGCCTACTTCAGCGCCCGGCCCAACGGCGGGGCCTGGTCGATCTACCGCACCGTCAGCCGCGACGGCGGAACCACCTGGGCCGCCCCCCACCTTGCCCTCGCCCCCGCCGCCGAGGAGGGGGCGAGCGACGGCGAGCACGTGCTGCTGCCGGCTGTGCTGCACCGCGGCGGCGCCTGGTGGATGTGGTACGCCGGACGCGACGGCCACCACCGGCGCATCCACCTGGCCACCTCCACCGACGGCATCGTCTGGCAGCACCACGGCGTCGTCGTCACCACCGGCCCGGCCGGCGCCCCGGACGCGTACGCCGCCGACTGCCCCGCCGTCGCCCCCGCCCCGGACGGCGGCCTGCTGATGGTCTACGGCGCCGGCACCTCCCGCTCGTTGGCCGCCGCGCACTCCCGCGACGGCCTGACCTGGCGGCCGCTGGGCGCCGTCCTGCACCGCGGCGGCCCCGGCAGCCCGGACTCCCGCTACGCCTTCTACCCCGCGCTCCTGCCCGAGGGCGGCGGCCGGATCCGACTGCTGTACGCGGGCGAGGACGACCAGGCGCGCTGGACGGTGCTGGACGCCGGACTGCTGGACGCCGCGCTGCTGGCCGAGCGCCCCGCTCCGCTGCCGCTGACCGACGAGATCGCAGCCGCCGTCGACCGCGTCCGCGACGAGGTCCCCGCCCCCTACTGGGAGATCCCGGAGGACTGCCACGCCCCCGCGCCCGCCTACGCCTCCCCCGACGGGGCGCTGGCCCAGCTGCGGCCGAGCAGCACGCCGGTGTTCGCCGCCCGCACGACCGCGGGCACGGTCGTGGTCAAGCCCGGTCGCGGCCGAGCCTTCGCCGAACGGGAGCACACCGGTCTGCAGGCCCTCGCCCGGCATCTGCCCGTGCCTGCCACCGCGCTGCACTACCGCGGCGAGGACGCGACGCTGGTCTCCCAGAAAGTGGACGGCGTCCCCCTGCGGGACCTGGCCGCCACCGACCCGGGGCGATTCCTGACGGTCTTGGGCGAGGTGGCCGCCCGGCTGGTCCACGGCGCCACCGCGACGCTGACCCCCCGCCGGGAGGACGACGTCGACCACTCGCTCCAGACCCCCGCGGTGCTGTCCGGCTGGGTGGAGGAGCTCGCCCACCGGCTGCGGCCCTGGGCCGACCACACCCTTCACCTCAACGGCGCACCGACCCACCTCAGTTGCCGCTCCCTCATGCACCTCGCGCGCCGCTCCCTCACCCCGGCCGCCCCGGGCGGCTGGCTCGTCCACGCCACCGGCGACCTCCACCTGGGCAACGTCCTCGTCCACCCGACCGAGCCGCGCTGGTGGGTGATCGACGCCGAGTTCGCCGGCATGCACGACCTCGACCAGACGCTCGCCAAGCTCGCCGGCTCCTGCCTGAAGCACACCGGCCTGCTCGCCGACGCCGCGGTCCGCGAACACCGCGGCGTCCTGGAGGTCACCTGCCCACTGGCCGAACCGTTGGGGGGACAGCTCCTCGAAACGACCTGGCTGCTGGACCGGTTCGACGGCCTGCCCCTGGACCGGGCCCGGATCCTCGGCCTGCTCATGCCGGACTTGTACTTCCGCCTCACCCGCGACGAGAACGCCCCCGCCGCCGCCGAGGGCCTGGCCGCCCTCGCGCTGGCCGCTCGGATGACCGGCCACGGAGCAGCCCAGTGACCCCCACCCCCCACCAGCCTCTCGTGCCGCCGATGCCCGCGGTCACCACCGTCCTGTTCGACATCGACAACACCCTGATCCCCACCCGCGCGATCTGGCAGCACGCCCTGGACGCCGTCGCCGCCCGACTCGCCGGCGCCCACCCCGGCGTGAGCGCGGCCGCCATCGCCTCCACCTACGTGCACACCTCCGACCGGCTGTGGGGCGACTACGACCGCGCCCTGGCCCCGCTCGGCTCGCACACCGCCGCCCGCCGCCACGTCTGGGAAACCGCCCTGCGCGAAGCCGGGATCGAACTGAGCGAGCGGCAACTGGCCACCCACGTCGACGACTTCGCCCACCGGCAGATGCGCGCGATCCGCACCGTCCCCGCCACCGTCGACGCCTTCCGGCGCCTCGCGGCGGTCTACCAGCTCGGCGTCGTCACCAACGGCGACGCCGACCAGCAGCACGCCAAGCTCGAACAGGCCGGCCTCGACCGGTACTTCGAGACCGTGGTGTGCGCGCTGGGCAACGGCCACCGCAAGCCGCATCCCGCGCCGTTCCACCAGGCCTGCGAGGACCTGGCCGTCCGGCCCGAGGAGTGCCTGTACGTCGGCGACGAGTGGACCGCCGACATCGTCGGCGCCCGCGCCGCCGGACTGCACCCGGTCTGGATCACCCCCACCGGGCAACCCCCGCCCGGATCGCCGCCGACCACCCGCTTCACCAGCCTCGCCTCCTGCCTGAGAGCGCTGTGCGACCACGCCGCGCGCCGGCCGATCCGCGAAACGGAGCCCACGTGACCACCACGGCTACCACTCTCCCGCCCCCGCCCCGGGCGAACACGGCCCACCCCGCCTCGCCCGTCTCCGGGAGCGCCGTCGCCTGCGACCTGCTGGGCCTGGTCCGCATTCCCTCCGCCGAGCTGCACCTCGCGGCCAACGCCGGCCTGGACCCCGCCCTGCTGGACACCTTCCTCCCGGCCGCCGGCGGGCCCCGGCCCGCGGCGGGCGCGCGCACCATCCGGCTCAGCCGGGGCCCGGCCTACTACCAGCCCCGTACGGCGCTGCCGTCCTGGGCGGCGCTGGGCGAAGCCCTCGGCCGCCTGGACCACCGGGCGCCGGGGCAGGCCCCTGCACTGCGGCACGCGCTGCTCGACAACCTCCACAACCTCGCCGCCGCCGGCGCCTACACCCTGTGGCACGGCCTCACCGACCGCCCCAGCCTCACCGACGATCCGCGCCCGGCCGCGCTGGAACGCCTGCTGGAGACCGCCACCTCCACCGCTGCCGCGCTGCACGGCCACCGCGCCGCCGGCCCGTTCGCCCCGGACCCCGGCGACCTCGCACTGCTGCAGGCCCACGAGGCGGGCTGGCGGACGTTCCGGGAGCTCGACAACCCGGTCAAGATCGGCAACGAGCTGCGCTTCCTCGCCGAGCACGTACTGGCACCCCGGCCCGACGTCACCGCCGTCCTCGCCCCGCTGTACGGGTCGCTGTCCCTCGCGCTGGCCGCCCGGACCGTCCTTCCCGCCCTGCTCGGCCGGCCGGTCGACGTGCACCTGGTCCGTCTTGGGTTCCATGACCAGGGCAACGTCGCCTACCTCGGCGCCGGCGGCACCGTCCGCCACCGCGCCACAGCCCCCCGCGCCTACCGCGACCGCCTGACCGCCGCGGCCCGGGATGCGACCGTGCTGGTCATCGACGACAACGTGGGCTACGGCGACACGCTGCGCGCCAGCCGCCAGCTGGTCGAGCAGCTCGGCGGTCGGGCCGTCACCCGCAGCGTCGAATCCGCTTGGACCCTCTACCACCGCTCCGGCCGGCACGACATCGCCGACGCCGCCGACCTGCCGAGCCTGCGCCCCAACCTGCACCACAGCATCCAGACCCGCCTGACCGGACACCTGCTGCGCGGCGACACCGGCGCCTACCTGAGCGACGGAGCCCACCGTACGGCGGGCACACTGCACCGGCAGATGGCCGCCAGCTTCGACCTCGCAGTGAGTACCGGCACCTGGACCACCGCCCAACTGGCCGCCATGCGGGCCGAACTCGCCCACGCCGCCTCCTGGAACGAACCGCCCGTCCCCCGCCCGGCCGCGCTCGCCGCCGCCTGAACCCGGAGGCGCCCCCATGCCCACCACCCCCACCCCGGCGACCGCCACGGGCACACTGCCCACTGCCGCTCCCGCCGGGCCGACCGGCCCGTGGCGGGTGAACGTCGACGTCCGCCACGGCACGGTCACCTCCCTCCCCGGCCTGCCGCCGGGACGGCTGCTCGCCGACCTCCTCTACGACGACGTGCCCACCGCCGTCATCGACCTCGACCGCTCCACCGGCACCAGCACGAGCACCGCGCTGTTGGAGACGGCCGTGCGCCACCACCCCGGCCGGCTGTGGGCCGGCGGCCGACTGGCTCCGCGCGACCCGGCCGTCCGCCGCCTCCTGGACGCTGGCGCCGCCGGTGTCCTGCTCGGCTCCACCGGCCTGCTCCCCGACGGACGCCTCGAACCGCACGCCTGGCCGGACTTCACCACCCTCGCCGACGCCGGACAACTGATGCTGTCCCTCGACGCCGTGGACGGACGGATCGTCACCGACGGCTTCACCCGCACCACCAGCGTGGCGCTCACCGACGCCCTGGACGCCCTCCTCGACGCCACCGGCGGCACCCAGCCCGTCCTGATCACCGACGCCCGCGCGGCAACCCACCGCACCCCGCCCCCCTGGCACGTCCTCGACCGCCTCGCGGGCCGCCACCCGCACGCCTCCCTGTGGTACGCCGGCGGCCTGTCCGGGTGGGCCGACCTGACGCGCCTGTGGCATACCGGCTGGGGCGCCGTCGTCGGCCGCGCCTACCTCACCGCTCCCCGCGGCCTGCCCGACGCCGACGGCCGCCTTCACCGCACCCCGCCCACGGAGAACCGGACATGACCCAACCCGCCCCCGCGCCCGCCCCGACGCCCGACGGTGACCCGTGGTGGATCAGCAACTACCGCGGCACCGGCTACCTGGAGCGCTACGGCAGCCACGACGGCGCCACCACCCGACGCGACGTCGCCTTCCTCACCACCCGCCTCGCCCTGCAGACCCATCACACGATCTTCGACCTGTGCTGCGCCTTCGCCCGGCACACGGCCGAGCTGACCCGCCGCGGCTACACCCACACCACCGGCATCGACCTGTCCCAGGACCTCCTCGACCACGCCGCCGCCACCGCCGCGGCGGACGGCGAGCGGATCAACCTGCTGCACGCGGACGTCCGCGGCCTTCCTCTGGACGACGGCTGCGCCGACGCCGTCCTGCTCCTGTTCAACTCCTTCGGCTTCCTCGACACCACCGACGAGGACCTCGGCGTTCTCCGTGAAGCCTTCCGTGTCCTGCGCCCTGGCGGCCGCATGGCCATGGACCACTTCACCCCGCACCCCGACACCACCGGCATGGGAACCCGCACCGTCCGCGGCGACCGCGCCGAAACCGCCCAGCAGGTCACCTGGGACCCCGCCACGCGCAGACTCAACCGGCACACCACCACCGCCTACGACGACGGCACCACCGACACCAGCCACAGCTCGGTCCGCCTCTACATCCCCGCCGAACTGACCGAACTGCTGCACGCCGCCGGCTTCGTCGTCGACGAGCAGTTCGGCGGCTACGACGCCCGCCCCCTCACCGCCGACAGCAGCCGCCACCTGGTCACCGCACACCGCCCCTGACCCGCCGTACGCCCGGGACGGCCGTGCGGCGCCGGAAAACAAGGCCGGGCCCGACCGCGTTCAGCGGCCGGGCCCGGCTTCGTTTCCGGGAGGGAGCGTGCTCAGACCAGGCGGACCGGGAGCCCGTACCGCTTGGCGAGCTCGGCCTTGATCTCCCCGACCGGGACGGTGCGCTCCATGCGCGGCGAGTACAGCAGCGAACTGACGATCGCCGCTGACACGCCCGCTTCGGTGAACGCCGCCGCCGCGTGCTCGGCTGAACCAGCGCCGCCGGAGGCGATCACCGGCAGGTTGACCGCCTCGGCGATCCGGCGGGTGATCTCCAGGTCGTAGCCCTCGTGCGTGCCGTCCTGGTCGATGGAGTTGACGCAGATCTCCCCCGCCCCCAACTCCTCGCCCCGGCGCGCCCACACGATGGCGTCCATGCCGGTGGCCTGCCGGGCCCCGTCGATGAACACCTCGTACCCGCTGGGAATCTCGGCCGTGACCGGGACGCGCTTGACCTGCATGGACTGCACGATGCACTGGCGGCCGAACTCGGCCGACCCCTCGGAGATGATCGAGGGATTGCGCACCGCCATCGAGTCCAGACTGATCTTCTCCGCGCCGGCGGCCAGCACCGCGTGCATGTCCTCCAGCGACCGGATCCCGCCGCCCACCGTCAGCGGCACGAACACCGTCTCGGCGACCTTGCGGATCGTGGCCAGGTCAGCCTGGCGGCGCTGCGCGCTGGCGAGGATGTCGTAGAAGATGATCTCGTCAATACCGTCCGCGTACACCGACGCAGCAACCTCGGCGGCGTCGCCGACGTCGATGTTGTCCTCGAAGCGACGGGCCTTGGTGACCCGACCGTCGATGATGTCGAAGCAGGCGATCAGCCGGGTGGTCAGCCCGGTCGCGGCGTTCAGGCCGGGCACAGCTCCTCCTGCGGGGTCTTGGCGAACCGCTCAAGGAGATCCAGCCCCAGCGGGCCGGACTTCTCGGTGTGGAACTGCGTGGCCATGATGTTGCCGCGCGCGACCGCAGAGGTGAACGGCAGGCCGTACTCCGTAGTGGCCGCGACATCCCTGCTGTCCGAGGGGTCGGCGTAGTAGCTGTTCACGAAGTAGAAGTGACCCGCTTCCGGCAGGCCGGCCAGGAAGGGATGCGTCGAGGTGCGGTGTACCTGGTTCCAGCCCATCTGCGGCACCCGCACGTCGGCGCCGTTGAAGGCCCGTACGGTCCCGGGCAACCAGCCCAGACACGTCGCGTTCTGTTCCTCGCTGGTGTCGAAGAGGACCTGCAGGCCCACGCAGATGCCCAGGAAAGGGGTGCTGCCTTCGATAACCCGAGCGTGAAGCGCCTCGGGCCATCCGGCTTCGGACAGGTAGGTCATCGTCGTCCCGGCTGATCCGACACCAGGAAGGATGATCCTGTCGATGCCATCGAGTTGCGCGGGCGAGGTGAGCAGACGGTTCGGCACACCGAGGAAGTTCAGCGCGTGAACCACGCTCTGGCTGTTTCCGGTGCGGTAGTCGATCACGCCGACCACGGGTCGGTCGTCCTGCATGAACGCCTCAATCTAAGGGCCGCCGAAGGCGCCCCGGTTGAAGTAGCTGGCCGCCGTCATATAGCGGCAAGGGTCACTGTGAGTCTATCGGCGGCCACTGGCCGATGCCGCTTGTTCCGCCCCGGCTCTGCGGGTCACGGCAAAGAACTGCCCTCTTCCCCAAGCCACCCCGGATCTCCTGCGCTTCAGCCGACGGAGCTGCCCTGGATGTCCGGCACCTGGGGCAGCCAGCGCACGGAGCTGTCGCGGAAGGACTGGTTGACGGGGACGAGATCGTCACCGGTGGTGTCGTCCAGGGCCGGAACGACGATGCCAATCTCCGGGATATCGCTGTCGACCGCCGCAAGACGGCTTCCGCAGGTGGGGCAGAAGCCGCGCTGAGCCTCGCCCTCGAACGTCTCGAACCAGGTCGGCTCGATCCCGTTGGTCCAGCTGACATCCTCGGGGGCGAAGCCGGCCCACCACATCATCGGGCCGCCGCCGAGCTTCTGGCAGTGCGGACAACTGCATGTGTGTGGGTAGACGGCCTTGCCCCTGACGGTGAAGCGGATCCGTCCGCACAGACATCCGCCGGAACGCTCCTGAGCAGCTGCGGCGACTTCAGGGGTGGCGTTCATCAGTTCATCTCCCGTTAGACGGCGGCAAGTTAGGCCAAGGAGCGTGTCATACCTCCGCGAACGTCGGGAACTCGCCGCAGGTCGATCCGGAAGAGTTCACTCTCAGGATCTCTTGCCACCTCTTCCACGCCCGCCTGCGCTCTCGGGTCACTCCGGTCACCGGTCACCGGACGAAGTGGGCTGGGTCCGGTCACTTCTTCGGTAGCGCGTACCGGGTGGCCGTCTCGATCGCCGTGGCAGCCTCGTGGGGGATCTCGATGATGTTATTGATGATCTTGATGGCCTTCTGGTAGGCGGCGTGGCGTTCGTGGGTGTTGCCGGCGTTGTCGAGGGCGGTGGCGAGGAGGGCGCGTGCCTGCTGGATGGCGCGCTGCTCGTGGGGGGCCAGGTGCGCGGTGCCGGCCTTGCGGGCATGTTGGTCCGCGGCTTTCCAGGCGATCTCCAACTCGATTACGCAGGCTCGATAGTTGGTTGTGTCCGGGGTGCTGCGTGCGTCCCGGGCGGCGTCGAGCGCGAGGATGAGGCGCTCGGTCTGGGGGACGGTGATGTTACTGAGGGCGGGTCGGTCGAGGACGGCGAGGATGTCGGTGGTGAAGTCGGCGTAGGCGTCGCGGACCGTGTCGTGGCGCGTTTCCAGGTCGGCGCGGCGTTGGCGCTCGGCCGTTCGGCGGCGGTGCTGGGCGCGGAGGGCGATGGCGAGGCCGCCGAGGAGCGCGAGGACAGCGAGGCTGCCCAGGCCGGCGAGGAGGGGCGTCCACGGGATGTCCGAGCCGGTCGGGCCGGGGTGGGGACGTGGCGCGGGCTTCGGTTCGGGGGTGTCCTTGCCGGTGAGGGTGGCGAGTGCCTTGTCTGCCAGGCCGGTCACGAAGCCGGGGGAGAAGACGGCTACGGAGATGACGAGGGCGCCGGCGAGCATCGTCGCGGCAGCTCCGTATTCCTGCTTGATCCACATGGAGAACGCGCGGGTCGCCATGACGAGCACGAAGAGGCTGCCCGTCATGGTGACGATCCACTGGAGTTGCTGGTGCACCGGCGGCGGTCCTTCCGCGAGCACGGCCGTGACCGTGAGTCGGAGCGGGCCTGTTGCCCGCGGGGTACTCCGACGGTGCGGCGATTCGCCTGTGGATAGAGATCGCCCCCGCAGGCGGGGCCTGCGGGGGCGAAAGGACGGAGGGGCGTGAGGGTCAGATCTTGATCTTGTGGTTGATCCGGGCGCGGTCCCAGGTGGTCTTGTTGACCGTGACCCACTCGGTGCGGCCGCTCTGCTTGAGCTTCAGCTCCCAGTGGGCGGGGTTCCAGTGCCAGCCGGTCCGGCGGTGGCTGACGCGGATGCGGTCGCACACCTGCTTGGTGGTGCGGGAGTGCTTCTGCTTCTTGGGCGAGGCGGGCGGTGCGGCCTTCTTCGCGGGCGGGGCGGACTTGGGCTTGCTGAAGCCGCCGCCGGTGCGTCCGGTGAGGGACGACAGGGTGAGGGCGTTCGTGACCACGGTGCGGCAGTTCGTGTTGCGGTACTTGTCGGTGTAGGTGGGAGTGCGGTAGGCGGAGTGGCCCCGCTTGTCCTTGACCGTGCCGTGCTTGAGGGGCTCGTGCCCGCAGGCGGTGAGCAGGGTGAGGGCGGTGGCAACAGCGGCGGCGAGGGCGATCGGGCGGCCGGCAGGCATGGGGCGCGTCCTTCGTGAGTGGGCGGCGGGGGCTGGTTTTGTGCGGTCAGGCTGTGCTGGTGTGCCTGCGGAGGGGGTCCGGGCGGCTCCCGGCGCCGTCGTGGCGCCGGGAGCCGGGGCCACGCTGTTCAGGAGGCGAGCGTGAGGGTCTTGCTGATCACGGTGGGTCCCTCACCGTCGTCGACGACGCGGGTGACGGTGAGCGCTCCCCGGTGCAGGGCCAGGTGGAGGGCCTTGTGCTCGATGGCGAGGAGCTTGAAGGCGGCCGGGATGTTGTGGCCGCAGTCGCAGCGGACCTCGAAGCGGATACGGCCTCCGTGTGCTGCGCAGTCGCGGCTGAGCGGGCGGCCGGAGGGCGTGTGCTGGTGGGCGTCTTCGCCGGTGACGGGGCAGTCGCTGCCGTCCCGGTGAACGCCGACGATGACCGCAGAGACCTTCTGACCGCGCTTGTTGCTCATGGGTTTCTCCCTCACCCTCAACCTGATGACACATAAAGCATACCTCCACACCGTGAACGCAGTCAAGTTTTATGTGTCAACTCATGGAAGTTGCACCTTGCCTCCGTGACACATAAAACTTGACAGCAGAGACCCATCAAGGTACATTTAATGTGTCAATGAGGGTCGGGGAGACCGGCCCGGGTTGCTTGAGCAGAGGGGAGAGCGGGTGTCGAGCAGACGGTGTGCGGGCCGGGCCCAGTCCTGGTCCCGCTGAGCCGTACTCCATCGGCACCCGCGGTTCCGCCGCGGCCGGACGGACGGAGTCCGCCATGAACTCAGCAGCTCTTCGCGGCCGGTTGGCCGTGGATCAGTACGTCGACAACGGCTACGGCTCGCAGGACGACCTGGAGACCGCGGCCGCCGACCTGGTCGCCGATCTCCAGATCTGGATGGCGGCAGGCGGAATCGACTGGGACGAGGTTCTGCGCCGGGCCGACACCTATGTGGCCGGTTCGGATCTCTGCCTCACCTGCGGCGACGACACCGAGGTTCTCGACGACCAGAACCACTGTCCGGCCTGCGCCGCCTGACCCCTGCGCCCGCCCGGCGGCTGGGCGCCTTCGCGCTCAGCCGCCGACTCCCGACCCGGAGATGCCTTGACCAACCGTCCGCTCGGCCGCAGTCAGCGGCGAGCCCTGGATTCCCTTGCCCGCCTCAACGCCGGTTCGTGGACGCCCGAGAGTGGATGGCGGATCGGCAGCCTCTCCAACACCCTGCGCGTCCTGGACTCGCTGGTGCGCCGGGAGTTCGTAACCCGTACGACCGCCAGCGCGCGGTACGCGGTCACCGAGGCGGGCCTCAACGAGCTGGGCTGGTACACCTGCGCGGACTGCGGGCGGCTGACACGGCGCCCGTACCCCGGGCACTTCCTCGGCACTGACCGGCACAAGCGGTGCGAGGGCTGCTTCGAGCTGACCACCTACGGCTTGTGCGAGCGCTGCGACGGCGAGTGCACCGACTTCCTTCCCGACCGGCGTATCGGGGCGTACCACCTGAAGGTCAGCCGGACCTGCCTCGACGTGATGTGCGCCGAGGCGAACGCCGGGTACGCCGATGCGCCGGTCCTCGTTCGCGGCTCGCGCTGAGCACCCGTCCCTGACGCCCCTGATCCTGGAGGTACCGGCTTGTCCGCGTACGGCAATCGCCCCGACCCGCACCACGAGCCGCCGCTGACCCTGTGGGCCTGGGCCGCCGAGATGGACCGGCTCGGCGGGAACGCCGAAAGCCCCGAGGGGCGCCGCCACTTCGCCCCCAGCCACTACTTCGCCACCGCGCGGCAGTTCCGCAACGGCGCCCTCACCGGTGCACTCAAGCTCGACGGGGTGCCGGCCATGTGGGAGGGCTTTGTCCTGGCCCCGCACGTCCTGCACCTGAGCGAGCGCGACGGCGCCCTCCAGCTGTCCGCCTCGGACGAGTTGGCGGGTCGGCGCATCCCGCTGGGCGAGACCTTGGACGAAACGATGGCCGCTCTCTACCCGGCGCTGGCGCGCGCGATCGCGGACTGCACCTTCGGCGCCGCCCGTCGCTCCGGCCCGGCCCTGCGGACGGACCACCCGTGCGCTCCGTGCCGCTCCTGGGGCTCGACGCACCTGCCCGAACCCGCTGCGAAGGCCTGACGGGGCGCGCGATGACGGTGACCTTGGAGCGGTCGGTGGTGGCGGTGGAGCAGGGACGGCCCAGGTGGTCGGTCAGCTCCTACCGCCGCCACGGGGACCTGGAACTGCACGAGTACACGACACACCGTCTCGACTCGGCGGACGGCGTGCGCGAACACTACCGGCTGGCGAGTGAACGGCCCTGGGTGTCCCGTATCGAGATCACCGAGATCACGACCGCCGTACTGCGCCGGCCGATCACGGAGGGGCAGTTGCCCGGGCCGGGCCGTCTCACGTCGGTGGATGCCGCGCCACCGCAGACTGCTGTGGCCCGGGCGCGCCGCTTCTTCGCCGTCGAGCCGGGGCCGCAGGAGCTGCCGACTGGTGACGCGGTCCGCGCGCATCTGGCGTGGCTTCCCTGTCCGCAGTCCGTACGGCTGTGGGAGTGCACCGAGGTGCTGTCGGCGCGGCCAGTCGGTCTCGACGACCTCCCAAGTGACACATAAAACTTGACTCCACTTCGAGCATTGGCTATATTTTACGTGTCATTTCTGGAGTGGTGAGGAGCCGCGAGACCACGTGCTGAGCACCCCGATTCCCCGCGATCTGTGTCCCGTTCACCGGGAGATCGCCTACGCCTGGCGCGACAACCACTACAGCCCGTGGAACCCCTCGGAGTGGCCGGGCGGCTCGCACATCATGGACAGCCGCACCAGCCACACCGAGCGCGGCGCCGACTGGGACCGCAAGAACCTCCAGCAGATCGAGCTGACGATCGACTGCTGCCGCTCGGGCCGCTCACCGCAGTGCCCGCCCGGCCACCGATCCGCCGTCTCGGCAAAGGAGCAGCCCGTGCCGGACTCCGCCGTGCCCGCAACCGGACACCCCGCACCCGTACCCGGTGCGGAGCGGTGGGACCTGCGGCTGGCCCGTGCGACCCTCGCCGGAAGCGACCTGCCCGCCCATGACGACGCCGCCGGCGGCACCGGATACAGCGTGTCCCCCGACGGGGAACGGGTGCGTGTCGTCTGGGGCCGGGGAGACAGCCTGTCGCTGCCGCGCGCCGGCACCGTCGTCCGTGCGCAGTGGGACCAGGCCCTGGACCGGATCGCGGCAGCGCTGATCGAGTCCGCCGCGTTCACCGACGTGCGGCGCAGCCGCGACCGGGTGTCCGCCCGGGCCGTGATGCCGCATACGGCCCAGACCACCGCCCGGATGCGCCGCGTCGGTGTGCTCGATGCGTTCCGGCGCGCCGTTCGCTTCGACGGCCACCCGGCGGACCGGGTCGGCGGCATCCTCACGCTCGCCACCAGCGGCCCGTCGCCCGAGTCGTTCTGGATCGTCACCGACGCCGACGGCACCGAGGCCGGACGCACCAGCGGCGGCTACCAGGCCGCGGCCGAACTCCTCGCCCACCACTACGGCCTGCCCATGCCGCTCGCCCTCGTCGACGAGGGACGGAACCGGTGACGGGCTCCCGGGCCGCCGACCTGACGACCGGGCAGCGGGCGGGCCTGCACGCAGCGGTCCGCCACCCGCGCGGCCACCTGCCGCCTTCCGTTCTCGTCCACGACCTCGTCGGCCTCGTCGAACGCGGCCTGGCCGAGCCGGTGCCACGGCAGCCGGAAGGCGCGCACACCCGCTCCCCCCGGTGCCTGATCACCGACCGGGGCCGGGAGCGTGCGGCACACGAGCCCAACCCCCGGTTGATCTTGGTTCCTTGTTCCTCCGCCAAGGCTGGCCTGCCGGTCGCCCAGGCGCAGGAGATGTACGTCGGGAGCTATCACCGCGCCGCCCGTCGCGCCGCGGACGCCCTCGCCGCGGGCACGGACACGCACGTCCTCGTGCTCTCCGCGAAGTTCGGCCTGCTCCGGGCCGAGGACCGCATCCTGCACTACGACCTGCGCGCGGGACAGCACGGCACGGTCGCCGGTGACGTGCTGCGCCGTCAGGCGCACGACCTCGCGGTCAGCGGCGCCGAGGTGACCGTACTGGCTGGCAAGGCGTACGCCGCCCTCGCCCGCTGCGCGTGGCCGGACCTGCACCACCCCCTCGCCGGGGCCCGCGGCATCGGCGACCACCTGGCCTTCTTCGCCTCCCTCTACCGCCCCGGCCGGCAGATGGACCCGCCCGCCGGCGGCTGACCTCTGTCCACAGGCCCGCGGCCGCAACCTCTCCCCACCGTCCTTCCGGCGCCCCGCCGGAGGCGATCTCCCTCCTGTCGATCGGACGCACATGCTCAAGAAGCTCCTCTCCTCCCTCTCCCAGCCCACCCCCGCCCCGGCGGCTGCCCCGGTCACGGCCGCGGCGCCCGTTCCGGTCCCGGCCGCCGACCCCGTCCCGGCGCGGCCCCGCACGGGTGTGCTGGACCTGACGAAGAAGGCGGCGTTCAGCCTCTCCAAGAACGGTCTGGAGGGGCAGCGTGCGGCGGTGTATCTGGTACTGGACCGCTCCGGCTCCATGCGCCGCTTCTACAACGACGGCACCATGCAGTACCTGGGCGAGCGGGCGCTGGGCCTGTCCCGCGCCCTGGACGACGACGGCCAGGTCCCGGTGATGTTCTTCTCCACCGACCTCGACGGCACGACCGTCCTGGAACTGGGCAACCACACCGGCCGGATCAACGAGGTGCACGCGCGGCTCGGCCGCATGGGCCGCACCCGCTACACGAACGCCATCAAGGCCGTCATCGACCACTACCAGAAGTCCGGCGCGAGCGACCCGGCGTTCGTCCTCTTCCAGACCGACGGCAGCCCGGACCGGGACGACCGCCAGGACACCGAAGACATGCTCACCGCCGCGAAGGAACTGCCCATGTTCTGGAGCTTCGTCGGCTTCGGCGACGACATCGCCTTCCTGCGCACCGTCGACCAGCTGCCGGGCATCGACAACACCGGCTTCTTCCACGTGCCCGACCCCGACGGCGTGGGCGACGCCGCCCTGTACGACGGCATCACCGCACAGTTCGGCCCCTACCTCACCGCGGCCCGCGCCGCCGGCATCCTGCGCTGACCCCGCTCGGCCCCCTCCGCTCCCGGACCGGTCCCGCCCTGTGCGGCGGGACCCGGCCGGAGCCGGCCGAGGCGCCCAACAGCCCACGTGCGGAGATGAGATGGACCACGCCCTAACAGCCGCCGGCCACGCCCAGGTGGCCCGCAGTGCAGACGAACTCGCCCAGTCACTGCGCCTGCTGCTCACCTACGCCCGCCTGGAGCCGGCCATCGCCACGGCGCTGGCCCGGATAGACACCACCGAGATGACCGGCCCGCTGGACGAGGCCGGTCTGCGCGCCGAGCTCGCGGAAGCCGAGGCCGAGCGCGACGTCAACGCCGCCCTCGCGGAGCGGTACACGCGCAGCGCCGCCGCCGGTCTCCCCAACGCGCCGTGCGTATGCGGACACCCGGCCGCCCGGCACGCCCACCGCCTTACCGAGGACGACCGCCTCCCCTGCGGGCACGACCTTTGCCGCTGCGGCGACCTGACCTTCGCCTGACCGCCCGCTCCGCCCCGAAAGCGACCCCGACGTGAACCTCTTCGGCCCCGACCGCATACGTCCCGGCGACCCCGACCAGCCGTGGGCGGTGTGGCTCACCGAGTTCGAGGAGGTCCTCGAGCGCCCCCACCGGGACTCGGCCCTGGCCACCGCGGCGGCGTACAACGCCGACTACCTTGCCCGGCAGCAGGCCGGCGGCCCGGCGCACTACGCCGTCGTCCTCCATCACGGCTGGGCGTGGAGAGGCGACGGCCGCGATCAGGCCCCGCTGGTCGAGTCCTTCGACACGAAGATCCACGTACAGCTCGCCGACCTGCTGCGCACCCAGATCCACGGCGGCCACCTGCGCCCCGGAGCCCAACTGCCCTCCCAGCGGGCCTTGGCCGCCCAGTACCACGTCGGCCTGCAGACCATCGAGCGCGCCCAGTCCCTCCTGGTCGGCGAAGGGCTGCTGGACCGCAGCACCCGCGGGGTGTTCGTCACCGACCACACCGCCTGCGACGCGCTGGAGCTGCCCGGCCTCGACGACCTCGTCCCCGTCGAGCCGGCCCCGGCCGCCAGCCCCCTGACGCACCGCCGCGTACCCCGCTACCTCCAGCTGACCGCTCTGCTTGAGCAGATGATCACCGACGGCGCGTTCCCGCCCGGGACGAGGATGCCCTCCGCACGCCAGGTCGCCGAGCAGTACGACTACACGGCCAACTGCGCGCAGCACGCGCTGCGCCTGCTGAGAGAGCGGGGCCTGACCGTCGCCGGCCCCCGCTCGGGCACCTACGTGGCCCGCCGCGAGCCGGCCTCCCCCGGGCGGCAGGCGGAGGATCCGGACCGCACCCCGGTCGGCAGGTGAATGCCCCCGCACCGACGTTCCTTCGTTGATCCACCGCCCCGCGCGCCGGCTGGTTCCAGCCGGCGCGCGGGGCGTTTCCCGCAACACACTGTGCGACACGTATAACTTACCGGTACGCTCATCGAGGTACATTTTAAGTGACAGGAGAATTCGATGGCCCGTGGCGACGAGCTGCTCAGCCTGACCGAGATCAGCAGACTGGCCGGCGTCAGCCGGCAGACCGCGCAGAGATGGCACAAGGCTCCGCCGCAGCACGCGAAGAACAAGAAGCCGGTGCTGCCCTCCGCGCTGCAGAAAGTGGCGGCCGACCTCGAGATCGAGGTCCCCGAAGCCCACGAGGACCGCCCCCGCTACCCCCGCCGGGTGGTCGAGGCCTACCTCAAGGCGGTCGGCTACATGAACCCCGACGGTTCGCTGGTGGAGGAGATCAAGGAGAAGGGCGGCGGCCGCTGGCTGCCTGTTCGCCCGACCATCGACCCGACCGGCACCAGTCGCAAGCCGAAGCACCGCTACTACGTCCCGCACGCCGCGAAGGAACTGGGCTACGCCACCACCGAATCCTTCGAGCAGATGCGGTCCAAGGGCGTCATCCCCGAGCCGGACGGGCACGACGAGCTGTTCCGACCCTTCTGGTACAGCGAAACCCTCGAAGAGCAGAAGAAGAAGCGAGGGCAGCGCAGAAAGGCCGAGCCCGAGGAGAAGCCGGACGGGTTCGACGACGACGGCCGGCCGTACAAGCTGCTGTAGTTCCCCGAACCGGACTGATTCTCGGAGTCGGAAAACAGGCTCTGACCTGGAAAAACACCGCCCAATGTGGTATGTTATATGTGTCAAAGGCGCTGGTGGTCCCGGCTCTGGAGTTCGTGATGGGCATCCCTGCTCCGGGACCGGGACCGCGCGCTGACTTGCTTCGAGGCTCCGGAGGAACCTTGACGACGGACACATATGAACAGCAGCCGTCCGGCGCTCCGCCGCGCCAGCTGATCCACTACTCGCAGTTCCCTTTCGTTCCTGCGGTCAAGGCGCAGACCTTCGGCCGGATCGCGCTCAGCGGTCCCAGCGGGTCCGGCAAGACGCCCGTGGCCCTGAAGGTCGCCGCCGCTCTCGGCGGCCGGATCGGGATGATCGAGACCGCCCACGGGCAGGCGGCCCAGTACGCCGACGAGGTCGATTTCGAGGTCTGCCCGCCGCTGACGTTCTGCTCGCCCGAGGTGCTGGTGGCGGCGCTCGCCGACTGCGCGGCCCGTGGCTACGACGTCGTGGTGGTCGACTCGTTCAGCCTGTTCTGGAGCGGCAACGGCGGAGTGCGGGACCAGGCCGACGACGCCTCCCAGAGCGCGGGGGACAGCAAGGCGGGCTGGCGCGAGGTCCGCCCGCGCGAACGCCGCATGATGGACGCCCTGTTCAACTATCCCGGCCACGTGATCGTCACCCTGCGCTCCAAGACGCACTACGTGCCCGAGATCGACGAGCAGGGCCGGAACTTCATCCGCCGCCTCGGCGGCAAGCCGGAAGCCCGCGACGGCATCGAGTACGAGTTCCAGATCACCGCCGCCCTGGAGGCCGACCACAGCATCGTGGTCGTCAAGGCACTCGGCGCGGCTCTGGGCTCCGAAGTCGTCCACCGCTCCGGCGAGGACTTCGGCGCGAAGATCCGCGCCTGGCTGGAGGCGGGCGCCCCCATGACGCCGCCCGAGCCGGTCGAGGAACTGATCTTGCGGGTCATGAGCCCGGACATCTCGTTCGAGGAGCTGGGGGCCGTACGCGAGACGGTCCGCCGCCGCTACCTCGAAGACCTCCAGGTCCCCGGCGAGAACGGCCAGCCCGTCCCGATCAACACCTACATCACCAACCGCGGGCGGGCGATGCAGCAGCAGGCCGCCCAGGAAGCCCACGCCGCCCCGTCGGCCTGACCGGGTGCGGCGGCCCCGGCCGCCGCACCCCCGACCGCCCGCCCACCCCGCTTACGACCCGGAGGTCAACGTGCCCGCTCACCGGCACCGGCGCCGCAGACGCGCACCCGCGCCGTCTTCGCTGCCGAGAGGACCGCCTTTGCCCGCCACGCCCGACCCGCGCTCCGTCGTCCACCAGATCCTCGCCGACTACCGCCAGATGGCCGCCCGCCACCACGCCGCGCTCAAGGAGCACTGCGATGTCGAGGGCGTGATGGACGGCGAGTTCGACGCGTACGAGGAGACCCGCCGCGTCGCGGCCCTGGAGGCCGACGAGAAGCTGGACACCTTCATCCAGCTCCTCACCGACGCCTTCGGACTTCCCGACGACCGGCCCGTGACCGTCCTGGGCGCCGACGGAGCGGAGTTCCAGGTCACGCCCGGCCGTCTCGACGAGACCGCGCGCACTGCGTTCACCGAAGGCCAGTGCCACGCGCTGGCCCGCGCCGTCGCCGAGACCACCGGCTGGGACACCGTGGTCCTGGCCGACCGCGAGTGCGCCGACGAGTACGACTCCTGCGGCATGGGCGACGCCGTCGCCGACGGCCTGTGCATCTGCCAGCTCTCGCACCTCGCCGCCGTCCGCCCGCACGACGGCCACCTCATCGACGCCGACGGCGCCCGCGACCCGCAGGACGTCCGCGCCGAGGAGCGCTTCGACATCGTGCCGATGAGCCCGGCCCTGTGGAAGCTGATCGACACCCACCCCAGCTGGCGCGACGCGGACATGCCGGTGGCCCGCTCCCTGGTCGGCCCCCTCCTGGACTCCCTCGGCAGCCCGTCGACCGGCGCCAAGGCCGCGGAGGTGGCAGCCTGATGACGAGCCGTCTGCGCACCCTGCGCACCGCGTCCCGCGTCCTGCTCAACCCGCTCGCCCGGCTCCTGGTCACCCTCACCGACCACGTCACCCGCCGGTGCGACGTGCCCAACCCCGTCGCCGCCGTCCGCGTCACCCTGGTGCACATCGCCGACCAGAACCTCTCCGGCGCCGACGCCTACATGGAGATCGCCGACCTCCTCTCCCGCCTCGGCTTCACCTGGCCCGCGGGCTGGTGCGACTCCTGCGACACGGCCCTGACCGACGATGAGGCCGAGTCCGGCGGGCAGTGCTCCAGCTGCGCGCCGGACGACGGCCCGCGCTGAGCCGCCCGCGGCCCGCGCCGCGCCCCGACCGGGCGCCGCGCGGGCCGCTTGCCGTCAACCGGCCGCCGGCACCAGGTAGGACAGGACCGCGGTGTAGACGTCGACGTCCCGCGGGCGCAGCGCGATGCGCTCCTCTCGCTCGTCGGCGGCCTGTCCGCCCTCGGCCAGCTCCCGGGCCAGATCCTCGGGCGCGGGGACGAACTCGCCGGGTAGCAGCAGGTGGTGGCCGCCGAAGCCGGTCACGCTCCAGCCGCGGTCGTCGTACCAGATGACCAGTACCCGCGGCCGGCCGAACCGGCGCTCGGCGGCCTCGCCGCCGGCGTAGAAGTGGGCGCCCAGTCCGCCGTCGACGTCGAAGTCGAGCTCGCAGGGCTCCTCTCCCTCGACCGTGAAGCCGGCCGCCCGCACGGCGTCGACCACGGCCGCGGCGTACCCGCTCTGCAGGCCCTCGCCGCATCCGGCGGGCTCGCCCGGTCCGGCCGGGAGCCGGTCGGCGGCCCACGCCAGGATCTCGCTGCGCGTCACGCCGGCCCCGCGCCTTGCGTCCTCGAGTCGGCCTCCGAAGCGATCGTCGAACTCGGTCGCGGGCAGCGGGCGCAGGCCTGTTCCGCGGCAGGCGGCGCACACGCACACCGGGCCGCCGTCGGAGCGGTAGGCCGGGGCGTGCTCGTCGTGGCCGCCGTCCAGCGCGCTGAGCCAGCCGTTGCCGTGGCAGGCCCGGCAGGCCGCCAGACTCGACGGCGCGGCGCCGCCCAGCGCATGGGCGAGGACGGCCCGGGCCGCCTCGCGCCCTCCGCCGGCCGCGTCGCTGCGGTAGAAGCCGGCCACGTCCTGGGTGCCCCAGGGCCTGGGGTAGAAGACGTCCTGGAAGTGCAGCCCGTCGGAGGTCTCGACCGTCAGCCGGCGGCGCGGCGCGGTGGTCGGCGCCGTGCGGGAGCGGTAGACCACGTCGTCCAGGCGCGGCGGCTGCCCGTAGGGGTGCCGCAGCAGGTGGCGCAGCGGTCCGCCCAGTGCGCACACGGCCGCCGCCGCGAAGGCCTCCCCGCTCCCGCTGGCGGCCTGGTGCAGGACGGCGAGCGGGAAGTGCTCGAACGCCGCGGGGACTGCGGGCATGTCGCGCGATGGAGGGGTCGCGCCGGCCAGCAGGTGCAGGTCCTCGCGCAGTTCGGCGGCCTGGACCTGGCCGGGCCAGCCATCGCGGTCCGCGCCGGCCAGGTGGTGGCGGATCCGCTCCCGCCAGGAGACGCAGACGCCGGCGGCCACGGCGAGGTCGCGCAGCACCGCGCGGGCCTGGTCCGGGCTCGGCGCCCGCCGGGCCGACTCCAGGGCCCGCCCGTAGGTGATCCGGGCACCGGGTGCGCGCTGCATCTCGCGGGCGCGCTGCTGGGCGGTGGTGCGTCGTTTGGTCATCAGGATCGGCTCCTCTGCCGCGGCGCGGGGCGCCCACATCGTGCCGCGGCTGAAGCGCGTAGGTACACCGGCAACCGCGCGGGGTCCGCAAACCCTCGCCGCCGCGGTGCCGCTGCGGATGTGGACGCAAGCGGCGGGCGACCGTGGCAGTACGCGTCTGGCCAGGGGGCCATCGTAGAGCCTCACGCGGGCCCGCAGGCCGAATCCACCGCTTCACGCTCCTGTGCGCCCCCACAGATTTAGACACATAAAACTTGACTCAAAGCCCTATTTGGCGATATACTTTATGTGTCGCCGGGTGGTGGGGCGGCTGTCAGTGACGCTCCCGCGAAGGACTCGCCCCTTGACTCTCGCCTCTGTCCTCGACGAAGCACTGACGGCCGCCACCGACCCGGAGGACCCGGTCGTACGGGACGTCTTGCGGCGGGCCGGCCTGCTGTGGCAGTGCAAGAACCCCGCCTGCCGCGACGACAACCCGCGCGGGACCCGCCTGTGCGACGGCTGCGGCTGCATGCCCAACGGGCGCCGCATCAGCGACCTGCGGCCGCCCCTCGTCAGCCCCGCCGAGCTCGAAGAGATCCGCACCACCCTGCGTCAGCACTTCACCGCGACCGGCGAAGAGCGCCCCGACGCGGTGTCCTTCGACCTCAACTCGCTCAAGGAGTGGGCGCCGCACTTCGCGACCCTCCACTTCGCTGCCCGGGCCGTCCCCGCCGACCTCTCCGACACCGAGGTCGCCGAACTCCTGGAGGAGCTGGAGCGCGCACCGGACTTCGGCGCGGTCCTGCGCGTCGCCCTGCACGACTGACCATCGAGGAGGTTCCCGGACATGCCCCCCACTCCCCCCAACAGCCGCCAGCGCGGCTGGATGTTCACCGCGCTTGGTGACAACGACCTGCTGATGCCCGAAAACATCCCCGCCCGGTCCCTGGCCACCATGGCCCGGCGCGAGTGGATCCAGCCGGAGTCGGACGGCGCACCGGGCCCGGTCCGCTACTCCCTGACGGCAGAAGGCCGTGCCGCGCTGCTGACCGTGCCGAAGCTCAACGCCCTGCTCAGCTCGGAAGCCACCGGGCGCATCTCCCCCGCCGTCGCCTGGCCGACGCTGGAGTCCCTGCTGCGCGAGGGCCTCGCTGTGCGGCTCACCGGTCACGGCGTCCCCGGCACCGCAGCCGACCCCGCCTACATCAGCGTGCTGGGCCGTCGTCTGGCAGGACTTCCCGCCGTCGACGAACGCCCGGCCTCTCAACTGCTGATCGAGGCGCTCGCCGCACGCGGGATCGAGGCGTCGGTGGAGAGCGACAAGGCGGGCAACAGTCACGTCGCCCACCGCGCCCCCGGTTTCGAGGTCCTCTTCTACCGGGTGCTCGGCTCCGGAGAGAGCTACAGCGCCAACCACCCGGCGTGGATGCACGGCGGCTGGTACGGGTTCGTCGACGACGGCGGCGACTACGCCGAACTGCTGGTCAGTGACCGCACCGGTATGGACTGCGCCGCCGACAGCTCCAGGGCGGCTCACGCCCTGGCCGCCCTCCTGACCGCCCGGACTCCCGCACCGGCTGCGGCGCCCGCCTGCGGGGCGTCCCGGTGAACGTGGCCACTCGGCTGCGGCTGCTGGAGCACGCCCGGCTCGCCGACGTCGCCGACAGCGCCCTGACCCGGGCCGAGAGCAAGCACCGCACCATCCTCGGTGCCCGCGAGGATGCCTTCGCCGACCTCTGCCGCTGGCAGCACGCCGCCTCCACCGCAGGCGACGACTACCAGCACGCCGCCCTCACCCTGCAGCAGACGCTCGACACCTACCAGCAGCTCTGCGACACCGAGCTCGCGGCCGCCGGACGGCGCCGGCGCGCGGCCACGGCGGTCCGCACCACCCACGGTCGCTTCGCCCAGGCCTGGAGCACGGCCGCAGCAGGCCCCCTGGGCGACGGTGGGCACCGCACGGCGGCCGAGCGTCTCCTGGACGAACTCGCCTCCATGCCGCCGGAGTTCCTGCGGGCGGTGTCGGCCATCACGGTGCAGTCCAGTGGCGGCAAGGACTCGGTCGTCGTAGTGGACCGCATCGCGACCTGGGCGATGGAGGCCGGCTGCCTGGAGAAGGTGGTCGTCGTCCACGCCGATCTGCAGGGCGCCGACTGGCCGGGGGTCCGCGAGCTCGCCGAGCGCCAGGCCCGCCGCTACGGGCTGCGGTTCGTCACGGTCCGCTCGCCCAAGACGTTCCTGTCGATGGTCGAGGGCCGGGGGATGTTCCCCGATGCCCAGAACAGGCTGTGCACCGCGACGCTGAAGAGGGACGAGGCGGCGAAGCTGTTCACCGAGATCGCCGGAGCCCTCAACCTGGACGAACAGGCGGTCATCCTCAACTGCCTGGGGATCCGGGCCGCCGAGTCCCCCGCCCGCCGCCGCAAGCGGAACCTGGCCATCGACAAGAGGGCCAGCACCCGGCGCCGGCTCGTCCTGACCTGGCACCCCGCGTTCGACCTCACCGAGGCTGACATCTGGGAGCAGATCGCCTCCCGCACCCTGGAGTACCACCCCGTCTACGACACCAACATCCCCCGCCTGAGCTGCACGTACTGCATCCTCGCGCCGTTCGAGGTCCTCGTCGAGGCCACCCGCCTGTGCTGGCTGTGGAAGCTGGACACCCCGGCCGCGTACGTCGACGTCGAACAGCGGATCGGCCACCGCTTCACCCACAAGTTCTCCCTCGCCGACGTCGTCGCCGAGGCACGCCGCCGCCAGGAGACGGACGGTCCCCTCGCCTTCGAGCCCGGCGACGCGATCCGCCGCCACGTCGGCGAACAGGCCGCCGCCGCGTACCTGGAGCGCCTGGGCCTGACCCGCACCGGCTACCTCGCCCGCTTCGGCCTCGTCGCCTGACCCGTCCCGGAAGGAACCGCCAGCCCGTGCCCCTGACCCGCCGCCCCACCGCCCCGACCGCCTGCCGCCACTGCGGCCTCGACCGGGACGGCCACTTCCAGCGCTGGACCACCGCTGCCGGCTGGCACACCTGGGCCATGCCGGACCAGGCCCTCATCAAGGCCCGCATGCTCGCCCGCCGCACCAACCGCCCCGTCTGACCCCCGCCCCATCAGGAAGGAACACCCATCACCGCCGCGCTCCTCGCCCCCGCCCCGCCCGCCGGCATCGCGCCCGCCCCCACGGCCCCGGATGCCACCATCCACGTCCCCCACCCGTACTTCGCCGCCCGCCGCGAATTCGAGGCGACGTTCGGCACCTGGCTCGACTCCCTCAACGTCGACCGGCTGTGCGCGCTGAGCGCCCTGTGCGAGGAGCGCATGGCCGGACGCTTCGGCTCCCGGCTCCTGGAGTCCGTGCGCTGGGAGGCCTCGCTGGCTGTCGCCAGCGGGGACACCTGGAGCAGGAGCCCGGTCACCACGGTGCGCTTCGGCGCCGGCACCTGGGACAACGGCGTGTTCTACAGCGAGATGAGCGCGGAGTTCGTCCACGCCGACGGCACCGTCAGCGCACTGGACTGCGGTGACAAGGTCGCCGAGCACCTCGCCGACCTCTCCGCCGTCACCCACCCCGACAGCTCCGACACCCTCACCCTCGACCTCGTCACCGGCCGCATCACCAGCTGACCCCGCCCGGGCCGGCACCCTCACCGGCGCCGGCCCGCCGGCGGTGTCAGTGCCGTCCGGCATCCTGCCCCGAGCACCACGATCAAGGAGAATCCGTGCTTCCCGCCCCGCACGACACCTACGCCGACTGCGAGTTCATCCGGCATGACCTGACCGTGCGCGGTCTGATCTCGGTCGGCATCACCGATCGCGCCGGCCGTGACTACTACGCCGTCAACGCCGACATGGACGAGCACTACGTCCGGCACTCCGGCGACGAGGCGGCCGTCTGGCTCAGGCAGCACGTGTGGCCGCTCCTGCCGCTCACCGCCGACCTCGCCCTCGACCGGGCCCACCCGGACGTCAAGCCGGTCGACCGGATCCGCCAGGAGATCGCCGCCTACTACGCCCCCCGCGTCGGCGCACGGATGTGGGCCTACTTCGGGGCCGGCGATCTCATCCGCATCCACGCACTGTGGGACCACGACTGGGGCCTCATGCCCGACGGCGTCCCCTACCGGCACCGTGAACTCGCCGACCTGATCGAGGACTTCCGCATCACCGTCCCCGCCCAGCAGACCCCCGAGCACCACGCCCTGAACGACGCGCACTACAACCGCCTCATGCACGACGTGATCCTGGCCGAACTCGCCGGAGCAGCGGCCGCCGCCGGCAGCCCCCGCCAGGACCGTGCCGCTCTCACCGAACTCGTCACCAACTGCCTGGCCCGCAGCGCGACTCCCGGCCGCGGCCGCACCGTGGAAGAGCTCATCAAGGTCATGCCCGACTGGCTCGCCGCCGACATCGACGCCCACGAGCCCGACCTGGCCGCCCTCCACGGCGGCGCGATCGTCGCCCGCCGCCGCTACGAGCAGGACCTCGCCCAGTGGATCACCGCCGCCGCCCAGCGCCCCGGCCCGCGGTGACCCGCTCCCGTGAACACGGCCGGATCCCGACGGTGCCCCAGGAGAACCACGCGCCTCAACTTGCACGTGAAACAGTCGAAGAACTCATGATCGGTCTACCGCGGCCGGCCACTCGGGCCCGGCCGATCGCCAAGGAGGAAGCCCGCCGTGACCGCACGACACGCACTGACCGCCGCCGCGGCCGCAGCCGCTCTGCTCACCCTCAGCGCCTGCGGCAGCTCCGACGACGGCAAACCGTCCGGGCAGGACACGGCCCAGCGGGACACCAAGGAGGTGACGAACACCGCCCAGAGCTACATGACCGCCTGGATGTCGCGTCCCTCGCAGCCCGAGAAGATGTGCAACCTCGAGACGAAGGCCGCGCGCCCCAACTACTCCAAGGACGGCGGCTCCCTCAAGGGCTGCGTCACCACCTACACCGGCTACTTCGCCGACCAGAAACCGGACAACACGACGCTGACCGTGACCATCGACCACGTCCAGGACGTCGCAGCGTCCGGCACCCGGCCCGCCGGCAAGGGCGCCCTGGCCACCTGCAAACGCGCCGGCAACGACCCCTTCCGCTACGCCCTGCGCCTGGTCAAGGAGGACGGTGCCTGGCGGATAGCGCAGAGCGCGGAGGCGGACGGCGACCAGTACGCCCACAGCGCCGACCCCGTCGCCGAGTTGCTCGCCAGCGCCTCGTGACCCCAACTGCCCACGGAGGAACCGCATGACGACGACCAGCGCCGAGGTCCTGCTGATCGACGGCGACCCGCGGCCGGACAGGTCCTGGTGGCTCTCCAGCTTCCACCCGGGAGACAAGGTCCGCATGGACACCCTGGGCGCCACCTTGTTCACCGTCACCCACAGCGGCCAGGACGACGATCCGCGGCTGTGGCGCCTGGAGCTCACCGCCGATGCAGAGCGCCCGCTGACGATGCGGCTGCCCCCGCGTACACGCGCGGTCGGCGAGGAGATGGTGCGCACGCTGACCGCGAAGTGCTCCTTCTCCGGCTGCGAGAACACCGGCGAGGTCACCGCGGAGGTCGGCTCCCTGGGCAGTCCCCGCATCAAGACGTACATCTGCGCCGACCACTGAACCACCGCACCACCCACGAAGAGGGGCCGGTCCCGCGCGTCGCGGGACCGGCCCCTCTTCGGTGTTCCTTCAGCCAGCCGTCTTGTCCTCCTCCGCCGCGCCGGCGTCCGGGCGGTCCGGTCCGGAGTCCGAGCCCGTGCCGGGCGGTGCTTCTCCGCCGGGGCGGCCGGGCGCGGGCCAGGGCAGGTTGGTGAACTTCGACGTCACGGCGCCTCCTGCGGGACCAGGGCGCGGGTCTCGGCCTGCGCCGGGAGGGTGGTGGAGCGCAGCGACCGGGCCAGCGGCCGGCAGGCCAGGACGGCGGCCAGCGCGCAGGAGCCCAGGAGCACGGCGACCAGGACGCGCCCTCCGGCGTCGAGGGCCAGGGCGATCCCCAGCGGCGGCAGCGAGGCGATCGCACCGGCCCCGCTGAGGACGGCCTGGTAGCGGCCGGTGGCGCCAGCGGGCGCCGCGGTGGAGATGAACGCGCCGATGGCGACGCTGTAGCAGATCTCCCCCGGGACCAGGATCGCCGCGGCGATCGAGTAGCCGATCGTGGTGTGCTGCATGGCGGCCACCGTGATGCCCAGTCCGAGGATCGCCGAGCCGGCGGCGAGGATCGGCGCGAGCGGGTACTTCAACTGCTCGCCGCGGCCGACGAGGACCCGCATCATCGGCGGGGTGAGGACCAGCACGCTGACGGTGTTGGCGACCATGGCCGTGCCGTACGCGGACGGCGGCAGGCCGTCCGAGGTCATCAGCAGCGGCAGGACGGACACCAGACCCCAGGCGCAGACCATGGCGAAGACGGCGGCCAGCCCGATCCAGCGCAGGGCGGGGTCGGCGAGCACCTGCCGGTAGGAGTGGGCCTGCCGCTCGGCGGCCGGCGGCCGGGCCGAGAGGGTACGGCGGGCGACGAGGGCGAAGCCGATGCAGACCAGGCCGTTGACGAGGAACAGGCCGCGGTAGCCGTGGTGGTGGGCGATGTAGCCGCCGGCGCCGCCGCAGACGGCGATGCCGATGTTCGCCGACCAGTACAGCATCGCCTGGGCCCGGGTGCGTCCCGCGTCGGAGTCGATGGCGTCGTTGATCGCCGAGGAGACCGCCGGGCGGTGCGCCTCCATCGTCATGCCCAGGAACAGGGACACCGTCAGCAGGGCCGGCAGGGAGCGGACGAGGGCGAGCGCGAAGCAGGCGGCGGCGGACAGCAGCATCAGCACGGTCAGGGCGCTGCGCTGTCCGAGCCGGTCGGTGAGCCAGCCGCTGCCGGCCTGTCCCAGACACCAGCCGACGCCGAAGACGGTGAGCGCGCCGCCGGCGGCCGCGGTGCCGTGTCCGGTTCCGGTGGCGACGTAGTAGGAGAGGAAGTCCCATGCGAAGCCGCCGGCCTTCACGGCCAGGGAACTCGCGAGGAGGATCCAGACGACAGAGCGCGCCGTGCGGGCCGGCGCGGTGAGGAGGGTGCCCAGGGGGGCGTCGGTGGCCATGACGGGGTCTTCCTGGAGAGGCTCTGGCGGTGGGGGGGGGCGGCAAGAACGAAGGCGGCCGACCCCGTTGGGGTGCGGCCGCCTTCGGTGGGGCGTGCTCGGTGGGTCAGGCCACCTTGCGCACGGACCGGACGGAGCGGACGCTCTTGCGGCAGGGACGCATGACTACCTCCTCTCACAGGCCGGGCCCCGGGAGCCGGGGTTGGCAGAACGGTAGGAAGCGCGCGCCGGGGGCGGTGTTCGTGATTCCCGTCCCGGAGATCTGCTGCTGTGCGCCCTCTCCTCATCGGGGAATCGGGCGTTTCGGACGTGCGGCTGCGGGGGTTGGTCAGGCGGCGCTGGCCGGGGCGGCCGGGCGGGCCGGGTCGGCGAGGAGGCGGTGCAGCAGCTGCTCGGTGTGCGCGGGCGCGGTCCCGCGACGGCGGCGGGCGTCTTCGGCGGTGTCGCGGATGACCTGGCGGGCGAGGTCGGGGTGGTGGCGGTCGAGCCAGAGCAGCATCGCGGCCAGGGACGGGTCCACGCCGGCCGGGCGGTCCTCGCCGGGCCGGGCGCGGCCGGTCAGCGCGTCAAGGAGGGCGCGGGTGAGGGTGGCGGCGAGGGCGTCGGCGGGAAGGATGTCGTCCAGGCGCGCGGTGACCGCGCGGCCGAGCTCGTCGGCGACCTGGCGGACCTCGTCCTCGGTGCGGTGGCGCGTGTTCCAGCGTTTGCGGATCTCGGGGCGCTGCCAGAGCTGGTCGAAGAACAGGCGGGCGAACGCGTGCTGGGTGTCGGCGGCGCCGGGCGAGAGGCCGGCGGTGTCCCGGGGGCTGGTGACGGGGCCATCGGCCACGGTGCGGCGCTGCTCGGCCCACTCCTCGGCGACGGGGCGGGCCCACAGGCTGCGGCGGCCGACGACCGCCTGGGGTGCTGGAACGTCGCAGTCCCCGCGGGAGATGTAGGCGCGCAGGGTGGAGGGGGAGATCCCGGCGGTGGCCGCCACGGCGGGCACGCCCAGCAGTTGGGAGGCGTCCAGCTCCGGCGCGTGCAGGGTGATGACGCACGCGCTCAGCGGTCGGCCGCCGGTCTCGGTGTGCCGGGCGGTCCACCGGGCGAGGTCGTCGTGCCAGTGCTCGGCGAGGGCCGGTTCGTCGGCGATGATGTCGGCGGTGCGCAGCGGGCGGGCCGGGGTGGTCTCCGGCCGGTCGGCACGGTAGGTGTCGGCGGTGATGGTGGTGGCGCCCGGTACGGGGCGGGGCCGATAGGCGGCGCGTTCGGGGTCCCAGGTCTGCCCCGGCCGGTGCCAGGTGGCGCCGTCCCACCAGTAGCCGCCGGCGCGGTGCAGCAGGGCCCCGCCCCACCACTCGCGCAGTACGGCCGGCGCCTGGGCGAGGGGGTAGAGCAGGACGGACCGGCCGTGCACGGGGTGGTGGCGGACGCACCAGGCCAGGTCCGGGCGGGCGGGGTCGGGCAGGTAGGCCCACCACTGGCCGTCGCTTCGGGCGTGGAAGTCGCCGGTGCGCAGCGCGGTGTCCTTCAGCCGGCTGTTCTCGCCGAGGGGGAGGTGGGTGTCGTCGACGAACACGAGGCCGGGCTGGGGGTGGTCGGTGCTCAGTCCGTTGGCGAGAGGTCGGGCGGTGTGCATGGTGGTGCATCCCTTCCGGGTCGGCTCGGTTCAGGCGGTCTGGCGCAGGTCGGCGGTGCGGGACAGGCTGGCGCGCGCGGCGGCGCGCCGCAGGAGGACGGCGTGCTCCTGCACGGTGAGCGGGTCGGCGAAGGCGGCGGGGCTCCCGGTGACGGTGAGGGTGGCGATGAGGGCGCTGCCGCGCTGAACGGGCGTGGCGAGGCTGTGGGTTGAGGCGGTGCGGCTGGCGGCGATCCTGCTGTCGGTGACGGCGTGGACCAGGTGCTCGGGCAGACGCAGGGGCCGGCCGTCGGCGGTGCTGGCCATCTGCGGCGGCAGGTACGCCAGCGCGATGCGACCGGCGGCCGTACGGGACAGGTCGCTGTGCAGCTGGGCGGCGTCCGCGCGCAGGGCCGGCTGGCGGCACAGCACGTCGACGAGGTCGAGGTGCAGGCCGGTGCCGGGGCGCCATCCCGGCTCGTGCCAGGCCACGGCCAGCCCGGTCTCCTGGTGCAGGCGGTGCAGCGCCTCGGTGATCTCCGGGGTTGCCGGCCGGGCGGGGGCCGGGCCGAACAGGGCGGTGGCGTCGCGGGTCAGGCGGTAGGTGCCGTAGCGGCCGCCGTGCTCGGCGAAGTGCTCCTCGACCGCGGTCAGGAGCAGGCGCGAGGCGTGGCCGGGGCGCAGACCCGCGGTGCGGGCGATGTCGGCGACCTGGTGCTCGGCGTCGGCGCCGAGCTGGACCAGGGCGCGGACGACGCGGGCGAAGGCGCGTGCGGAGCGGTTGGGCTGGGTGGCGGACAGCGCGGCCGCGGGCGGGAGCGTCTGCTGGGCAGCGAGGGCGGGCATGGCACTCCAGTTCGGTTCGGGCGGTGGCGGGCTCCTGTGCCGCGGGGCGGCGGGTGGGGGCGGCGCCCCGGGTGGCGGTCCCGGGGCCGCCGGTGGGCGAGCCGGTTCAGGACGGCGGGCGGCGGGGGCCGGTGCGTCGCGCTGGCGGGACCTCGAAGTCCGCGATGTCCTGTTCGATCTCCCAGCGGATGAGGGGATCTTGGTAGTACGGCTCCTGGAAGATTCTGTGGTGCTCCCACTCCGGATGGGGGCCCAGCGGCGGGGTCCGCGGGCGGCGCGGCGCGGTGGCGGCGGGGCGGGTCCGGGGGCGGGCGGTCGGGCAGAGCGCACGGGATGCACGGGCTGCTCCTGCTTCTACGTCGGGGTGTTCAGGGCGACGCCCTGGCTGTCGTCGCGCGGCAGTTGCTGGTCGGGGCAGGCCGCCAGCACCCGGGCCATGGCGGTGTGTTCCGCCGGCGTGATCCACAGACGGTACTTCGCCTTGACGGCGATCTGCCGCGCGACATAGGTGCACCGGAAGGCCTTGTTCGCCGGCAGCCAGGAGGCCGCGTCGGCGTCGGACTTCTGGGTGTTGGCCGGACCGGAGGCCGCCACGAGCTCGAGCGGATCGTTGGCCAATGCCTCACGCTGTTGCTGGGTCAGTGTCTGCGCGCCGGTCTGCCAGGCGTCGCTGAGCGCGACGACGTGGTCGATCTGGACGGCGAGGCTGGTGCGCGGTCCTCGGGTGAAGGCGATGTTCCGACCGGTGTAAGGGTCGGGGAGGGTCCCGGAGGCGACGGTGCAGTGCGATCCGGGCCGGAAGCGGACGTCGTGCAGGTCGCGGATCAAGATGTCGTTTCGGGTGTCACACGAATTATGTCCCCCGGGGGCGGAGGTGGTGTCCGACCAGGCCGGGCCGAACCGGCCGGTGCGGTCGTAACCGGTGTGTGGGGCGCGGCCCTTGACCGGCAGCGTCTTCAGCGCGCCGAGGGCCGGCCCGGCGGCGCGGGCGGCTGCCGGTGCGGAGGCGCCCCGTGGCTGGCTGGAGCTGCCGGGCAGGTGCGGGGCGCAGCCGCAGGCGGCCACGGCCAGGGCCAGGAGTGTGCCGGCGGCGGTCAGGCAGGTCTTCAACGGCGTTCTCGATCCGTGGCGTTGACGGGTGGGTTCATGCGGGGAGGGTCCGCAGTTGGGGCGCGGGGCGCAGGGCTTGCGCGAAGGCGGTGAGCAGATCGAGGGCGTGCTGTTGGCCCTCGCCGGCCTTGAGCAGGGGGCGCACCAGCGGGGAGCCGATGACGAGTCCGTCGACGTACGGGGCGACCGCGGCGGCGCGGGCGGGCGTGGAGATGCCGATCCCGGCGACGACGGGATGGCGGGTGCGGGCGCGCAGCCGGCCGGTGAAGGCGTGCAGGCCGGGGATGTCCAGGTCGCCCTGGAAGCCGGTGCGGGTGTCGGCGGCCGGTGCGTAGATCCAGCCGGAGGCCGCGGCGGCGGTCTGCTCCAGCTCGGTGTCGCTGTCGCGGCGGGAGACGAACTGCGGGGCGTGGATACCGGCCGCGGCGGCGAGGGCATGCCACTGGGCGGCGGCCTCCCCGCGCAGGTCGGGGATCATCGCGCCGGCCGCTCCGGCTTCGGCGAGTTCTTCGGCGAAGCGCTGGGGTCCGAAGGCGCGCACGGGCTGCCAGTAGCTCATCACGACGACCGGCTTGCGCGTGTTCGCGGCGGTCAGGCGCACGGTGGAGATGACGTGTGCCATCGCGGCGCCCTGACCCAGGGCGGTGGCGTAGGCCTCGGATATGTCGGGTCCGTCGAGGACCGGGGTGTGGTGTGCGACGCCCACTTCGAGGAAGTCGGCGCCGTGCTGGGCGAACTGGGCGAGAGTGTCGATCCCGGCGGTCCAGTTCGGGAAGCCGGCGGGCAGGAAGGCTCCCAGAGCGGGCCGCCGGCTGGTGGTCAGCAGGTCGGTCAGCGCGGCCGCGTGGGGGGTGAGGTCGGTCATGGGGCGCCTTTCGCGAGGCGGGAGGGACGGGCGGGGCGCCCCGGGCGGCACAGGGGGAGGAGGGGGCGGGCAGACGGCCGTGCGCGGGCCGGCGGGGCGCCGTGTGGCGTCCCGCCGGCGCGGGTCAGCCGGCGAGCTGGAGCAGCATGTCGCTGCGGATCCAGCCGTAGGTTCCGGAGCTCAGGCCGCTCTTGGAGCGGCGGATGAGCTTGGTGTAGTACCAGTCGCCCTTGCCGCAGTAGACCCGCAGGCGGTCGTTGTCGTAGAGGAAGCCCTTGCTGCTGTAGGACGTCGAGGGCCCGGTCCGGTAGTTGATGCCGTTGCCGTCGACGCGGGCGTCGTGGTCGGCCAGGTTGTAGGTGCAGGTGGACGCCGAGGCCGCGGACGCGGTCGGGGCGAGTGCTGCGGCGGTGCCGCCGAGCAGGGACAGCGACAGGGTCACGGTGGCCAGTCGTCGTGCGTGCTTCACGGGAAAGTCCTTCTGTCGTGGCGGGAGTTGACCGGGAGCGGGGGCCGGGGCGCGGACGCCCCGGCCGGTCGTCAGCTCGCGTCGGAGCGGCGGCTGGCGCGGCGCTTGCCGTAGCCGACGGCGCCTACGGCTGCCATTCCGACGGCGATGAATCCGCCGGCGGCCATGGCGAGCTGGGTGTCTCCTTCAGCGCCGGTGTGCGCGAGGCTTCCGGCAGGAGTGATCGTGTCGGCGCTCAGCTGCTGGTCCGAGGTGGGAGTGCCGTGGGCCGTTGACCCACCCTTGCCCGAACCGCCCTGCTGGCCCGGCTTGTTGGAGCCGTCGTGGCTGGGTCCCGGGCTCGGCTCCCCGCCACCCGGCTGGGTCGGGTCGGTGGTCGGCGGGTCGGAGGGATCCGTACCCGGGTCGGTCGGGTCCGTGGTCGGCGGATCGGTCGGATCGGTCGTCGGCGGGTCCGTCGGGTCCGTGGTCGGCGGATCGGTGGGGTCCGTCGTCGGCGGGTCCGTGGGGTCCGTGGTCGGCGGATCGGTCGGATCGGTCGTCGGCGGGTCCGTCGGGTCGGTGCCCGGGTCGGTGGGGTCGGTGGTCGGCGGTGTGGTGGGGTCCGTGCCCGGCTCACCGGGATCCGTGGGATCGGTGGTCGGCGGCGTGGTGGGGTCCGTGCCCGGCTCACCGGGGTCGGTCGGATCGGTCGTCGGGTCCGCGCTCGGACCGTCACTCGCATCGGCCGGTGCCTGCGCCCCCGCCGAGGCGGAGACCTCCGCGCCAGCGGTTGCCGACACCTTCGCGGTCAGGGCGAGGGACGCCTCGTCCGGAGCGCTGGCGCCCGGCTTCGGCGCGGAGTCCGCGTCCGCGGCCAGTGCCGCGGGAGCGGCCAGCGCCGAGGACGCGGCCAGCATGGCGACCGTCGCCGCGACACGGCGCAGGACGCGCGTACGGGTTCTACGCATGGAAGAGATCAGCCTCCTGTGACTGAACAGCAGGACCGCCTGTGCGCTCGTGCCGCGCAGAGGCGAAGTTCCTGCAGGTAGTTCGATCTTGGGCCGGGCTGCCTGTGGACAGAGTTCGGCGATTTCGGCGGCCCGGCCGTGGCGGGCACCGGGCCGGGCTGTTGGCCCACGGCCCGGGTCCGCGAGCGCGGAACGGGGGTGCCGCGGTCGGTGGTGTGCGGCGCGTCAGGGCAGTGGGCGGGCCAGCGCGATGCCGTAGCTGCTGGTGTCCGTGGTCCACCACCGGTCCATCTGGAGTCCGGCCTGGTGGAGTTCGCGGGCAATGCCGGGGCGCCGGAACTTGGCGGAGACCTCCGTGCGCAGTTCCTCGCCGTCGGCGAAGTCGACGGTGAGGCCGAGGGAGGGGATCTTCACGGTCTGCCGCGTGAGCGATCGGAGCCGCATTTCGATCCACTCGTCCGCGGGGTTCCATCGTGCGACGTGGGCGAACGCGTCCGGGACGAAGTCGGCGCCGAGCTCGCGGTTGAGGACCGCCAGCAGGTTCTTGTTGAACTCGGCCGTCACGCCGGCGGCGTCGTCGTACGCGGCGACCAGCACCGACGCGTCCTTGACCAGGTCCATGCCGAGCAGGAACGCGTCGCCTGGGCCGAGCAGGGACCGCACGGAGGTGAGGAACTCGGCCCGCTCGGCCGGGGTGAGGTTGCCGATGGTGCCGCCCAGGAACACGAGCAGGCGGGGACCGGGGGTGTCGGGCAGATCGAGGGTCCGGGTGAAGTCGGCGACGAGAGCGTGCACGGCGAGCCGTGGCCGCTCGCGGGCGAGGGCGCGTCCCGCCTGATCGAGGGCGCTGTCGCTCACGTCGACGGGCACGTATGTATGCAGGTCGGGAAGGGCGTCGAGGAGGTGCTGGGTCTTCTCGGACGACCCGGAGCCCAGCTCGATGAGGGTCCGAGCGCCGGCTTCCGCTGCGATGCCGGGGGCGTGCGTGCGCAGCAACTCGCGCTCGTCGCGGGTCGGGTAGTACTCGGGCAGGCACGTAATCATCTCGAAGAGCTCGCTGCCGCGGGCGTCGTAGAGCCACTTGGGCGGCAGGGTCTTCGGCGTGCTGCCGAGGCCGTGGAGGACGTCGTGGCGCAACGCGGCGTCCAGAGTGTCGTCGTTCAGGGTGCGGGTGAGGCGGAACGGGCTCACGAGTGTGACTCCTTCGGTGGGGCGGTCAGCGCTGGGTGGTGTCGGGCGGCGGCGAGGGTGAGGGCTGCGGCGGCGGCCGCGGCCGGCAGGAGGACTTCGTGCAGGACCGCCGCGCTCGCGGTGCCCGCCGCGCATCCGAGGTCGAGGGCGGCGACGAGGAGGGCGTGCGCTTCGGTGATCAGAGCCCGGGGGGCCAGGGCGCTGGTTGCTGCGAAGGCGGCCGCGAGCAGCGGGGCCATCACCAGGCCGGGGATGAGCGTGGTGAACAGCAGCGCGACGGGGCTGTTGGCGAGCGCGTACGCACTCCAGCCAGCCGTACTGGCCGCGGCGAGGACCAGCAGGTGGTCCGCTGTCGTGCCGGGCCATGAGCGCGCCCCGTAGAGGAGCCCGCCGAGCACGGCACCGACGGACAGTGCAGCGGGCAGCGCACCGGACAGCGCCGGCAGGTGATGCTCTGTGGCGGCGGCCAGGGCGAGCGGGGTCAGCGCGCCGATCGGGATGCCGTAGCAGACCATGGACAGGTACAGGACCTGCAGCGGCCGCGACTTGAGCGGCCCGAGCCAGGCGGCCGGGCGGACGGCAGCGGGCCGCCAGGCGTGCGAGGGCGGCGTGGTGACGACCAGGAGCGTGCCGGCCGCACCGGCGGCGGCGGTGGCGCCCATCGCTGCGGCCGCGGACGTGCTCCACGCGATGACGGCCACCAGGAGCGGCCCCGCGATGTAGATCAGCTCCTGAAGTGCCGCGTCCAGGGCCAGGGCCACCCGTTCGTGGCTGCGTGAAGGCATGAGGTGGCCGGTGCTGATCAGCGACCGCAGGCCTGACTCCAGTGGTGGTTTGGCCGCGCCGGCGAGCAGCACGGCGACGGCCGTGAAGGCCTGCTGCTGGGGGCCGGCCACGATGGTGACCAGGGCCGCGCTGCTCACCGCGGCGCCGAGGGTGAAGGGCAGGGTCTGGCCCCGGCGGTCGACGAGGCGTCCGAGCTGCGGTCCGCCGATCGCGCTGGCGATCAGGTAGAGGGACGCGAGGCCGCTGGCCGTCGCGTACCCGTACGGGTGCGCGGTGCTGAGCAGGATGGCCAGCGGGGCCATCCCGTTGGGCAGGCGGCCTGTGAGTGTGCCGACTTGAAGGCGCAGCAGGTACCGCACGCGCAGGACGTCCCGGTAGGTCACTGCGGGATGTCCCGCCGGCAGCGCAGAGGTCGTCGTGCCCAGTCCGCTCACGGTGATCCCGCCCCCCGCCGCGCGACGGGACGCGTGGCGCCTGCCGCCGTGAGCGTGTCCGCGCCGGTGTTCAGCGGGTGGGAATCTGGAGGGCGCGTACGGATCCGGTCCATGAGCGTCATCTGCCTCCGCAGCACTGGGCAGGTCCGGCCGGCCAGCGGGGACGCTGGACCGTCTGCCTCTCGGGTGCGGCGATCCTGGAGCGTCCGGCCTGTGGATACAGTTCGCCGGCGCGCCGCCGCAGATGTGGCAGCCGGGGCGCTGGAGCGTGTGCGGGGAAAGGGCCGCGGCGGCCCCGCGGGCAGCCCTACGATCGGGGCATGAACAGCGACACCGAGACCGGCCCGCCCGGCGCCGACGCGCTGCAGAAGCTGACGGAACTGGTGTGGCGAGCCGAACTCCTCGTCGACGTCGAAGAGCGCGTCGAGCAGGTCACGTGCCGGGGCGAGGTACTCCCCTACGACGGTCCGAGCGAGCAGGTGACCGACTGGCGGCGCCAGGTCGGGCAGCTGCTCGCCCTGGTGGAACGGCCCCCCCGCCTCCGCGGAGATGGGCGAGGCGATCGCTACGGCGTCCCGGCTCGTGCAGTTGCTGGAGCAGCACGGCCAGAGGGCCGGCGGCGCGGATGCCGCTGCGCCGCCGACGTCCCCTTGACCCTCACCCCGCGCCGGTTTCACCCGGCCTTCGGGAAGTCCGGCGGGGTCCAGCCGATGTACTTCGCACCCCACTTGCTCTCGATGAGCCCGGCGTCGACGACGTCGATGTAGCCCGGCCGCAGGATGTCGTTGCTGGCGATCTTGCCGCCGCCCAGGTAGACGGCGATGTGGCCCGCCCGGTGCCCGGTGTCCCAGTACATCAACGCGCCCGGCGGCGGATGCCGGTCGCCGTCGTGCCGCATGGAGGCGGGGACGACCTTGTAGTGGTCGATCGCGTAGTTGACGCCGGAGAAGGACCAGCCGTACACGTTCGCGGTGAACGCCAGGCAGCGCTGGTACCAGTTGGCCGTGGAGTTGGCGCCAGCGTGGTCCTTGGCCCACTGGATGGCCTCGGCGACCGAGCGCGGGTTGTGCAGGGTCCAGGTCTCCTTGCCGTCGGTGAACGTGCCGCTGCTGGCCCCGCCGCCCGCGCCGGTCTGGCTGGTGTCGGGGCAGCCGTTGTTCTGGCTGGTGATCGGGGCCGCGCTGGCGGCGCCGCCGGTGGAGGCATCGGTGGGGGTGCCGGCGCTGCCGGGCCGGTCGACGTCGATGCCGGCCTCCTTGGCCAGCGCGCGCATCACGCTCTCCTGGCCGGCGTACAGGCTGGGGTAAGCAGAGTTCTGGACCTTCTGGGCGGCGGTGCCCAGAGGCAGGGTCTGCCAGTTCTTGACGTCGACGAGGCCTCGGTTGCCGCCGCGTCCTTCGAAAAACGAGGTGGCCGCGAACTCCGGGCCGGTCGTGGGGTCGGTGATCTGCGCCTTGGTGCCCCACCCCATCGAGGGGCGCTGCTGGAACAGGCCCACGCTGTCGAGGTGTCCGTGGTCGAGGTTTTGCAGGGTGCTCTCCTGCATCGCGGTCATCAGCGCGATCAGGGTGGCACGGCCGGGCAGCTTGTACTTCTTCGCGACGGAGTCGATGGTCTTGGCGTAGCTGATCTGCTGCTGGTGCAGGGTGCCGGTGGCCTGGCCGCTGGAGGCGCCCGATTCGGCGGACGCGTCGGAGGTTCCGGCACCGGTGTCCTGGCAGGATGCGGCCTCGGCCGGGCCGCCGGGGAAGAGCATGCCCATGAACAGCAGGGCCACGACGAAGACCACGGCGGCGATCGCGCCGACCTTGAGCTGCAGTCCCTTCTTGACGATGCCGGTGGCCTGCAGGGCGCCCCGGACGATGTCACGTTCGTCCACGGCTACTCCTGGATGCCCAGGACTCGGGTGACCATCCAGGGGCTGGCGGCGTCGGCCCGGGTGACCTCGACGGTCAGGTGGCGGGTGTAGGTGTAGTCGTCGGTGCCGGTGACGGCGATGGTGATGTCCGCCTGCCGCCACACCCGGATCGAGGTGTCCACGGCCGGCCGCTGCTTGTCGCTGGGCTGGCCGATGGTGACCTCGGTGGGCTTGGCCGAGACGGCTTGAGCGGCGACGAGCTGGTTGAAGTCCTTGTCGTCGTGCTTCTTGAGGTTGGCGACCAGCGGGGTGGAGGCGTACGGCGCCGCCCGCTCGACGGCGGCGTCGTGGTCCTGGTCCTTCAGCGGGAAGCGGGTCGTGTATGCGGTGACGAAGGCCTTGGCGACCTGATCGGGGGTGGTGGGGGTCGGTGTCGGGCTGGGGGACGCGTCGACGGCCGGGTCCTCGCCGGCGGGTCCGGGGGCCTGCGAGGCGGGGTGGCGGTGTGGCGGGCCTGCGGGGTGCTGGTGGCGTGGTGGTCGGGCATCAGCCAGGCGGCACCGGCGACAACGCCGGCGACGATCAGGGCGAGGATCGGCACGACCAGGGGGGTGGGGGTCTTGCGGCGTTCGGCGCGTATCCATTCGGTGCGGGCGTCACGGCGCGCGGAGCGCCAGTGCTTGCGTGCCCGGCGGCGCTGGCGGCGCGGCAGTTCGGCCAGTTCGGGGGGCAGTTCTTCACGGCGCAGGGCTTCGCGCCATTCGGCGGCGGTCTGCGGGACGGGCGCGCGGGTCTTGTTGGTGGAGGCGTGCTCGTCGGCGGGGTCGGTGTCGTGGTGCACGGTGGCTCCCGGTCTCGGACGGAGGGCATGGCGGCATGGCGAGATGGCCCGGGGCGGTCCGGCCGCGGGGGCGGCCGGACCGCCGGGGCTCTCGGGTGGTGGTGGCGGGCTGGGTTCGGGCCGGTCAGGCCCGCGGGGTCAGGAGGAGCCGCGGGGCAGGGACGGCGGTCCGGGCCGGGTGCCGGACGAGGTCGGACCCGCGGTGCGGGGCGGGACCTGGCCGGGCGTGCGGCTGGGGCGGGCCGGCGCCGAGGGCGGCGGCGGGTAGGAGCGGAAGCGTGAACCGTCGCCCTGGGCACCCCGGTTGATGACCGTGCCCTGAACCACGCGGGGTTCGGTGCGGCGGCTGGCGTCGGGCACTCCGGTGCGGCGGGGTGCTCCGGGCCGCACCGTGTATCCGCCGGCCGTGGTGGGCGAGCCGGGGCGGCCGGGCCCGCGGCCGGCGCGCCTGGGGCCGGGGCGTGGACCGCTGGTGGGCCGTCCGCGGCGTCCCGAAGGGCCGGTTCCGGCCGGGCCGGTCGGTCCGCCGGGGCCGGTGGAGGGCGGCCGGCTGGTGCCGGCCGACGGCAGGCCGGGCGGCGGGTAGCTGGCCGGAGGCGGGAAGGTGCGGGTCGGACGGCTGCGCACCGGACTGCCGTCGTCCGATCCGCTGGAGCCGGAACCGCTCGACGTGCTGGGGGAGTTGCCGCCGCGTCCGCGCCCGGAGTCGGGGGCGGGGTGGCGGTCCATGTCGCCGAAGCCGCCGCGGCGGCGGCCGGCCACCGCGCGGTGCAGGCGGCGGGCGCTGGCCATGCGGCCGATGGTGCTCAGGACGCCGCGGCCTGCCATCTGCGCGCCGCCGGCCGAGACGATTCCGTCCAGGCGGCCCTTGACCTTGAAGGCCATGGCGGCCGCGCAGATGTTCAGCGCGGAGACCATGAGCCAGCCATAGGTCGGCAGGAGCGACATCATCGCCACCGAGACGACCATCACCGAGCCGAGCAGCATCGTCGCGGTGAAGGACACCATGACCAGGCCCAGGAGCATCTCGAACCACTGGACCCCCCACTGCCTCGGCTTGCCGGGGATGCACCAGAGCGTCGCGAACGCGACTCCGCACACGAGGAGCATCAGCGCGCCGATGAGGGACGCCAACGTGGTGAACGCCATCGTGATCGCCAGGGCCGCGAAGATGACGCAGGAGATGATGCCGGCGATCAGGACGCCGATCCGGCCGCCCGGAGTATGGCCCTGGCGCCACTTCACGGCCTCCTTGCCGACCGTCTCGGTGTTGAGGGTCTTGGCCAGGAAGTCCTCGCGGGCGTCCATGTCGGTGCCGAGCTTGACGACGTCGTCGCCCCAGCGCTGGCAGGCAGCGACCGAACCAAGATCCGCGATGCACCACGGCGTCGCCACGTACGTCCTCCACACGGCGTCGCCCGCGCGCCGGACGGTGTTGTCCTTCTGGTTGCTGCTCCACTTCGGCTCGGGCGTCTTGAACGGCATGGCCGCGTCGTCGCTGCCGGACAGGCCGGCACCGATGGTGGTCATCGCGACGCTGGCGCCCAACTGACGCCCGTTGTCGACCCCCTTGACCCAGGTCGCCGGGGCGACGAGGAAGGTCGTGGCGATCGCCGCGGACGCGGCCACCCAGGCGAGCTGCCCGAGCGGGGAGCTCTCCGAGCGCTTGGCCCAGGCGATGAACCCGCCGACCGCGACGGCGCAGGGCAGGAAGATCTGCATCATCGGTCCGGCCGCCGCGCCGATCGCCTTGGAGATCGCGGGCTCGATGCCGGGCAGCTCGACGACGTTGAAGCACCAGCCGACGATGACGACGGTGGCGCGACCCACCAACGTCAACACCTGCATGAGCATGTTCCCGAACCCGTGCAGCCAGCCGTCGATCAGGTCGCCGCCGGTCAGGTCGTCGGAGAGCTGCTTGTCGAGCTGGTACACCTCGGGGCTGTAGGACTCGAACAGGGTGCCCTGGCCCGGCGGCTTGAAGGGGCTGGGCATCATGTCGCCGATGCCGCCGGGCTTGTAGTCGTCGGAGCCGTCGGCCGCCGCGGACGGCGCGAACACCGCGAGGGTGGCCAGGATCCCGGCGGTGGGTGCGAGCAGCATCCGCAGCCGGGGCATCGACAGCCACAGCCTGAGCAGCAGGTAGCGGGCCCGGCCGGCTGCGGCTCGCGCCCGGGACATCCCGTGCGCGGCGCTGTGGCGCAGGACGGTGCGGGGAGCGGGCCGCGGGCTGAGGGCTTCGCCGGGCCGGCGCAGCAGGGGGCTCATCGTGCGGTCCCCTTCGGTGTCGGGGCGCCGGCGGGCAGGCCGGTGGCCTCGTGGAAGGCGCGGGCGTTGTCGAGCGCGGCGTCGCGGTAGGCCGCGCGCAGGCGGCGCAGCCGGCCCGGCACGCCGCGGCGGGTCTGGTCGGTTCGCGCGGTGAGCGTGGGGATCACGGGGCCTCCCGGAAGGGTGCAGGCGGCGCCGGCCGGCCCGCTGCGGCGGATGGGGGTGGTCATGCGGCTTCCGACCCTTCCTGCGGCGGGGTGTGGACAGAGTCCGCGAACTCCTCGACCGACTCGGCGTCCTTGAGGGCCGCTTCGTGGGCGGCGGCCTGGTCCTTGGGGTTGGTGGACAGCGCGTCGCGCAGTTCGAGCGAGGGCATGTCCCACTGCATCGTGGCGACGCGGTCGCGGCGGTCGCGCACGATGCAGTGCCCGTGCCGGATGTCGCCGTGGGCGTCCTTGCCCACGCCGTGCAGGAGAGCCCGGGTGCTGTCGGACAGCGGCAGGCGCAGCAGTTCGGCCATGGCGTCCTGCTGGGCCTTCGTGGACTGCTCGAACGCGCACACCGTGGTGATCGCTTCCAGGACACCGTCCAGGCCCATGAGGCTCTTGGGGTCCTGGGTGTCGATGGCCAGGGAGGTGTCCAGGGCGCGCCCGGTACGGGCGATGTAGTCCAGGAAGCGGCGGCCGTCGTCGGTGCCGGTGAGGACGTGCACCTCCGGGATCGCCACGACCTTGGGCAGGTTGCGCAGGTCAGCGCGGGCCGACGTGCTGAGCGCGTATGCGATCAGGCCGCGCATGAGCGCCAGGGACACCCGCTCGGTCATGGTCATGTCGGCCGGGCGGGTGCCGGCCTGCGGCATCGTCAGTCCGGGCACCTGCACCAGCCACAGGCCCGGCTCCGGGCGCAGCGGGGACGCGCCGGCCTTCGGGGTGCCCAGCAGCGGCGCCCCGAGCTGGGTACGGGAGAGCTCGGAGAGGGCGTCGCCGGCCTCGACGGCCAGGGGATCGCCGCTGGCCTGCAGGTACTCGATGACGCGCCAGGTGGCGGCGTCTTCGTGCGCCGCGATGGTGTTC
This sequence comes from Actinacidiphila yeochonensis CN732, assembly GCF_000745345.1. Taxonomy (NCBI): domain Bacteria; kingdom Bacillati; phylum Actinomycetota; class Actinomycetes; order Kitasatosporales; family Streptomycetaceae; genus Actinacidiphila; species Actinacidiphila yeochonensis. The sequence goes on along the minus strand of NZ_JQNR01000002.1, from coordinate 88,763 downwards.
GCGGCGCGCAGCAGGTGGGTCTCCACGCCGGCGTCCCGCATCCGCTCGGGCAGGATGATCAGGAGCTGGGAGACGACCTGCAGGGCCGCGTCGCCCTTGGGCAGCAGGCGGAAGACGTCTGCGACGGCGGGGGTGTCGACACCGCAGGTGACGTGATGGGAGTCCAGGCCGAGGTATTCGCCGGCCTTGATCAGGCCGCCCTCGTCCCCCTTGAAGCCGAGCATCAGGGAGAAGGCGCCCTTCAATCCCGCGATCAGGGTGGCCAGCATCATGCTGGTGGTCTTGCCGCGGCCCGACCTGCCGACGAATGCGGTGGTTGTGGCGTCGCCCCTGGCCGAGCCGGCGGTGATGTCGATCCGGCAGACGCCCGGGGTGGTGCCGGTCAGGAGCCCGGCGATCGGGCCTTCGTCGTCGCCGGACTCGGACCCGCCCCAGAACATGGAGGCCGCGAGCGCGTCGGTGGTGCGGATGTGTCCGAGGTCGGCGACGCGCAGCATGTCGCCGATCTGGGCCTCCAGCCACAGCTCGCGCTGTTCCTCGGAGGCGACGGTCACGTCGATGCTCAGGCCCGCGTAGTGGGAGATGACGCCGTCGCAGCGGGCGCGCAGGTCCTCCAGGGACTCGGTGGAGGAGACGATGATCCGCGGGTGGTCCTCCAGGAGGGTCATGCCGTCGCGGGACATCTGCCGGCGCAGGTCCTCCATGACGGCCTCGGTCTCCTCCGTCTCGGCGAAGGTCTCCCCCGCGCTGCCCTCGGCCGCGGACTTGCGCTGTTCCTTGGCGAGTTGGCGCTGCTTGTCGACGGCCTTGATCGCGGCGCCCTTGCGCCAGACCGTGAAGCGGATCGAGGCCTCCGGGCACACCAGCGGGTCGTCTCCGGTGACCGGGTGCTGGTAGCGGATCTCGCTGAGGCAGCGCAGCCACTCCTGCTCGCCCGGGGTGATCAGTTCCTCGGGGAAGGCCGGCATCGCCAGGATGCTCACCCAGGCCGCGGTCTGCCCGCGGGAGTCCATCAGCCGAAGGTGGTCGGCGTGCGGGATGGCCTTGGACTGCGTCAGGCGCACCAGGGCCGCGCCGGTGACGGTCGGCAGGTGGGGCGGGGCGGGCTGCGGCCGGAAGGACTCGCGGGACACGGCCCAGGCCAGCAGTTCGGCGGGCGCGATCCGCGCCCGCCACGGGGTGGCCTCCAGGCGGCGTTCCATCCGGCGTGCCAGACCGTCGAGGTGGGCGAGCTCGCTCTCGTCGAGGCCGGTGTGGGCGACGCCGAGCGCGCCGGAGACGCTGTTCTTCACGGTGGCGTTGGTCGCCGAGTCCCGCTCGGCGATGCGTATGCCCAACAGCAGGTGCCGCTGGGGCAGTTCGAGGTCGTCCAGGCGGGCGGCCCACATGTCCGCGACCGCCTCGACGTCGCCGGCGGAGAAGATCTGCCGGGCCTCCTCGCGGTAGACCTCGCCGTCCAGGCGCGACCACACGATCTTCAGGTGGCAGTCGTAGCCGGGCAGCACCTTCGCCAGGGCGAGCGCGGCCGCGTCCTGCTCGATGTCCTGGCGCTCCTCGGGCATCAAGTCCGTGTTGGCGCCGGAGAGGGTGAACCACGCCTCCGCGGCGGTGTCGGTGACGACCAGGCCGTCGGCGATCGCCACGAGCTGCGGCTCGCGCATCATCCGCTCGGCGCCCAGGCCCAGCAGCCGGCCGAATCGGGAGACGGACTTCTTGGCCGCCTTGGTCGAGGTGCTCATCGGTCGGACTCCTTCGTGGTGCGGGCTGCGGGCAGGCGCCCGGAGCGGGAGGGGGTGGGGTCTGCGGCCCACGCGGTGGCGGCGTCCTCGTCGAGGCGTGCGGCGCGGACCTGCCGGGCGCCGGCCGCGGTGCAGTGGTGCCACAGGCCCGGCCGGCTGCTTCCGGGCGGCGGCCGGGTGTCGGCCGGGCTGCCGGCGCGCTGCCAGGTGTCCTCGTCGGGGGCGATCAGCAGGCGGGTGGTGAACAGGTCGGCGGTGATGTGCGCGAGCGCCGGCGGGATGGCCTGGCAGGCCAGGGCCACCTGCATCCCGGCCAGGCGGCCGTGGGCGAGCACGGCGGTCAGCGCGTCCAGGGGCGTGCCGTTGGGCCGGGCGTCGAGGTGGTGGTGGAGGAGGACGTCGGTGGTGCCGCAGTCCTCCACCAGCACCAGCCGCCGCGGGCCGGGACGGCCCGCTTCGGCGCGGCGCCGGGCCTGGTGGGCCAGGCCGTGCAGGTGGACGGCGATCGCCTCGGCCGTGTCGAGGTAGGCCACGCGGTCCAGGCCGCGGGCCCAGGCCTGCTGGTCGAGGTGGACGTCGAGGACGTCGAGGTGTCCCCCGGTGGCCAGGTGCTGCGCACCGAGGGTGCGCAGGACGGTGCTGGTGCCCATTCCGGCCGGCGCGACGAGCAGGAGGTGGCCGTCCTCTGGCGTCAGGCGTACGGGCTGGTTGCCGGCGGCGAGTCCGATCAGCGGGTGCTCGCTGCCCCGGGCCGCGCGCAGGCCCGGGCCGCGGTTGAGGTGAACGGCCGCCGGGATGCGGCGGGTTGGCAGGTTCTGCTTCATGCGGTCCGCCTCGGGGTGGGAAGACCGCGGGCGAAGGTGCGGGCCTCGTCGTCGGTGAAGTAGAGGCCCTGCACGGCAGTGGTGCGGCCCTCGTCGACCAGGTGCATGCGGCCGGGGATCGCGGAGCCGGCCGGGGGCGCCCAGATCTCCGGGGCCACCCGCTTCCACAGCGTGGGTCCGCCGCAGGCCAGGAGCCGGGTGGTGAAGACCTGGTGGGTGGGGACGTGCCCGAGGCCGGGGATGTCGCCGCGGGGGTTGCCGGCCAGGACCTGCACGCCGAAGGAGCAGCCGGTGGCCAGCAGCACGGCGAGCGCCTCGACGCCGGGCGCCTCCTCCAGCTGGGTCTCGGGGCGGGTGTGCATCCAGTACTGGCGCAGGCCGTAGGCGACGGTGCCGGTGTTCTCCACGACCAGGACGCGCCGGCCCGGCCAGCCGCCGTCCCAGTCCGCGCAGCCGTCCTGCAGGGCGGCGACGGTCAGCAGCAGGTGGTCGTGGATGGCGGCGATCCGGGACAGGTAGGTGACGCCAGGCAGTCCGCGCGCCCAGGCCTGTGCGGTGTTGCTGGGGTCGATGACGTCGACGCGGGCGCCCAGGGCGAGCGCCTGGGCGGCCAGGGAGCGCAGCACGCTGGTGGTGCCGCCGCCGGCGCCCGCGGCGACCAGGACGTGCCCGGCCGCGGCCGGCAGGAGGACGGGCCGGTCGGCGTCGGCGAGGCCGAGCAGGGGTGTGTCGGCGGCGGCGTCGAGCGCGGCCAGGGTGTACCGGTCGCTCAGGCGGACCGAACTGCGCAGGGCGGTCAGGGGGATGGAGGTCTGGGAGGTGCTCATTTCTCGGTGCTCCTCGGGGCGCTCCGCGCGGCGCGGCGCTGCTTCTTCGCGGTCTTGGCGCGGGCCTTGGCGACGGCGTCCGGCCCGTACATGCGCAGGCGGGGGCGCAGGTGGGCGGGCCGGCCGAAGGACTCGGCGGCGTCGGGGGAGTCGGAGTCGGTGGTGAACAGCGGCCCGAAGGCGGGCATCTCCGTGAGCTGCGGGGCCCGTTCGCCCAGGCGCTGGGCGCGCAGCCGCAGGCCGCCCTTGGGGGCGGGGATGCGGCCGCGGCCGATGACGGGCTTGACGCCGTGGTGGAGGAAGTTCAGCCGCACCCCCCACATCAGGAGGTTCGTGCGCCGCCAGTAGGCGGTGGAACGTTTCGCCCCGAAGTAGGTCAGGCCGAGCGGCGGCAGAAGGAACAGCGGGATGGCCGGCTGCGGGGGGAAGCCGATCAGCAGCAGCCAGATCCCCCACCACAGGGGGAAGATGACCGCCCCGTACTTCAGCGTGGTGCGGGGCAGCCCCTCCCCCAGGTCGAGGCCGAGCAGCTCGTGCTGGCGGGTCTCGATGTCCCAGTGGCGCGAGTAGGTGTTGGAGGTGCGCATCGCCGGCCGCCTCAGCCGGTGAAGACGGTCGTGATCTTGGCGCCGATGAACTTGAGGATCGTCACGGCCTGGTTCGGGGTGAAGATCATGACGGCGACGACGGCGCCGCCGACGATGTGCGTGATCAGCGCACCCCACTCTTTCTTCATCCAGTGGCCGAATCCGCGCACGGCCAGGACGGCCGCGAACAGGGACCCGACGACCGTGAGAATCCAACTCACAAGCCCGTTATCGGACATGGCGGATCGACTCCTATCGAGGTAGTGCGAAAAAGGGGGTTGGGTGGGTGCCGGTCGAGGGCCCGGGAGAGGCCGGCCGGATGCGGCTGCGGCCTTACGCGGTCTTCGCGCTGACCGCGTCGACCTGCCAGCGGCTCGCGCCGCCGGCAGAGACCTTGGTGATGGTGATCTGGTAGGTCTGCTGGAGCTGCGCGCCGGCCAGGGCCCAACGCACGACCGCGGTTCCGGTGCGGCGGTCGCCGGTGCCCGCGTCGACGACCCAGGAGTCGAGCGCGTCCAGCGACATGCCCGCGCCCAGCGCCTGGATGTCGGCGCCCGGGGCGGAGGCCTGGTCCGCGTCGCCGGCCGCCCAGGCGGTGAGGAAGTCCTTGACGACCTCGCGGGTGGCGTTCGACAGGCCCGAGTCCGCCTCGGGTCCTTCGGGGGCGTTGTAGGAGACGGCGCCCGGCAGGCCCACCAGCGCGGGCTGCCCGGTGACGACCACCCGGTCGCCGACCTGCGCGACCGGCACTTCCAGGGCCCTCCAGCCCGACGTCGTCGCCGCCTTGCCCTTGACCGTGGTCGTCACGCTGACGCGCACGTCGACCGAGACCCGGGCCCGGTGCGCGCCGGTCTGGGTGACCGCGCCCGGGATGGTCTGGGCGACCAGCTGCATGCCCGAGCCGTCCCAGCCGAGCTTGGGATCGATCCCCTTGGCGAGGTCCGCTTCCAGCTCCTTGGTCCGCGCGTCCTTGTCGGCCGAGTTGAGGTTCATGTAGCTGCGCGCGAAGCGGGCGGCGATCTGCTGGGCCGCCTCCACCGGCACGTCGTTCTTGCGGGCCTCGGCCTGCGGATCGGACTGGGTCACCGGCGGCGGCGTCTTCGCCGGGAACACCCAGGTGCGCACGCCGGTGAGCGCCGCCAGGGCGATGACGCACCAGATCGCCACCCGCCCGGCGCGCCGGGCGAAGGAGCGCCCGGAGGTCTCCTCCTCCTCGGCCCAGCCGAGCCCGGCCCGCGGCGCAGGCCGGCGCCCGGGCTCCTCCGGGCCGCTGCCGAATTCCCTCTCGTCCCCTGCGGCGGTCTTTTCCTCTTCACCGCCCCGGGGCTGCTTCTCGGGAAGATTCAGCATCTTCCGCAACGTACTCATCCCGACTCCTCGGCCGCATTCTCGATATCCGGCTCCGCCGCCCGGGAACGCCCATTCAGCGCGCCACCCGCACGGGGAAGATCACATCCAGAAATCTAGAAGCGCTCCCCTGTGGATAAAGTCCGGCGAACTCCGGCCGGGCAGGCTTGGGGCGGGACGCAAAGAAGTGGCCACGGGCAAGCCCGTGGCCACTTCTCGGGGTGCGGCGCGCTGCCGCAGGGGGTCAGTCGGCGGTGTCCGGCCGGTAGTAGCCGGCGATCGCCTCGTAGGTGAACAGGTCCTTGCCGTCGACAGTCTCGCCGGCGGGGAAGTCGGCGCGCCGCCGCTTGTGCTGGCGCATCAGCTCCGCGCTCACCTCGATGCCCTCCTCGGCCAGGCGCCGGGAGATCTCCGCCAGCGCCAGCAACTCCGCCGCCGGTTCCTCCTCGTCCTCGTCGTCGGCGAGTTCGTCCAGGTCCTCGTCGAACTCCGGGTCCCCTGGCTCTGCTTCCTCGTCCTTGACCAGGGTGACCACTCCCCCGCCGTCCTCGGCGTCCGCGGCCTCCAGCGCGGGGGCCGCCTCCTTGGTCAGCAGCGGCGTCGACTCCTGCAGCAGCGACGGCAGCCGCTGCGGGCTCGCGGAGGGCGGTGTGCCGTACAGGTCCTCGGTGCTGTACCCGCGTTCCTGGCGCAGCTTGAGGCTGTGGTCGCGGAAGGCGTCCGGGTCGGCGTAGGGGACCTGGATCCATATCCGCCGGTTGCCCTCGATGATCATCATGCGGCCCGCCCGGTCGATGCTCTCCGGAACGGGAGTCGTGTTGACGATCATTTTCCACTGATTGGCGTTGTAGTTGCCCATCAGAATGAGGCGGAACATATTGCGCAGGCCCCGGCTTCCCACCGCCGCTTCGCGGAGGTCCTGGAAAACGCCGATGATGGTCACATTGACGTGGCGGCCCATGCGCATGACCGAGGCGATGTCGCCCCAGATGGGGTCGCCGGCGGGGTCGCCCTTTTCTTTGGTGTCATTCCAGTACGCCTTCGACGCGTCGCCGAATTCGTTGCCCTCTTCCAGGATCAGGGTCAGGCGGTCGAAGTTCTTTCCCGGGTCCTTCTTCTTGACGTAGTTCCGTGCCTCGACCTCACGCGCGACCCACTTGATCGCGGACCGCATGTCGCCGACGTTGCCGGGGTCGGTGTACAGGTGGACGCCGGGGACGCCCTCGAAGCAGATGATCGACGCCATCTTCACGTCGATGCCCACCACGGTCGCGCCCTGTCCGACGAGCTGGGTGATGATCATCTGGAGGAACGAGCTCTTGCCGCCGCCGGAGCCCACGCTCAGCGCCCACATCGCGGTCTCGCCGGTCATCGACTTGAACACCGGCTTGTGCCGCTCGTCGATGCCCAGGACGAGCTGGCCCGGCTTGCACTGCGCGATGGCCTGCTGCACCGCGGCGTCGAAGAAGTCGACCGTCTCCGGCGGCTCCAGCTTCGGGCGCGGCTTTTGCGGGGTGAACACGACGCTGAAGGGATAGGACTTCAGGTTCCACTCCCCCGACCACTGCCCGCCCATCCGGTCCTGGACCAGCTCGCGCAGCATGTCCTTGTGCCCGTCCTGGCCGTGCCAGCCGTCGGGCAGCCGGATCTTCACGAACGAGCGGTCCAGCGGGATGGTCAGCGCGCGCAGCCGCTGGTGGTCGTCCCAGGCCGGGAGCATGTCCTTCATCGCCAGCGCCATCGGCAGGACCAGGCTGCGCATGTGCCGGCGCCGCGTCCTGCCGCGCAGCGCGAGGATCAGCGCGAGCGGGGCCGCCACGCACGCGGTGATCACAGCGGCGCGGATCACCCGCTGGTGCTCGTGCAGCCCCCACCACATCCAGGCACCCCAGCCCGCCCACGCCACGACGGCCAGCCGGAGCAGGGCGTGGACACCCCGCGGGATCCCGCCCGGCGCCCGCGGCTGCTCCCCCATCGGGGCACCGCTGACGAACCGGCCGACAAACACCGCGGCCTGCTCCACTCCCTCCTCGATCTGCCGGTCCATCTCGGTGCGCGCCATGACCACCGTCCCTTCCGCTGCGCAGTCACCTGCCCTCCGCCGCGGGGCGGTTGGGCGATCACGTCGGACGGTAGAAGCGCCTGCCTGTGGACAGAGTTCGGCGCCCGCTCGACTCTCCGGGCGGGAAACGGAACGGGGAGAACGCGCACCGGGGTGCCGGCACCCGTCTGCGGCATGCCGACTTCGTCGACTCCTCCGGCGGGCACCCCCGCGTACCGGCCGTACTGGGTCACTTCGCCGGCGCCTACGCGCCCAACCGCGCCACGAGTACGCCGGGCGACCTGACCGATGCCCAGAAGGTGATGAACCGGATGCGCCCCTTCGGTGGGTGCCACGGGCTGATCGGCCTGAGCACCCTGCGCATGATGATCGCGGTGGACCGGTGCCCGCAGCGGCTGCGTGACCGGCAGGGCCGCCCGGACATCGCACGGCTCATCGGCGGCCAGGCCAGGCCTGCACCACGATCCACACGGCATCCGCGGCGAACATCAGGTCGGGCGCGGTCACGTCACCGCGCCCGACCTGGACGACGCCGAGCAGCAGATTGTCCTCATCCGGCAGTTGGAGGCGACGGTCGGGCAGGCCCCGCGAACGCGGCCCGGACACGCGAAGGCCCGACGCAACGTCCGGCGGCCCTGGCCGAGCAGGGGGCAGGCCTGCGGGGGCGAGCGCCCTACCGCGCGCCTGTCGTGACCATGCGCATGCGCGACTTGCGACGCTTGGCCGCTTCGGTCTCGGTGATCCTGTGCGCCTGCCCCCTGTTCACGGGACGTCCGCGTTGCTTGAGCCACTCGACGATCTCCGGAGTGTGGGTGCTGTCGAGTACCTCGATCGCGTAGCGGACGGCGGCGGCGTTGCTGGACAGGCCAGCCAGTACCACTTCGTGCTCCTCGGCCGGCGCCGGGGACGGGGCGCCGTCGGTCTCGTCCGGCGCGGTCGAGGATGCCTCCGTGGTGTCTGCCGTGCCGTCCGCTTCCGGAGGCGGCGCTTCGTCCTCGGGCTCTGGCGTCTGCTGGTCCGCGGTGATCGGGTCCCCGCTGCCGCCGGCTGCCGTGTCGTCCTCCTGCACCGGATCGGGCTCGCGTGCTTGTGCGGCCCTCTGGGCCTCGGCCACCGGCTCGGCGTGCGATCCCTCGCTTCGGGCGGCCTTCCGGCCGGGCTCGTCGGCGACCGCCGCGGCCGCGATCGTGCGCGCGGGTTCCTCCGCAGCGCCGTGGCCGGACGGCTTCTCGACTGCCGCCTCCGCTGCCAGGAGTTTCTCTTCCGCGTCGTCGGCCGCGCCCAGTTCCCGGCCGGCTCCCGGCCCCCGCCCTGCACCGTTCAGCGCCGTGCCGGGCTTCAGCGGGACACCGAACCGTGCGATCCGCAGCGGCAGCAGCTTCTCCACCGGGGCCTTCCACCGCCACGCCCGCCCATGACGCATGCGCAGCTCCGCCTGGTAGACCAGCCGGTCCTGCTCCGCGGAGATGACGTCGTCGTACCGGCGGATCTCCCACAAGATCATTTTCCGCCAGAGCAGGAACGTCGGCAGCGGGGACAGCAGCCACCGCACCCACCGCACACCCTCCATGTGCCGGTCTGCGGTGATGTCGGCGATCCGGCCCACCGCGTGCCGAGCCGCTTCGACAGCGACGACGAACAGCAGCGGGATCACGGCGTGCATGCCCACGCCGATCGGATCGGGCCAGGCCGCCGCTCCGTTGAACGCGATCGTCGCCACCGTCAGCAGCCACGCCGTCTGGCGCAGCATCGGGAACGGGATCCGCAACCATGTCAGCAGCAGGTCCAGCGCGAGCAGGACGCAGATGCCGGCGTCGATCCCGATGGGAAAGACGACCGCGAAGTCTCCGAAGCCCTTGCGCTGCGCCAGGGTGCGGACGGCGCCGTACGACCCGATGAAGCCGATAGCGGCGATGGCGACCGCCCCGATCACCACGACGGAGACCAATCCGCGCTGAGCGCGGCTCAGTTGCACACGGTTCGGCAGGCGTCCCTCGGACTGCTCATTCCAACGCGACATGGACCCGAGCGTTCACCGGCCCGGCTGTGGACAGAGACCACGCGTTGCCCGCCCGGGAGTGCGGGATCCTGGCGACGTAGCTGGGGGCTCGGCCGGTGCGCGGCGGAGGGTCTCCCCGGCCCGGGGACAGGGCGGATGACCTGTGACAGCGGTCGTTGACCGATTGCCACCAAAGGCTGATGGATGGCCGATCGTGTCATCCAAGGATGACCGCGCAGGTCAGGGCGCCGTGGCACGCGGTCACCATTCGTGGACAAGAGACCAAGATGCTTCGGGCAAGGGGTCACTGGTTGATGAAGTCGGTGCCGAAGTCGGCTAGCCCGACGACGAGTTCGAGAGCCGTCTGCGCTGCGTCCAGCCGTTCTTCGACGGTGCACGCTTCGCAAGCGGCGTGTACGCCGTCGGATCCGGTGTCCTCGTAGGCGCCGGCGATGGCGCGGAACGCGGCGGTCGGATGGAAAGGGGCGTCGTCCCGCTCGTTTCCGTCCAGGAGGAGCTCCGGCACTCCGCCGTACGTCTCGGAGACGATCAGACAGGCCCAGCCGACCAGCACGCCCGCGGTCGCGGAATCGTCCGCAAGGTGGGCCAACAGTTGCTGCCGGCACTCTGCGCAGTTGTCCAGGACAGCGTCATAGAGCTGCGCCGCCAGGCCGACGACAGCGCCCTGCCTCTTCTCTTCGGAGGCGGCGGGCGGGGAGTACCGCCGGCGCCCCGGGCCGTGAACGTGGTCGGTGATGAGAAGGATCCTGGCCACGAAGTTCCTCCACAGGGGTGCCGTGTCACCGAAGAGCATCCTCATCGTCTCGCGACGTGCGAAGCGACGGCGGCAAGTCCCGCAATTCCACTGCCGCGCTGCACCAGAACCAGCACCGCCGGGCCGCCGACCTGCGCGGTCACCCTTCGATGGCACCAATAGCCATCCACCAGCCTTCAGTGGCAATCGGTCAACGACCGCTGTCACAGGTCAGCGGATCGCCGGATGCGGCAGAGGCGGTGACGCGCGCGCCGCATCGGTGACGCAGCCAACTGACGCTGCACCGTCCCCCCGACCCTGGTGCTGACGTGCGCTTTCGCCGTCCGAGGATGCGGCTGGCGGACGCTGATGACGCTCTGGCGCACCTTGCCACTACTCCTTCCCCTTCCTCCTTCTCTTTTTTCAGAGAGATGAGGGGTGAGAGCGTCATAGCGTCATGGGGTTGCTGGCCGAAGGGGAAAACCCCAGGTCGTTGTCGTGCGGGCCGGGCGCCGGGTGCGTCATGGGCAGCGTCAGCACAGCGTCACCGCCTGCAGAGCGAGGCCGCCCCCGGCGCCTCGGCGGCCGTCGACGTGCGCCCAGGCCCGGCTCGCGACGGCCCGGGACAGCCGGCCGGCACCCCAGGGGGCGCCTTCGGTCCGTGCGGACCGGTCGGCCGGGGGTGCCGGGACATGCAGAAGGCCCGCACGCCCCGGCGGCGGGTTCGGTGACGCTATGGGGACTGGTTCGCGGTCGGGCGGTCGCCGGAGGTCAGGCCGGCGGTCCGGAGGCGGGGTTGAGGGTGATGAGGAAGCCGCGGGTGGCGCTCGTGCGGGGCAGCTTGCGGATGTCGATGCCGCGTTGACGCAAGGCCGGTGCGAGGGACGTCAGGCGGGCGGAGAGCAGGGCTGTGGTCTTGGGCCAGGTCTCGGGGACGGGGCCCGGTGGTCGCAGAACCTCGTCGATTTGGCCCGTGGTGGCCCGCCACTCGGTGCTGCCGGCGGTGGCGGACCAGCGGGTGAGCGCGGTGGCGACCGGGTCGGCGTCGATGACGTCGTCGGTGATCGCGTCCTGGGACCCGGTGTAGGTGTTCAGCGTGTCCCAGCCCGTGACCTGGTCCAGCGCCCACAGCAGTTCGGCCCAGTCGGCCATCCGCGGTTTTTGGTCGAGCTGGTCGGCCGCGTCGGGCAGGCGCGCCCACACCGCGGCCGCCAGGTCGAGCAGGCCGCCGAGGATGCGGCCGTGGGCGGCGCGGTAGCTGCGCCACAGGTCGTGCTCGCTGCGCCGGGCCTTGGGATCAATGGCCTCCAGTGTGAAGGGCAACAGGCGTTCGGCGAGGTCGGGCTGCAGGGCGCCGACGTCGATGCCGGTCAGCAGGACCGGGCGCTGGTAGGCCCAGGAGGTGACGTCGTCGTCGGTGTAGACCTCGCGCTTGGCAACGGAGGCCCCGGTGACCGCCCGGCACAGGAAGTCCGAGAGCCACTGCGGGATGCCCGCGAGGTTGTCCAGGCCCATGGTCCACCCGGCGGAGGCGGCGACCGCGCCGTCGTCCTCGGAGCGGGGCACGTTGCGGACCTCGGCGCGGATCCCGTCGAGCACGCGCAGCAGCTGCCGGGCGGAGGTGGTCTTGGCGGTGCCGCGTTCCCCGTTGAAGTAGGCGATCGGGCGCGGCATGTCGGGTCTCAGGCCGGCCAGCAGCCACGCGACCGCCATCCGCCAGGACGGCTCGGCCAGCGCGGACAGCTCACGCAGCAGCCCGAGCCCCGCCTGCCAGCCGCCCGGATCGCGTTCGGGCAGCGGGAGTTCGCCGGTCAGCCGGGTACGCCGCCACAGCGGGCCCTCGCCGGTGGGCGGCGTGGTCACCGACCAGGTGCCCGGCTCGATGAGCACGCTGCGCCCGTCGGAGCGGCCCAGGTCGAGCCAGGTCGCCTGGTCGTCGGCCGGGTCGGGGGCGATCCGCAGGCAGACCGGCTGTTCCTCGGCGTCCAGGGCGAGGGCGTCCATGGAGGCGATCGCGTCGGTCAGGCATCCCTGGGACGGGGACCGGCCGGTGCGCAGGACATAGGCGCGGTTGAGGAGTTGGCGCAGGGAGCCTGTTCCGCCGAAGCCGCCCTTGGCGCGCAGCGGGCGGGCGATGGGCGGCCCGTCGACGGGGACGGCGTACGCGGTCTGGTCGTGGCTCACCAGGTGGTACTGGTCCATGCCCAGGTGCAGCAGGATGTCGGCCTGGTTCAGTTTCGGCTCCCGTTCGGCGGGGCGGGGCTCCTGCGGCCTGCCCTCGCCGGCCTGTTCGGCGGGTTGGGGTTCTCGGGTCGGGGAGGGCAGCGCGGCGCGGGAGGTGAGGGGGTGGTTCATGACCGTGCTCCCGGGCTCGGGATGGTGCGCGGCGCGCGCATGCCCGCCTGAAGTGCGCGGCGGAGGGTGGACTGGGCTTTGGCCTCGCCGGGGTCGATCCCGGCCTGCTCGGCGGCGTCGGTGAGCGCCTGGTGGACCTGGTCGTGCTCCAGCAGCCCGGCCCCGACCAGCTGCCCGAGCCGGAAACCTGCGCGGTTGAGCTGGTCGTTGCGGCCGGCGCGGGCCGATGCCACCGCCTCGAGTTCGCCGCGCAGCGCCGCGGCGGCGTACGCGGAGGCGTCCCTCGGACCGTGTTCGCGGGTGGGGCGGGGAAGCCGGACCCGGTGGGGCGGGCCGGCGGCCGGGTCGCGGTGGCGCAGTCCGACGCGGTCCAGCTCCAGTGCGACCCAGCGCGGCAGACGGACCGGGCTGTCCTGGTGGCCGGCGATCCGGTAGCGGCCGGCCGCGGTGACGGTGCCGGGAGCGACCGCGGTGGACCAGCCGGCCCGTACGTCGACCTGCCAGCCGAGCCGGCCCGCTCCCTGCACGTATCGGCTCGTGTCCCCGGTGCGGTACCAGAGGTGGATCCCGCCGGACGGGGTCTGCACGGTCAGCGTCGCCGGGGTCTCCAGCAGGCTGGCCGCCCGCCGTACCCGGCACAGCAGCTCCAGCACGTCCGCCCCGGTCCGCACCCGGTCCAGCTCCGTGTCCGGGTGCTGCGTCAGGTCGACGCCCGGCAGCAACAGCGCCTGCTCCGGCGGCGGACGGTCGTGGTCGTCGAGGTCGACCACCACCAGGCCGGACGGTCCCGTGGCCACGCCGACGCCGAAGTCTTGGCCTTGCCACCAGCGGTGGATCAGCTCCCGCTCCCGCGTTGCCGCCCGCACCCCGTGGCAGTACCGCCCGGCCTCACCGCACGCACACCCGTCCGCATCAGGGAAGCCGCACGGCGGGCGCGCCCCGGTCGACGGCGGCCGGCACCTGCGGCAGTTGCCCGCCGGACGCTTCGACCCCGGCAGCAGCGGATGCACCGACCACCCCCGCTCAGCGCACCGCAGGGCCAACTCCAGTCCCCCGATCACGCCGCGCTCACCGCCTGTCGGCACTCGCCCGCCGCCGGCCGCGGCACGCGGATCTCGTCGTCGAGCGGACGCGCCGCCAGCTCGACCATCCGCTGACGCCAACCGACGGCCTCCTCGGAAGCCGACGGCCGATCCGCGGCCCTGACCTGGCCGAGCCGCTGGGCGAGAAGGAGCTCCGCGCAGCGCTGCCGCGCCTGCTCGGACGCCGCCCGGGCCTGCAGCTCACCGCTGCGCCGCGCCCGCTCGATGGCGAAGACCCGTTCGGCCTCCGTCTGGGCCTCCGCCGAGTCCAGCAGAGCGTCCACCGCGCGGGCCCGCTCCGCCCGCAGCAGCTCCTCGGCCAGGTTCTGCGCCTCCCAGGCCACCGCGGCCTCCGGCATCCCCTCGCGCCGCAACCGATCGGTCGCGCGGTCGACTTCGCCCTCCAGCCGGACCCGGTACACGGCCAGCCGGTCCGCCACCACGCCTAGATCCTTCACCGGCCCGTTCACGGCGGCCGCGACCTGCGCCGCCTCCTCCACAGCCGCACGGACCTTGCGGTTGTACGAGCACACCGGGCACAGACCAGCGGCCTCCGGCACCCCGCACTCCTCACACGCCCGTGCCGCCAACTCCGCCTTCGCTACCTCGAGTTCCTCGCGCTGCTGCGCCCAGACCACCTCGCGGCGCGCCCGCTCCACCACGGCACGCTCGCGCCGTACGGCGTCCCGCGCGGCCCGCAGGGCGACCTCCCGGCTCAGCCTCCGTTCGACCTCCGCCTTGGCCTCGGCCGGCGCCAGGCCGGGTAGCTCGGCGGCCACGGCCTGGACGACCTCGTGCCGCAGCGCCCGCCGGTCCCCGATCAACAGCTCGCAGCTCGGGCACACCAGACCGGTGTCCATCCGCACCTGGTCATCGCACGCCGTCGCGTAGCACTTCGCCCGCTGAGGCAGACCCCGCGACAACAGCCAACCGACCGGCTCGCGCACCCGCTCACCGTGCTGAGCAGCAAGCCGCCGGGCCAGCCGCTCGGCCAGCACCACCGGCGCCTGCTCCGAGCCCACGATCCCGGCCAGCCGCTGCAACTCGGCCTTGAGCGCCACCCGCACCCGGGTACGCCCCCGGCATGCCCGATCCGAGCCCACTCCAGCTGCACCGGGTCCAGCACCCGCTCCAAGCCCCGCGGCAACGACCACCGCAACCGGACCGGCTTCGCGACGACCGGCCCGGGAGCCGTCTGCCCCACCCCCGCTCGATCCGGCTGCTGTTCCCCGCGAAGCGGGCCACCCTGATCACCCGGCTCGTCGACCACGCCGATCCTGCCCGCGCCGGATTCGACCTCGCGCCCGTCCGCGCGCTCCGGCAACGGTGGGAACCCCAACGCGGCTTCGCCGGAAAAGCGAGATGAAGCAGTACCAGAACCACCTTGAATAACCACCGACGCGTGGTCGGCGTGGAGCAGTGCACCAACAGCCTCTGCCTCCGACGCCCTGACCCCTTCCTTGTCCTCGCGTTCCCCCAGGTCAGAAGCACTTTTCGGGCCGGTCCAGAGCTCCTTGGCACCCTCCTGATCCCTGAGTGCACCATCGCCCCCGTCATCCAGGCCGCCGTCCACGACATCGAAGAACCCCTGCTGAACCCACCCCTCCCCCGGCTCCGCTGGCCGCGCCTCGTCCAATCCCGAAGCACAGTGCGCGCAGAATCGCTCCGCTTCTGGAGCGACCTCCTCCGCCCGCTGATCCTCGGCCAGATCGGGCACCATCCGCAGCTCGGCCGCGGCACCCCGGCCATGCGCGGCCGCCACCGCCGGCACCACCATCCGAATCCGGGCACCGGGCACACCCCTGCCCCGCACCTCCAACGCCCCCTGCTGTACCAGCCCGTCCACCACCCGGGCCGCCTCTGCCACCGAGCACGCCAACAGTCGCGCAACCGTCGCATCCGCCCGGTCGTAGTCAGCCGCCACCGCCCCGCCGACGAGCCGCACCCGACCATCCGGCCGGGCCGCCAGCACCAACCGCAGCAAGGCCAGCCGCTCCGCCGCAGCCCCCCGGCCTCGCCGAGCACCAAGTAGACCCGCGGGCGTCTCCCGCTTGCCCACCGGCGCCCACCCTGGCGCGAACAACGCCTCACACAACGCCAACAGGACCGACAACTCACGCTTCTCCAGCACCAGAGCGTCCGGGCGACAACGAGCCTGAGCAGCCGTCAGAGGAAGCAACTCCCAGCGCAGTCCATCAACCCGCCGAGTCCCGCCGACGGTCTTGGTCACCACCTTGGTTGCCACCGCACCCGAACCACGAAGGCCAGGAAGCACGCGGTGATCGACCCAAGACTCAGACACGCCCAGCCACCGGGCCAACTGGCCTGCACGAAGCTCAAGTTGTGACCCGCCTGCTGGCGACTTCGCCAGCAGGACAACAGCCGCCAGGGCTTCAACCAGCGGACGCCGACGAAACGATCGGTCCGTTACGAGAGCCTCAAGTGCGTCAGAGAGACGCTCCCGCATCCGCGGGAGCAACAACAACGGCGCAGACAACGCTGAGGCATCGGCAGACCTAGGCGCGCTGGGTGAGGGCGACCACTGGTCTGATGCGTTCCGATACCCAGGAAGCGAGCGTGGCCTCTTTGTGCATGTTTGGGCGTAGTTCGAAGAAGACTCCTGAGAGTCCGTTTTTGGCAACACGAAACTAGCCCCACGGCTGGCAGCTATGATCTGCTCCTGTCGAGGGATATGAGGGAAACCGTCATCGCCGTCCGGCCGGCTTGGGGAAGCACAGGGGCCAGACGCGACATATTCAGATAGAGCGGGCATCACCTCCCTTCGACGGGGCTAGGGGGCGCAGAACACCAACTGCGCCCCCTAGCCCCGTCGTGAGCGCACGATCAGCGCTGGCCAGCAGCCTTGACCTCGAGGACGGCGGCGTAGGGACGTGACGAGGTATGACGCCGGCCCTCGCACACCAAATGACGTGGCAAAGAGTCAGGCGCTGGGTAGAGGGACAGCCAGCCGGGCAGCGGCTCAGCCGCGAGAGGGCGAGCTGCGCGCACAGCGGTAGTGCGAGGGAGCAGGCCGGGAGGGCGCTTCCGCAAGACAGGGCACGCAGGGCCCCTTGCGAGCGCCGTCAGCCTGGGGCAAGACGGCATGGGCTACCAGTTTCACAAGCGTGACGAGGGAGACACGTGTAGCCGAGGCTCCGGTGGGTGGAGACGACTCGGCTGGGGGCTGGTAACCTCAAGGATGGCGAGAGAGGCTACCTAGCCTTATCAGTCCGGCACCCACCCTGTTTGCGGCAGGTACGTGGGTGCCGTTCTTTTTTATGCGGCTGCCTTGGCGGCTCCTTCTTCGTACTCGTTCGCAAGGCGCTGCTGAAGCTCTTCGTGCCAGGTCCCGATGGGCAGGACGTGGTACGGCAGCTTGCTCGCGAGAGCCTCCTCGCTGAGCTGCAGCAGTTGGTAGTCCTGGTGCGCCAGGGCGACTGACTCGGGGAAGGCGACGAGCCGTGTTCGCGGGTGAATCTTGTCTTCCGAGCCTGGCTCGGAAGCCGCGACCAGCAGTTCCATCACTATCCGAACGGCATCCCAGTCGCGCTGGAACGCTGTCGTAGTGCGTTCGCCCTGTTGAGAATCCCGGTTCGTCGACCGCGTAGCGCCGAGGGCCGCAGCCACCTGAGCGAGGACAACGTCGTGCGGGCGCAGCTGATTTGCGTCAGGTAGAAGGCCGATTCGAGCCAGGTTCTTGAGAGTTCCCGCGCCGACTCCGGACCATTCGGACACGGTGCGCTGCGACATCGTCCCGTTTCTGCGCACGGGTGAACGACGTGGCGGCACTTGGATCTCCCTCCGCTGGCAACTGGCAGGTGAGCACGAGACTATCGCGCTGTGCTGCGAATCATACGACCCTCGCGCATCTCTGATGCAAACCCATAGTTTTCAGCGTGTCGCCAGGCTGACGCGCTGGCGGTATCCATCCACGCCAGGACCTCCCGATTGGCGAATATCCGCAGGTAGATCGGCATATTGCGACGGGGGGCATGGTTCGCCGAGGGGGCTGGCCTGCTGGCAGGGGAGGGTCCCGCATTCCCGAAAGTGCACGAGGGTCGCGCAGTTTGGGGGCCGACGCGCCTTCGGCCGACGGCGGGTTCCCCGAGCGTGCGTGCCTGCGGACGGCAATCCTCGGGCGCGAGGGCATCTACGGAACCCTCGTGTCCCTGTGTTCCGCGCCGTGTCCCGACACGTGTCCCAGCTTGTGCTTATGTGAATTGTTGCTGAAGGAAGAGGGGCGAGCCGCGACGGCGGCTCGCCCCTCATGGACGACTGGGCCCAGGCCGGCCTTGAGCTTGTGTCAGTCCGTTGCCGGGGCCTCAGCCCTCAACTGCTCAAGGAACGACTGGACGATCACGTTGACCATATGGCCATGCAGACCAGTGGTGTTTGCGAGAAGAAGCTCGTCCATCATGTCGTTCAGCCAGTCGTCGTTCTCCCGGCTGATGCTGTAGTGGTTGGGGGACGCTGCACCGCTCTCCTCCCCCAGGTGACTGTCTCGGAACTCGTCAGCGGCCTTGATGAGTTCGGTGACCGAGACGTGGCGTGCCAGGGTGATGGAGGCGTCCAGGTACTGGCTCGGCTTGAGGTTTCTGAGCCCGAGCATTCGCTTGTCGCTGACCATCTGGCGATTCACCGCGATTGCGACGTCGGCATGGAGCCGGATGTTGCGCTTTGCAGGCTTCGTACCGGTTCGTGTCGCCTGTGCCTGGCGGTAACTCCTCGCGAGCTCGATGTACGCGACTGGCAGCCCCTGCACCTTCTCGGCGAGCTGCGGCGGAAGAGCGTCGAGCATTCGCCTCTCGGAGAATCCGCTGGTGGCCGGGAAAGCAGGCCCAGCGGCTCTCCGAAGGGTGACTGCGCCCCCAGACGTCTCGCGACCTCCTGGCGCCTCTTGTCCGTAGACGGGCAGATCGGCGGCAGCGAGGTCTTCAGACCGGAGACGGCGCGGCGGATTTTCAACTGGCGTCTGCGCAGGGATGGGTGTGGTTGGCGCAGGTGAGTCCAGGGTGTCGAGCCGTGCGCTTTCCGCAGCCTGCAGCCTGTTGATCGCAGGCGCGGCCGCGGGTTCGCGTTCGGCGGGCGTGCGTGTACCCGCGGACTCCTCGTGAGCGACTCCAACGTGTTCGGGTGCGGCCGCTGGTGCGAGCTCGGTTGGCGTGCTGTCGGCGGTCGGCTGGTCCTGCACAGGCCCGGCTGGCTCACTGTCCACCGGAGGCTCGGGCACATGTACGTCAGTTGCACTGGCAGACGCGCCGGCATCCGCGGGCTCGGTCTGTTCGGGTGCGGCCGCTGGTGCGAGCTCGGTCGGCGTGCTGTCGGCGGTCGGCTGCTCTTGCACAGGCCCGGCCGGCTCACTGTCCACCGGAGGTACCGAACCGGACGTCGCCTGGGGATCGCTGTTGATCTTGGAAAGGGCGCCAGACGCTGACAGCTGGTTCAGCTTTCCGAAAGCAGCGCTGGCCTTCGGTGCCTTCCGCCGTCGAGCGGGAGTCTGACTCCCTCCTTTGGCTTCAGCCATTACTGGGCCTCCACCTCGTCCTTGAGCCAGGCAGCTTCTCGCTCGGCGATCACGGAAGCCGGAACTCCGAGCGCCTCGGCGAGTACTGACCCGAAGTGGCCGAAGTCGTCTGGAATCGAGCCCCAGGTGTCAGCGATGCCTTCGAGGAGAGGAATGGTGCCCTCCAGGAGATCCACGCTGGGAAGGCCGTCCGGGTGGTCGGCGCTCTCCCCGTTGATGAGCCCCTGGATGTAGTCGCGAGCGTTGGTGAAGCTGCTGCGCTTGGGGAACGACTTAGCGAGCATGACGAAGAGGTCGATGCGCTCGCCCATCTCCTTGAGGAGGTCGAACGTAGTCGTCAACTGGACCACATCGCCGACGTGCTGCTGGGTCGGAACGATCCCTCGCTTGGTCAGCATCCAGGCGGTCTTCAGGACCCCCTTATCCGTGGGGCCCACGTCGATCACCAGGTGCTTGAAGCCTCGCGCCATGAGATCCGTGACCTGCTTGGCCATGGCGGGGCCCGTGTACCCGACGACGGTTACGAGGGGCGGCCAGTCGTCTCCGGCTGCGGCCTGCCATTTGAGGCAGGTTTTGTTGGTGTCGTCGGCGTCTACGAGGAGAACGGGTTCGCCGGTGAGTGCCAGGATCAATGCAACGTAGACCGACAGGGTCGTCTTCATTACGCCGCCCTTGGCGTTGCCCATGGTGATCTTCACGCCGTCAGGCGTGTTGAGGGCAGCGAGGACGGCTGTCCTCAAGGGTTCCGGGAGGCTGTAGATCAGTTCCCGAACTTCGGTGCTGACGTGAGAAGGCACTGTCAGGGCAGGCGGCGTGATGTTCCCCGAAAGGAACGTCGCGGGAACCGCAGCGGCTTCGCGGGCCGGAGAGGGCACCAAGCCCTGGGCCTGCTCCGTAGCGAGTTGCTCAGGCATGAGAGTGGAGTACCTGCTTACTTCTTGGCGAGTTGCTACTTGTCGGCCGAACAGTCCAGTCAGTCGATGCTTCGGCGACCCTCAGATTGCGGTGAGTGCCGTAGTGGTGGGGCTTCCTGATGGGGTGACGTGAAGCCCTACGTGCTTCTCGTGACCCGATCGCTGATGCCCGACGGCTGGTCGCTGCGACGCCGAACTTGCTGGGTTGCTGCCCGGGTGCCACCCAGTCCACTGGACGGCGGGCTCACGCTAGCAGAGATGAGATGACTCACTGGGGTTGGCACGCAGAAAGAAGCGCGCAAGGGGGAGTGGCGTGACGGCTCGGAACGCAGTCCGCCGGGCGAGTCTAGGGTCGCCCGGGTGTGACTCTGGAGTGTCTGCAGGCCGGATTCAGGAATGCACTCGCTGGTCGAGATTCGGGGGAGCGGTCGACTGACAGAGCCGGTCGTGTCCCTGTGTCCCGCGCTGTGTCCCTCCCTGTGTCCTGGGTAGTGAACATGTGAAAGCGCAGGTCAAGGCGTGTTTTTAAGATTCCTTTACTGAACGCAAGAGCTGATCTTGTGAGGCTTCGGCAAGCGATCTGCGCCTTGGTCTTCCTCCCGAATGCCTTAATTTAAGACATCAGGCGTATGTCAACTATTCGTGTCAATAAGTAAATTCAACCCACGTGCGCGCTGCGTCGCGACCGGCCAAAGACTCGGAGGGAGGGAGGATCCGTCCTCCGAGGGCGGACCGTTCCGACGTGGAGCAGGTGAACTACGTCGGCGCTCATGGCCTCAACGAAGGACACGAACGGGTGAATCGGCTATCCCTCACGCGTTGGCTCGCTTGGCCCGAGGCCGGAGGTCGGGGCGCGGTCAGTCCACCGACTTGTACCTGTCGGTAGGGCGTTGCACGGGTCGAGCGCGAATGCCGGCACGTCGACCTCGCATCGGCGAGTTGACGAGCGACGACGCGGGTTGGGTACGCCCGATAGTCCGGCATGAGACATGTCCGACGCTCAACGAAGCAGCTTCCCTGGGTGGCCGGCGCGACCTTGACTGGCGGGCCGAGCAGGAGGAGTCGCTCGGCCGGGCCGCCCAGCTGTCGGCCGCCAAGCGCGGCCGTCTCCCGGGTGTCCCTGTGTCCCGCCCTGTGTCCCGCCCCGTGTCCTAGGTAGTGAACATGTGAAAGCTCATGTCAAGACCGCTGGAACGCTGAGGTGCACGAACCAGCGCGTCTTGTGGGTCAGCCTGCCGAAACCGGCGCGAGGGTGCCGTGTTGCCTGTCAGGCTGAGCCCTCGCATCACCGGGGACGTACGGATGGAACGCACCATGGCACGCAGCTCGCTCACCGCCGCTCAGCAGCGGCGGGTGCAGTGGAAGACTATCGACCGGGCGTTGGTCCCCTTCTCCACCGATTCGCTCACGGTGCTCCTCCAGGCCGCGCTGGCGTCTCCGGGCTGTTCCCGCGTTCACGACCATCTCCTGCTGCTGTGGACCCGCACTCTGCGAACTCCCGCGCGTACCGGTGCTGCTGCGGCCGCTACGGACCTGCCGGGGCTGGTCGAGGCCGCCGGGCGGGCGGCGCCCGGGCGCGGCGTGGTGACCGACCGGGTTCCTAGTGACGTACGGGGCAGGGTCCGGTTCGCCACCCGGGCGGGGGAGCGGCTGCTGGTCCATCCCGGCCAGCTCGCGCACCCCCTCCTCGTCCTGCGCAGCCTGCAGCTGACCGCGCTGGCTGTCGATGAACCGGCGCGCGCAGCGGTCGGGTTCGGCCTGAGCGACGTTCTCGAGCTCGCGCTGCGCCTGAGCGACCACACCCTCACCGCGGTGTCCCCGGCATGGCCGCCTGCCGCGCCGGACGAGGACCCGCAGGTCGTGTGCGCGCTTACCCAGGACGAGGTCGGCGCCGCCGGTCTGCTGGCCGGCGCGGACCTGGACGCCGTCACCGCTATGTGCGGGCAGCCGGCGGACGCCGCGCGGGCGCTGGATTGGCTGACCGAACCGATCGAAGGCCTTCCGCTGCGCTACCACCCCCAGGCGCCGCTGCTCGGGCCGGTCCTCGCGGTCACCGCGCACGGCCGGAGGGTAGCGGTGCCGGCCTGCGCCGCGACCGATGCCCTCGCCCCGGCCGCCGGCCGCCTGCTGGCCGCTCTTCCCGCCCCGGAGGTGGAGGCCGCCGAGGAGAGGTTGCAGGACCTCGTCGTCTCCCGCACCGCGCAGCTGCTGGGCATGGAAGAAGTCCCGGCCCGTCCCGGCCGGGTGTGCGTGATGTCCGCCCCCGCCGACCGCTACGACATCGCGATCGTCAGCGCGCTGGCCGAAGGCGCACTGTCGTCCCGGATCGAGGAAGCCCGTTCCGTCCTGGGCGAGTTGGCGACGGGGCGGGGTCGGCTGGTCGTCTACGGCGGACCGCGGTTCCTGGGCCCGGAGCTCATCGAGGACACCGTCTACCTGCACACCGAGGAACTCGCTGAGATCCTCGCCGACGCTGAGGGTGACCTGGCCGTACTGGCGCTGTTCGTCCTGGAACTGACCGAACACCCCGGCGTACACGGCGTCTTCTACCGCGACGTGCTGCACGCGTGGACCGCGTGGCGGCGCGAGGCGACGCTTCTGCTGCCGGGCCCGTACCGCGACGAGGTCGCCGCCGTCTCGCCGGCCGTGCACGATGTGTCCTGGGACCGGGCCGCGGCGTGGGCGGCCACCGACGAGGTGCTGGCCGCCGCTGAACTGCCCGAAGCCCTCCACTGGCGCTTCGCCCGCCTGGACAAGCCCGACCCGGACCCTGTGGGCGACCATGCCGACCTCGTCTACCCCACCTCAACGGGCCAGATGATCGCGCATGTCTCCACGCTCCCACCGCTCGTGGTCCTCGCCACCGTCCGCCCCGGCCCGGACACGTTCCTCGACCCGGGCACGATGACCGGACTCGCGGACGCCCTGCGCACTACCCTGGTCACCTGCCCGACGGTCGCCGACCACGCCACGCTCCCCGACGGCACCCCTATCGTCATCGAGCTGACCGCAACCGCCGAGCCCCACCAGCCCCCGGCAACCGCAGGCGTGGACACCGAACCCGACGGCGACCCGGAAGCGGGGGAGCGGCTGCTGCTGCACGTCGGCGCCGATCCGGACCGTGCCCGCATCGGCGTCGACATCGACCCTCCGCTGCTGGCCGCGTTCACCGGCGACGGCCGCCAGGGACACCACATCGTCGGCCAGGTGCTGCACCACCTGCTCGACCAGATCCGCCAGGCCCGCGGCGCCGGCCCCGGCACCGACCGGGAGACCTACCTGGCGGAATGGGACACAGCCCACCCGGTCCTGCGCCTGAGCGGCGCCACCAACTCCTGGCCCGCTACCGCCCCCGCCTACACCCTGCCGCGCTCGCCCCACCTGCACGCCCGCGCCCTGCGCACCGCGGCCGCGGCCGTCCGCCGAGCCCGGATCCCGGCCGGCACATGGAGCGGCCCGCAGGCCTACGCCCGGGGCGGTCCCGCCGAACAACTGCTGCACGCGCTGGAGGAGATGCTCGCCGAGCAGGTCCGCGCGCACCGGCCCGACCTGGTCGACGAGGTGGCACGCCACCTGAACGCCGCATGGTCCAGCCGCACGCGCGGCGACGCCGAGGCCGCCGCGAACCTGACGGCGCCGTGGGCGGAGAACTGGATCGAGGAGGCAGGCCGGCGCCAGAGCGACGGCGCCAACGCGACCTCCGCACTGCAACTCCTGCTCCAGCAGGCGATCGCCACCCCGCCCGCCGGCGAAAAGCCCGTCGACACGATCGCGGTCGCCGAGCTCGTCGCCCTGGCCGAGCTCGTACGCCACTGCGGCACCACCGCGGTCGCCGCCGCCCGACGCCTGCACGACCTCCACCTGCAGATCCACCCCACCGGCGTCTTCACTCTCACCGACACCCCCGACTCGGCCGACAGTCAGCGCGCGGACGCCGAACTCGCCGCCCACCTCGGCTACGACGCCCACGCCTACCAAAGCGCCCGCCAGCAGCACCGCATTCACCGGGCCGCGAGCGCCGATCCCGAGCCGCTCGACGCCGCCACCGTCCTGGCCGGCCCGGGCATCCGCACGGCGACCGAGTATGCCCAGGCCGACCTGCCGCCCCGCAGCCACCTCGCCCAGGCCGACCGGCTGCTGCGCCAGCACTGGAACTGCGGCTTGGCCGCCCTGGGCACGGTGCTGGCCACCGCCGCCGACTGGCCCACCGGCCCGCAAGGCACCACCGCCGTCACGGCCGAAGACCTCGTACGGGAAGCCGCCGCCTGGTCGAACCTGCCCGAAGAGGAGCTGAGCGCCGCCACCGAGCGGCTGACCCTGCACCCGGGCAACGCGGCCGGCGCCGGAGCGCACCCCTACACCGAGGTCGAGCGGCGCACCCGCCCCATGACCCACCCCCTGATCACCGCCGGGGACCGGCTGCTCGTCCTCCCCTGGCTCGTCCACGCCGCCCAGGAGCTCTACGCCGGCTACATCGACGAAGGACGACTGCCCCGTCCGGATGTCCCCGATCCCGTCGGGACGGCCCTGCTCCGCCACCGTCAGCAGCTCGACGAGCTCCTGGAGAGCGACCTCAAGGAGATCGCCCAGCAGGCAGGGCTGCCCCACCGCTTCCGCCTGCTGGAGAAGACCGCCGCCTCCCTCGGCATCCCCGGCCTGACCGGCGAAGTCGACCTGCTCATCGCCGACCCGGACCGCGGAAGACTGTGGGTGATCGAGGCCAAGAACCCGGTGCCCGCCGTGGCACCGCACGCAGTCCTCCAGCACATCCAGCGCTTCACGACCCGCTACCGCGACAAGCTCCTGGCCAAGACGGCCACCATCGCCGCCTTCCCCGCACCGGCCGCGGCGGCCTGCCGGGCCGACCCCGAACACCCCTGGCGGGTCCTGCCCTTGATGGTGACCCGCGCTGTGGAGCCCGCCGCGTTCGTCACCGACCCCCGCGTCCCCTACACCACCGCCGACAACCTCGCCCACGTCCTCACCACGCCGGGCGACCCTTCCCCGGGCTGGGTCCCACGCCAGGACTGAACCGGCACAGCCGGGGAGCGCTCGGCCAGGGGCGCGTACTCGGGAGCTCCTCCCGGCCTGCCGGGCAAGGCCAGAGGAGTCCGTGCCGACCCGCCGCAGGCCTGCCGCCCAGCCCCTCCCGGCGCGGACGGGTACAAGTACCGGTGTGGGCAGACTCCAGTGGGCGCGCATCGTGGAACGCGCTGCCGCCATCGTCACCAGCTACCAGGCGGCCGGCGGCTGCACCCTGCGCCAGGTCTACTACCGGCTCGTCTCCGAAGGGGCGATCCCGCACACGCCCCCGGCCTACCGGCGCCTGTCCGCGCAGCTTGCGCAGGCCCGCCGCCAGCAGCGCTTCCCCGACCTCATCGACCCTCTGCGCGAGATCCACGTCCCTCCCGCATGGCCGGACGCCACCACGTTCCTGCGCGCGATCCCAGACTGGTTCGCACTGGACCGCACAACAGGACAGAAGGCAGCCGTATACGTGGCCTGCGAAAAGGACACCCTGCGAGCCCAGCTCACTGGCTGGCTGCAGGACACAGGCATCCCCGTACTTGTCGTCAGGGGATTCGGCAGCCAGACCTACGTCCAGGTCGTCCGCGAACGCACATCCCGAGACCCGCGCCCGACCGCGCTGCTCTACGTCGGGGACTTCGACGCCTCCGGCGCCGATATCGAACGCGACTGGGTGGCGCGCACCGCCTGCTGGGACTCCGTGGAGCGGGTCCTGCTCACCCACGACCAAGTCCGCGACCACGCCCTGCCGGCCGCCACGGGCAAGGCCGGTGACCCGCGCTGGCCGGCCTTCGCCCGCCGGCACCAACTCGACCCGGCCCGACCGGTGCAGTGGGAAGTCGAGGCGCTCGACCCCGCCGAGCTGCAACGCCTGGTCCTGGCCGCCGTCGAACCCCATACCGACCGAGCCGTGCTTGCCACCCGGATCGCGGAAGAGGACCGCCAGCGCCGACAGCTCAGGGCGATCGTCGACGAGGCGACAGGCCGGCGCAGCCCCGGCGGCGGCACGTAGCCTCTCGCGCTCGGGCGCCGAGCCGACACGGTGCAGAACGCCGGGACCCCAGCTGGCAGCGTGGTGACCACGTGTCGGTCGGTTTCAGCGATGACGACGCGCTTCGTGTCCCCGTACGCGAGCCCGGCCGGAATCCGACATCGGCTCAGCTGGCGATGAAGGGCTCCAGCGTCTTCTTCGACGGGGTCGGCTTGTCGTCGAGCCGGATGAACGCGCTGGCCTTGGCGAGTGAGAAGTAGTGGGAAGCGTCCGTCACCGGCGGGGTCGGCTGCCCGTCGACGAACCGGACCTTGCCGCCGACGTTCTCGACGGTGAAGGCGTGGCCGCCGCCGTTCTTCCACCACACCGCGACCATCCCGCGGGAGCCGGGCTCGCCGAAGGCGCGCTCCACCTCCGACCGGCCGACATCTGAGGCCGAGCTGTCGCAGAAGCTGAAACTCCCACCCCATGCATCGCCGAGCTCGCCCACGTTGCGGCCGTCCGTCGAGTCGGGGCCAGCCTCGACATCCAGCCCGCGCCGACGCAGCTCATACGCCTGGGCAACGTGGCTGCAGTTGTGCGAGTAGGCGTGGACGCCCTGCTGGTAGTGCGGGTTGGCCGCGTGCAGAGCCTTGTCGACCTGCTTGTTCGTCTTGCGGGACTCAACGACCCGGGCCACAGACCCCTGCGTGTGGTACCGAACCACCGCGGCCGCCTGGTTCATGTGGTTCTTGGCGTCGATCGCCGCTCGCTCGGCGGCATCGTGGTCGCCGGACTGGGCCGCGGCCCGGGCGCGTTCGGCGCTGGCCTGCGCCCGCTCGTGCGCCTCCCAGGCAGCCCCGCCGTAGTCGATCTCGCCCTCATCCAGGGCCTGCCGGTAGATACGCGCGGCGGCGGACGTACTGGTGGCGTACCGGGCCCGTCGCATCGCCAGACTGCTTCCGCGGCACCGTCGTCCGCCCTGTGCCAGTGACCTGCACACGTTCAACTCCCCTGACTGGCCTTCGTGCTCTGCCTGATCAAGGGGTCAGGTTCGGGGGAGTTGCCTGTGGACAGAGACCTCCGCCACCCCGCGGGCCCGGAGACTGCGCGCGGCGACGTCGAGGCCGGGAGTGCGGGTGGACCCGGCGGGCGCCGACTCCGCGAAAGACCTGCGGCACGAGGCGGTGGTCCAGATGTGCGGCCAGCTGGCGGAGAGGCAGGAATGCCGGCTGATCAGGCCGAAGGCGCCGAGGGGCAGACGATGACCGGGAACTGTATGGAGGCGCCACCGGCGGTGAAGACCACAAGGACGGGCCCGGGGCCGCCCCAGAACGGGCTGACGTCGACCGGCGTGGTGGCCTCCATCGCGAGCAGCCAGACGCGGACCGAGATCGTGCTGACCGCGTACATCGTCAGCTCCCACGGGGCCGTCCGGTACCCGACCACCTCAGCCCGCGCCAACTCCTCGGCCGGGCGGTCCTCGGCGGACATCGTCAGGTGGACCTGGTCGTAGACGAGACGGACTCCTTCGCTCGCGCGCGCCCGGCGCGGCGGTACGGCCTCAACGATCCGCAGCAGATCCGCCGCCGTCACCGTCGCCACCGTGTCCCCCTACCCCTTCTGCGAGGTGACGGACGCGGGTCCGGCGCTGCCGGCGGAAGTGCCGGGGTCCGTGGCCGGCGCGCCCGCTACGTGTTCGCCCAGCTCGGTGAGCAGCGCCGGATTGACGATCCGCACGATCGCCTCGATGTCGCTCCGGTGCGCGGCCGGCCACAACTCGGCCCGGGCGGCCCGGTACTTCGCCGCGAGACGGTCGCGCTTGGCGGCCGGCAGCTGGGCGGCCCGGTCGGGGCGGGAGTTGTGCGCGTTGTCGGCGATCTTCACCAGCGTGGCCAGCGGATCACGGGTGATGCGCCGGATCTTGTCCTCGTACGGCACGCCGTCCTGGTTGGTCACCGCCTCCACGATCGCGACCACCCGGCCGGGCACGCCCGCGGCGAGCAGCCGCTCGGCGGTCCAGGCGGTGTCCTCGACGACGTCGTGCAGGAGGCCGGCCATGACGAGGTCGTCGCCGAACGGGGCGAGCCCGTCGGCCACGGCCTGGACGTGCGTGAAGTACGCGGTGCCGATCTTGTCGACCTGGCCGGCGTGGGCGAGCTCGGCGAGCGCGCGGACGTCGTCGACGGACGTCACCGTCGGCAGATCATCGTGCATATCGGTTCCTCTTCCGGAGGGGTGGTGCCAGCGCAGGACCGCGGTGGCCGGTGCCGGGGACGGTCAGGCGGCTGTCGGGGCGGCCAGGGCGTGCGCGGACTCGCGGGCCTCGGCGAGGGCGGTCTTGAACGCTTCGCCCACCGTGGTCGCCTGCTCGGTCAGGCCGTCGATCTCGGCGACCGCGAGGTCGTCGCGGACGCTGCGGGCCAGCAGCTCCAGCAGGTCGCTGCCGGCCGCGGAGATCTGCTGGATCTGGAGGAACTCGGCGTAGCGCCAGTCGGCCTCGGCGGTCTGCTCGGCGTACGTCTCCAGCGCCGTCATCCGCCGCTCGATGCCGTCCAGCGTGGTCTGCAGTACCGCGCGGTGGGCATCCAGCACGGGCCGGACCTCCTGGCCCTTCGCCCACGTAGGGGTGGAGCGTTCCACGCGGCTGTAGGCGCGGAGCATTTCGGCGATCTCCCAGACCTGCTCCGGCAGCACCACGTCGTTGCGCTGGCGGTCGAGGTAGTCGTCCCGGTGCACCTTCGAACGGCGCACGGCGGCGACGGCGTGGCCGGCGCGGGCCAGGAGCTGCCCGGCGGCGGGGACCAGGTCGGTGTCCAGGACGTACTGCTCGCGAGCCTGCTGGATCCGGCGGAGCCGGTTGCGGGTCACCAGGCCTCCTACGACCGGGATGATCGACATGAGCACCAGCCAGGTGACGCCGACGCCGACCGCAGGCCACATGAGCCCCTTGAAGGGGGAATCCGGGCCGGCGCCGCTGAAGAAGGCGATACCGCAGGCGCACACGATGCCCGTCTCCCACCGAAGGGGGAGCTTCAACTCGCGCCAGATGCTGCCGTCGGCAGGATCCGGATCGCGCAGCTCGGCGGGCTTCGCGGCGCGCAGCACCTCCTGGACCGCGGCCGGCAGGTCCGGGTCGATGGTCAGCCGCGGCACGACGAGCTTGCTGCTCGCGCGGTCTTCCTTGCTCCCGGTGTCGTCCTTCACGGTGTGGTGTCCCCCTTGGTCGCAGTGCGGTGTGGTGGGCGGTTCAGCGGGCGTTGGTGCCGGCGGCGGCCGCTCCGGCGTGCCGGCGGCCCTTGTCGGTGACGGTGACGACGATGTCGGTGTCGTGGTCGGGGAGCTGCTCGGCGCGGTAGGGCTTGCGGGTCTTCAGCAGCCGGTGCTCGACCAGCCGGCCCAGGACGGCCTCCAGGTCGACGTCGCCGGCGGGCCGCGGGTGCACGCGCAGGCGGCCTTCGTCGAGGACTTCCTCGACGTGGAGCGCCTGGTCGGCGCTGTGCTCCGCCGGCGTGTCCGCCGACCACGGGAGCTGCGTGGCCATGGCGTGCAGGAGCTTGAGGATCGCGCGCTCGACAGGGGAGAGGTCGAGGTCGGAGATCCGGGCGCCGCGGGTCGCGTTGTGCTCGGTGGCGGCGTAGGCACGCACGCCGTCGGCGAGGAAGACGGGGCCGGCGGCGAGTTCCTGGACGACGTGCCGGCGCAGGGGCATGCGCTTCGCGAGGCTGCTGATCTGCTGCTTGGTGACGCCGACGATGTCTGCGGCCTCGGTGACGCCGGCCAGCTCGGGCACCGCCGGCTGGGCGTTGCGGCGGTCCAGCTCGGCCTCGGTGATGACCTCGGCCCCGATGACGGTGTCGGGGGTGATGTCCTGGGTCATGGCCGCGGCCTGGGCGTACTCGATGCCGCGGGTGACGGCGTCGACGACGCTGGCGGCGTCGACGAACAGGCGCACGCTGAGGTTGCCGTTGCCGGCCGGGCCGGCGCTCGGCCCGCTGTGCGGGTGGCGCTCGAGCAGCGCGTCGATCAGCCCCTCGTAGAGGTCCGCCGGCGCGTCGGGCACCGCGAACTCCACGTAGACGGAGTGCGGGGAGTCGGTCATGTCTTCCTCTTCTTCATCGGGAGTCGTCGGTGACGGCGCGACGGCCGGGGCGCCGGGTTGCCCCGGCGCCCTCCGGCAGATCAGGGCTGGAAGCCCGCGCGCTTGAAGTACGCCATCGCGTTCTTCAGGCCTCGCGAGTCGCTGGGGGTGCTCGGCATGACCTGGACGAACTTGCCGTCCTTGAAGACGCGGTAGTGGCCGTTGCGCAGTGTCACGTCGAAGCCCTGGCTCTCCAGCTTCTTGATGAGCTGTCGGGTGTCCTTCTTGCTGGCCATGTTCTCCCCTATTGCTGAACGCCGTCAAGAATTATGATGACACATAAAGCTGAACTCTGTCAAGAATTATGGTCAACCATGTTCCGGAGGGGCCGGGAGAACCGGCGAAAGGCCCTCCCACCAGGGCCTTACGGGCTGAAGCCCGCAGGCCGCACACCCCTGTGCTCGATCTGCGCCGTGGGCCGGGAGGCGTTCATCGCCCGGCCCGCAGCGCGGTGGGGGAGCGCGTTCAGCCCTCCGGCGCGTTCGCGTCCGGCATGGTGGCCAGCACGCTCAGCAGCCGGTGGGTGTGCGTGCGGCGGCTGGCCTTGTCCCACACGTTCCATCCGGTGTCCGAGAGGCTGCGGCGCACCTCGGCGAGAGCAGCGTTGCGCACCGGGCGCAGGCTGCCGACCTGCGCGGGCCGCTTCCCGGTCTCGTTGCTGTAGCCGTCGATGAACCATTCGCACTCCACGGTCCGCTCGCCGGTGGGGACGACGAAGAGCCCGAGCGCGCCGTGCTCCCCGTAGCCCCAGCGCCAGTCCCGGCCGATGACCGCCAGCGGAACACCCGCACTGCGGGCCTGCGCGAGCGCGGCCCGGACCGCCGGGTGCCCGGCGTGCTCGGGCAGGCAGCCCACGAACGCGTCCCGGCTCCCCTCGGCGCCTTCCGCGCCGCCTTCCCACAGGTGGCCGGCGCGGCGGGCGAGCGCGGCCAGGGCGGGCGGGTGCGTCACCGACGCGGCGGCGTGCATCACCGCGCGGAACTGCTCGGGCACCTCGGTGAGGTCGGCCCGCCCGTCCAGGACGGGAAAGAGCACCGCCGCGTGGATCAGCAGACTGACCAGGCGGTCGTCCGCGTCGGTGTGCGCCAGCCGGTCCATGGCCCGGCGGAACCGGGCCCGGACGTCACCCATGCCCAGCGCCCCGTCGGTGGCAGGGGTGTGGGCGGGGTCCGCGAGGTCCCGGCGGGCCGGGCACTGCTCGGCGCCGCTGCCGTCGGCCCAGGCGCCGACGGCGTTGTCACTGCCCGGCTCCGGGTCCTCGTAGGACCAGGTGATCGGCTCGCCGCAGTGCGCGCAGTCGGCGAGCTGGCCGTCCTCGGGCAGGGCCGGGGTGTTATGGCCGTCCCGGTTGATCTGGCGCAGGGTGCGCCCGCCGGGCCCGAACTCGACCCAGCCCTCCCGGTCGCCGCCGTCCACGGCCCGGCACCACAGGCGGCGCATCGTCCGCCCGAACCGGTCGGTGAACTCCTCGGCGGGCCGTACGACCTGCGCGCGGCGCCCGTCGCCGTGGCCGCGCACCAGCACGTCCCCGACCTTCAGGTCCTCGAACGCGACGTCCTCGGTGTCGGCGAGGATCTTCTCCCAGCGCAGGTCCTCGGCGGCGCGCGCCTCGGCCTCGGCCGCGCGTTCCTGCGGGCTGCGGTACGGCTCCAGCACGGTGGTGAAGCCCTCACGGCGCAGGGTCAGGCCGTCGTCCTCCCAGGAGTGCGAGGCGCCGGCGCGCAGTTCGGCCGCCGCCATCTCCACCGCGACACCCCGGCGGAAGACGCCGATGTCGGTACCGCGCGCCGTGGTGACCCGGCTCTCCCACCGCGCGAACGCCTCCGGCAGCAGAGCCTCCGCCCGGCTCAGCGACAGGGCGGTCTCGACCTGCGCCGTGCACGGCCGGCTGGGAAGGTCGCCACGGGTGCCGCGCGTACGGCAGTCGCGGCACTCGTACACGAACGGGCTGGTCGGCCAGCGCTGGGACGTGGTGTCCCCGGCCCGGGCGCCGGTGTTCCACACCGCGTGCGACCCGGCCCGCAGCGCCTCGACAGGCCGGCGCGTCGCGCCCGCCGGGCGCAGCTCGTCCAGCGTGAAGACGCCCTCGCCACCGGACCAGCGCACCTTGTACCGGCCGCCGTTGACGCCGTGCGCCACCTTCGCGGCGAACTCCGTCCCCACGACGTGCGCACGCTTCTGCCGGTCCCACGTCACCGGCCGGACGGTGACCTCGCTGCCCGGTCCGTAGACGTCATGGTCGGCGACCGCCGGCTCGGCGCTCTCCTCGGCGGTCGCCGGGCGCACCTCGATGCGGCCGCGCCGGTCGCGGAACGGGAGGAGGGCCGCCTCGCCGGGCAGGTCCTCGACCAGGACGCCGTCGTCGAGCGCCGCCTCGATCTCGCCCAGCGCCGCGCGGGCCGGCACGCGCCGCGCCGTGCCGCCGTTCACCGAGCGCATGAAGTAGCCCTGGGCGGCGGTGAGCTGTTCCGGTGACCGGCGGTCCGTGCGCTGCTGCCACAGTCCGCGGGGGGCGTGCTGGGTCTCCCCGTCCGGGCACATGAAGTCGTCGTCCCCGCCCCACCACAGGCCCTTGTACAGCCCGATGCGCTTGCCGCAGCGGCGGCAGTCGTCCACGGCTTCGTTCCGGGCGGGCACCGCGGGCACCGCGGGCACCGCGGACGGCGTCGCGGCGGAGGCCTCGCGGCGCAGGTCCCGCGGGTGGACGGTCTTGTGGCGGACCGTGTCGGAGGACGCGGTGACGTAGGAGACGGTCACGTTGACCCGTGCGATGCGGGTGACCTGCCCCCGCCGCCACAGGCCCCAGCTGTGGACCCACACCGTGTCCCCCTCGCCGACCTTGCCCGCGGCGACCAATTCGGCGGCGCCGGGGCCCACCGCGGCCAGCGTGCGCAGGACCGGCAGCAGCCGGGCATCCAGCAGCGCGCGGTCGACGGCCTGGCGGCCCCGCCTCACCGCCGCCTTGACGGTGCGGGCCCGGGTGGTGACCGGCTGTCCGTTCACCCGCAGCGCGAGGTGGGTGAGGATCGTTGCACCGGCGCCCACTTCGCGCTCCGGCACGGTCACGACGCGGATGTGGCTGCCGCGGTAGGTCTCCTCATGCTCGCCGGCGGCGCTCTGGCTCATACGGACATTCCCTTCTGGGCAGCTGCGGGCAACCGCCGGCAGGGCGGGCTCGCTGGACAGATGGAGCCGACCGGGCCGACGTCCGGCAGAGAACGCGAACGCGGGGCGGCGGGCTGGGCTGAGAGGCAGAACGGACACTCTCGAGGCGTTCATTAGTCTATATAAATAGGGCTTTAGTGTCAAGTTTTATGTGTCATGCGCGGTGAGGGTTGACGGGTCGTCGGTTGATCCAGGCCCGTTCAGCCGGATGTCAGCGGCCCGCCGAAGTCGCGCTGTCTGCTGGGGCGATGGGGGCCTCGCTCACGCCGGTGCAGCCGAGGTAGGCGAACAGGGGGTCGGCCACGTCCTCGTGCACGCCGGCGGCGTGACGGTCGCACAGCCGGTAGCGCCGGGTGCGGCGTTCGGTGAACGTGACGGTCAGCAGCTTGGTGGCGGCCGCTCCACAGCCACCGCGCTGGCGGGTGTAGGCGTACGAGTCGCACCTGACCGTGCTCATGCTCGGCTGCTCGGTCTCGGGCGGAAGGGGGGTGGCGGTCGGCATGGTCTCCTTCTTCTTCATGGTGGTTCGTGCTCTGGGTGTCCCGACCGGCCGTCCAGCCCGGTGCGGTGTGCGGCCGCCGACTCCGGCGGCCGGTAGCGATCAGCCCAGGCGGGGGTCCCAGCAGTCGTCGCAGCACCAGGGGTTGGAACCGTCTTCCGCGGCGTGGATGAGGTGGCCGGACGATGCGGGCGCGATCGCGCTCTTGCAGAAGCGGCAGTAACCGACTGGTGAGGGTTCCTCCTCGTCCTCCGCGGGGGAGTTGTAGTCCGCGAGCGCGTCGCGCACCTGCTCCTCGGTGGGGTACTCGTCGAAGGATTCGTCCCGCAGGAGGTCGCCGGTCTCCGCGTCCGTGATGTCGTAGCTCAGCCCGGCGGCGTCACGCCAGACCAGACGGGTGATCTCCACGCGCCGGCCGTCGATCACGTACTCGCCTACGTGCTTCTCGGAGATGACCTTGTCGCCCACGCGGTGTTCCTTTCGTCGGGAGGCTCTGCCGTAGATGCGGCAAGCTCCGGGGAAGTTGGCTGTGTCGCTGTGCGGGCGGAGCGGGAGGCGGCGCGTGGCGGGCCTCCCTCCGCGGCTGGTCCGCGCGGCGTTCAGATGCGCTCGACGTGAGCGAAGACCACGGTGTCGGCACTGTCACGGTCGAAGCCGCGCTCACCGGAGTGGTGGACGAAGCGGTACTCGCCGGGCGGCACGTCCACGACGGTGTCGGACCAGCCGAGCGTGGCCGGGTCGCCGCCCCGGGCCTGCCAGAGCTCGAAGTCGGCGCAGGAGTACGCCCACAGGTCCGTGCAGATCCTCGCCAGGCAGTCGCTCTCCGCGAGGGAGGGCTCGTCGTCCTCGTCCAAGCGGGGGCTGGCGATGATGTAGGTGTCCGGCCCGGTGCGGTACAGGCCGAGGCCGCAGTTGTCGGCGGGACCGAAGGCGCACCCGGCATCGGCCATCTGCCGGATCGCCTGAGCCTTGCCGAGTGTCGACTCGTAGCTCATCGGGTCGGCGTCGACCCAGGTGAAGACGGGGCGCAGGTCGTCGCTGACCAGCAGCTTCCCGGACGGAACGGCGATGGTGATCGTCGTGGTGATCCCGTCCGGGTAGGGGCACGGCTCCACCACGTGGACCGCGTCATCGGTGAACCGGTAGGTCGGCGGCTGGTTGCAGACCCGGCAGGCGTACTCCGCACCCGAGACCATGGGGTCCATGTCGTCGAACAGCCACTTCGCCTCCACTTCTCCCGAACGGGAGAGCACGTGGCCGTTGGCCTTCAACGGCATCCGCTTGATGGTCATCCGGTGCGCTCCTCGGGGTCCTGCCGCCTGACGTGGTAATCATTATTCTACCTTCAAGGGCTACGTGAGTCAAGTTTTATGTGTCGTCCTTTGGGTGGGTGCACCTGGCTGTGCTCGGCCGGCCGACGGAGATCTCCGGGGGCGTGGCGCGCTATCGTTGCCCGCGGCAGGAACTGCTGCCACCGTCCGCATCGAGTGGCCCGGACCCACGGATGCGACCCGGCGGGAAGAGGCGAACGCCACGTCAGTCGCACCGACTTCACCTGCGTCTGTCGGCGCGCCGGTCCGGGCAGTCGCGCCGCAGGACGGACCTCTCCATGTCCACCGAACGCCAGGCCGTACGGCTGCGCCGGCAGTACACCGGCGAAGGCCACCAGGCCGCTCTCGCCTTCTACCGCCGCCACGGCATGCACTTCGGGCTCGTCCCGGACAGCAACGACCCGCAACAGCAGGCCTTCGAGGCCGCGGTGCTGCATACCCTGGCCCGCCCCCACCCCGCCCTCGGCCCGCTGGACACGCCGGACGCGATGCTGGGAATCAGCGCCGCGTCCCCCGGGGTCGAGAGCCTCGTGCTGTGGCCGCATCCGGACCACCTGACCGACTTCCTGCTGCACCTGCTGCCCACCCGGGCCGCCGGCGGCATCGCCGGAGTGCCCGCACTGCGCGCTGCCACCGGCCCCTACCAGGACCTCGTCGTCCGGCTGCTCGGCCGGTCCGCGCGCATCACCGTCCGCGCCACCGGAGCCGACGTCGAGCGGGCCCGCGCCGCGGCGCTCACGGCCGGCCGTGAACCGCTGTGGGACCAGCGCGCGGCGGCCGAGGGGGAGCGGCGCGCCTGGGGCACCCTCGTGGACGTCTTCGCGCCGGGCGAGAGCGCTTTGTGGAGCCGGGCGCTGCGCCGTCCCGCCCTGACCGGCGCCACGGAGTCCACCCCGTGGGCCGGCCGCGCGCCGCTCGCTCCCGAACTTGAGGGCCCCAAGCCCCAGCAACTGCTTCCCCGCCCGGTCGGTCCCCTCGCCGGAAGCGTCCGAGGCGTCGTGGCCATCACCCCCGTCGCCCAGGGCGGCGTCGGATGCAGCACCGTCGCCCTGCAGCTCGCCGCCGCCCTGGCCCGCGGCGGCAC
The DNA here is from genome assembly GCF_000745345.1 of Actinacidiphila yeochonensis CN732. NCBI lineage: Bacteria > Bacillati > Actinomycetota > Actinomycetes > Kitasatosporales > Streptomycetaceae > Actinacidiphila > Actinacidiphila yeochonensis. Next base: position 52,531 of record NZ_JQNR01000002.1, on the reverse strand, counting down.
CCGCGTGAGGCTGCTGGCGGACGGAAGTGACCCGTCGTCCCCGCTCGGTAGGCAGGACCAGCGAGACGAGGGCCCCTGGCACCTTGTCGCCGCAGGCCTGCCGACCCTGCGCGGCGCCGCTCTGCCGGAGGACCGGGAGGAGGCCAGGACTCTCGTGGAGCTCGCCCGCACGCAGGCCGACGTGGTCCTCATCGACACCGGCAACGGCGCTTACCCGCACCAGCACCTGGTGCAGGAGGCCGACCTCGTCCTGGCCGTCACGCGCTACGACCAACGGCACTGGATCACGGACACCGAGACCGTCGACCGGCGGCCCGAGCACGTGCAGATGTGGGCCTGGCTTGACCAGCAATACCTCCTGCGCCGGCCCCGCCGCGAGCGGAACCGCGAGCAGTTGCTGCTCGACTTCCTCGATGTCGTCTTCGCCGACTGGGTTCAGCAGCGCACCTGGTACGACGACGGTGTCGGCTCGGACTGGGAGCCGGACTGGGCCCTCCTGGCCGAACTGGAGGAGGAGGAACTCGAGGCTCGCGACATCGAGCAGCTGCCCACCGAGGACGACGAGCCCGACCTCGGCAGGTGGCGGACCGAGTTCCTCGCCGCCATCGACACCGAGGGGACACGGCGCCATCCAGCCCTGTGGCCGCAGGTCTCGGCCGTGTGGCCGGAGCGCAGCCGGCGCCGCAACCGGGCCGGTCTGCTGGCGACGCAGCCGGAGGCCGCCGAACAGGAGGCCCGCTGCTGGGCGTTGCTGGAGATGGTCGAATCGGAGGCGATCGCACGATGGGGTGCCGACCTGTGGCGTGACCACCGCGGGCAGTGGGCGGCCCCAGCGGCCGACGACGTGCCCCTCCTTCAGCCGTACGAGGACCTGATCGAGCACGTCAACATCCCGCGCCCGAGTTCCGACGTCGTGGACCTTCTTTTGCGGTCCGTCCACGGGTTGCCCGCCGGCCGCCTGATGATCACGCTCAACCGGGTGCGAGGGGACATCGAGCCGCAGCAACTCGCCGACGTCGATCGCGTCCTGGGGGAGCGCGGCATCCGGGGAGTCGTTTTCGTGCCCCACCTGCCCGAACTCGCCGATCCGTCCTGGGACACCCCCGTCCTGGCCGAACGGGGCGGCCCGCAGGTCGCCGCCGGCGCGCGCCTGGCCGTCGCCGTGACCGATCAGCTCACCACCAGCGAGAGCGCCGCAGAGCGCTGACCTGCGGCCGTCCTGGTCCGCGGGTACGCGGCACCGCCGGACCAGGGCGCCGCATCGTCGACCGAACCCATCACCGGCCGTCGACAGGAGGCGCCGCCCGCCGCCGCGGGGCCGCAGCCGCGCGGCGTGGGCGGGGCTTCACCCCCACCGGCCGATCCCGTCGAGATGCTCGTCGAGGTTGGTGAGGCCCTGCGCGTCCAGGACGGCCTGCGTCTCCGCCCAACTGGTGTTGTCCCTGCGGTAGATACGGACGATCTCCTGCGGTGCGGCGCCGGTCAGCCCGGCGACGATGTGCAGGGCTTCCTCGTCGAGTCCTTCGGTGCGGGCGAGGTAACCGGACATCTCGATCAGGACCGCCGCGTCCGGACGGCGCAGATCGGCGTGCTCCTCGATCCACCGGGTGAAGCCGCTGACGAACCGGGTGGGGACGTTCTCGATGTGGAAGCCGTTGGCGGTGGTGATCTCGGGGTCGATGTCCATGCGAGTCCTCTCGTGCCGAAATGGGGTCGTAGGTGTAGGGGGCGCGTGACCACTCGGCAGACGCCCGAGACAGCTCCGCAGGGGACACGACGAAGGATGTGCCGCGCAGGGAAGAGGGCCCGGCCGCCTCGGAGGGAGGCCGGCCGTGGTTGGTGGGCCCGCGTCGGTCGGGTGGCCCGGCGAGGGCGCCAGGGCATGGGCCGCCGCCGTGTCACGGAGCGCAGGCCGGCTCGAGACGGCCGGCGGGCGTCATCGGCTCGGCCGGGTGCAGGTGACGTTCAGGCCCGCAGCCCGTTCACGGTGGCGAGTCCTCGGGCGGTGGTGTTCAGCTCACCCCGCGCTCCGTCGCGTCGATCGCCTCGGCGACGGACAGGGCCGTCAGCAGGTGCGCCTGCCCCGCCTCGACGTCCAGCGTTCCTGCGGCGACGGCCTCGGCGAGCCGGACGGCGTGGTCGAGGGACGCGGCGAGGGCGTAGCCCATCTCCAGGGCGGGCCGCCGCCCGATCGGCAGGGCCAGGCCGGCCAGCAGGCCGCGGTGCGCCGCCCGCAGGGCAGCCGCCACGTCGTCGCCGTGATCCTGCGGTGTCTCCTGGAACCGCGGCCGAAGCCACTCGGCGACGTGACTGTCCACGATCTGCCGGAAGGGGCGGTAGTCGATGACGGTTCCGCAGCGGCCGGCGTTCCCGGCCGCCGCCCGCTGCCCTCCGGGCCAGGCGAGCCAGCGGTGCCAGCGGCACAGCGACATCCGGTAGTCGACGGGACGGCCCTTTACGCCTCTGCGCCGCTCGATGACTCCTCGGGTCGCGGGTTCGCTGCACGCGGTGATCTAACGCGGTACGGGCATCGGCGGGTTCCCCTCCTCGGTGACCTGACGATCGTGTCCCGCGCCGGAGTTGCTGTCCGCTCGCTGGGCCCGCACCGCAGGTGACGCCCGTCTCACTGCACCCCGGCAGCGAGTGGATCGCGGCCCCGCGGTGCAGACCGCCTACAGGGCGAGCAGGTCGCGCACGCCGGCCGGTAGACCTGCGGCCTGGTCGGGACGGGTGAGGAAGTAGTTCCGGGCCCGGTCGGCCAGGCCGCGGTCCACCTGCACCGGATGCGGGCGGGCCGGCAGGCCGAGTGCCGTGCGGGCGTCGTCGTCCAGGTGTTCCGCGACCGGTCCGTAGTCGACCTGGCCGGCCTGCTGCATCAGCTCGTCGAAGGACGGGCGGCGCTCCAGCGGGGCGGGCGTCGGCCCCAGGGGGCGCGGCGCGCTCTGGCCGGCCAGCCGCGAGGCGGGATCGTGCTGCTCACTCATCTCGGTCTCCCTGCCGGGTCGGTTGGGGGCGGACGGCGTCGATGGCCTCGCCCTGGTGGCAATTCTTCACAGCGTTCTCGCAATCTACGTGCGGTGGTAGCGGGGAGACTCCCGTTCGTCGAGCAGCTGGATCACCACGTGCGGCTTCCCGTCGACCACGACTCCCTCCTGCACGCCGACGACCGTCCAGTTCATCCCGCGCGGCATGACGCGCTCGCGTTCCAGGTTCCCGAACGCGGCGACGGCGGCGACCGGTGCGCCCCGCCGGGAGACCGTTTCGAACATCACCCCCGTCGACGCCCGGCCGCTGGGCCCGCCCTCGACCTTCCAGTACGTGTCGGCGAAGCTCGCCGCCACCCGCGGGCAGTGGCTGATGGACATGTAGGAGTCGTCGCGGTACCGGGCGCCTACCCGGAAGTTCTCCCGGGCCCACTCGGCGACCCGGCCGCTTTGCAGGACCTCCGCCGGAGGCGTGTACCCGCGGTAGCCGATCTGCGCCTGCTCCGACGTCCCCGCCGCGGCGATCGCGCCGTCCAGGTGTCCGATGATCTCTCGGGCCGGAACGTCCATGGTGCCGGCGGGCTTGTCCAGGTCCTCGCCCCGGTACAGGTGGCCGTTGAGGTCCCGGATCGCGGAGCTGCCGGTGTACGTCTGGGTCCACTCGCGCTGCGGCCGGCTCAACTTCGCCGCCCACCGCTCGGACTCCTCCTGCAGGCGGCCCGCCGCGTCCCGGTCGAGGTCCTGGCGCTCACGGGCGTCGCTCAGCCCATGTCGCTCCCAGGGCCGGGCAGCGGTGCCCGACGCGGCCGCGGAGATGATCTGCTCGGCGTGGTCGGCGGGGACACGGTCGTAGATGACCTGCCCGCCCTCGACCCGGTAGGGCCAGGGCGAGTCGGCCAGGGCCTGGTAGCGGTCGCGGTCCAGGCGGTGGAAGACCACCCGGGCGTGCGGGGGTTCCTCGTCGGTGCCGGGGTAGACCGTGGCCGACCCGGCGTACGACTCCCCTCCCCAGGCGACGGTCTGACCGCCGTCCTCACGCGGGATGAACGTGGCCCGGCCGCCGGCACCGGTGGCCGCCGCCAGCGCGTCGGCGGCCCGCACGTGCTCGGGGTACTCCGGCATCGGCGGGGCGGTCCACTCCTCGGCCGGCGGCTGGGGATCCGGACGGCGCGGGGTGGTCATCGCGAACGCGCTGCGCGGGTCGGTCGTGGGGGGATACGGCGCCTGCCGCCGGGAGTCCGCGAGCATCTCCCGCGACGCAGAGGCGCACGCCTTCGCGTGCTCGGCGCACCGCCGCGCGCGTTCGTCGTCCCCCGCCTCGGCGGCCAGCCGGGCCCGGTCGGCCCACTCACGCGCGCTGTCGAACGCCTCCTGAGCGGGGTGCCCAGTGCCCGCGTCCGCCACGCTCTGCGCCAACGCGGAGGAAGCCGCGCGCTGCGCGGACCGCACGGCCGGGTGCGACGCGGTGCAGCGCCGGCCCCCCTTCGACTTCGACCTGCACACGGTGCCCGCTCCTTCCCGACCTGCTCACTGACCGGCCGGCCACCGTGGTGGCCAGCGGCATTGATGCTGGTCGGAGCGGGTTGTGGACAGAGACGGAGCACGAAGCGGCGGCGGCCACCCGTTCAGGGGCGCCGCCGCCGCGCCGTGCCGCCGTGGGGCTGCTCGCGGTCGTCAGCTCATCGTCGGCTCCGGGTTCGGCCGGGTCCGGATGCTCTGGTCCATCGCCACCTCCACGGAGGGGACCGTGGCCACCCGCCCGTCGGACTTGTAGACCACCCAGACGCCGCCGACGACCGCGAACGAGGCGTCGTTGCCCACCAGGAACTCCCGCGCCCCGACGTTGAAGACGAACATGTCGTCGTTCTCCGTGATCTCCCGGTCGTCCAGGCAGAACGTGCCGTTGTCCCAGCCGGGCTTGGTCGCGTCGATGACCCGCGCACGGGCCTCCGTGTACGAAAGCGTCATGACTAACCCCATCCTCTACTCTTCAGGTATTCATTAATCTACACCACAGGGTGCAGTATGTCAAGTTATATGTGTCGGGCTGTGGTGTGGGCCGACTACGGCTCCAGATAGCGGGCCGTCGCGCTCGGCGAAGGAGTGGGCTGTTCGTCGAGCCGTACCCACTGGGTCGCCATGCTGCGGCGGAAGTAGTACCCGGCGTTCGTGACCGGCGGGTTGGGCTGGCCGTCGACGAAGCGCACCGTGCCGCCGACGTTCTCGACGTTGAAAACGTGCGCGCCGCCCGATCGCCACGCCACGAACACGACTCCCCGGGAGCCGGGTTCCTTGAATGCCTCCTCCACCTCGGCGCGCCCGCCGTCGGAGTCCGAGGACAGCGAGGAGTAGGCGGTGGTGAACGTCGTCCCCCACGCCTCCTCGATCACCGATAGCGGCCGGCCTCCGGTCTTGCCCGGCTCCAGCGGGCCGGCCTTCACGTTCTGCCCTCGCCTCGACAGCTCGTAGGCCTGGACCACGCTGGTGCAGTTGTGCGAGTAGGCCGGATCGCCCCGCTTGTACTTGGTGTTGATCCTCTCGAGCGTCCCGTTGATCTGCTCGTCGGTGCTCTGCGCGGGCGCAGGCGGCTCGGTCCGCCGCGCGGCATGCGCCTTGAGCAGCCGCGCGGCGCGGTTCATGTCGCTCTTGGCGTCCAGGGCGGCATCCGCCGCGCCGTCGTGGTCCCCCTCCTGCGCCAGCCGCCGGGCTCGCATCGCCGATGAGTGCGCCAGTTCGAACTGCCGGTACGCCTCCGAGTTCTGGTCGAGCTCTCCGTCGGCGAGGGCCTTGTTCACGGCCTTGGACGCGGCAGAGGACTTCACGGCGTACGTCGCCCGCCGCACCGCCAGGCTGCTGCCACGGCAGCGTCGGCCGCCCTGGGCCTGCGATCTACACACGGGTCCTCCTCGCTCCGGGCCGCTCACGCGCGGCCGTTCGTCCCACACGGTGCGCGGTGAGACCTGTGGACAGAGACCGGGACCGCAGCCCGCCGGCGCGCTGGTTCAGGCGGGCGGCGCGCCGGGGGAGAAGGCGCGCTCCAGCCGCTCGGCCCGGTCCTCGGCGAGCAGGTCGGTGAAGGACAGTTCGTGACCGAAGCGGTAGCCGGCCCAGTCGGGGCGAAGTTCGAGCCGGTCCTGGGGGCGCCGGTGCAGCGCGGCCATGCCCTGCTGCCACCGCTCGTCGGCCTGCAGCGTCTCCCATCGCTGCTCGGCCTCGTCCGGGTCGTCGTCGGCGTCGCCGGAGCGGGCGCTCCAGAAGGTAGGGAAGGAGTCGCTGAAGGAGACCACCACGGGCAGGTCGGACCGTTCGCGCAGCAGGTCGCGGACCTTCTCCCAGCCGCAGTCCGGGCGGTAGAGGCCGCTGGTGAGCGCCGCCGTGATGATGCCGGCCAGCCAGCCCCGGTTGGGGCCGTCGACCCAGCAGTTGACCTCGCACTGCCCGTGCAGGCGCGCCGCCAGCCGGAGGGCGTCGCCGCCCGACTCCATGGCGGTGTTGAGCATGAGGGTGAAGGGACCGATGCCGTGTCCGCGGTGCTCGGCGACCGGGTCGTCGAAGATGCCGATCAAGCAGCGCACGTACAGGTGCAGCCAGCGGCGGGCCTGATGGCCGGAGTGCAGCGGCACCTGCCGCAGGTCGTGGCCGGCGGGCAGCAACTCGTACAGCGTCGCGGCGACCTGGGCGGAGTCGGGGCGGTCCAGGAGGACGCCGGCCGCATGCTCGTGCAGCAGGCTGTGCAGCCACGGCCGCTCGCTGCCGCCCAGGTGGGCGGCGGAACGCGCGTCCTGGAACCGGGTGTAGCTCATGAACTCCCTCTCGTCGGGGTCGGGCGGACCGTGTGGTGTCCCCCGGGGGCCGGGGCCGCAGGGCAGCAGCGTGAGGGCCCGGACCTGTGGACAGAGACAGAAACCGAACACGCCCGGGCCGGTGCCCCGCGAAGTGCGGAGCACCGGCCCGGGCGTGAGGGACGGCCTGTCAGGACTGCGGGGAGGCGACCATCTCGGCGAACTCCTCCTCGGTGACGACCCGTACGTCCAGCTCGCGGGCCTTGGCCAGCTTCGATCCGGCGTTCTCGCCCGCGACCAGCAGCGTCGTCTTCTTCGACAGCGAGCCCGAGGACGTACCGCCCGCGTTCTCGATGAACTCCCGGATCTCGTTGCGGTTGCGGAGGTGGGCCATCGAGCCGCGCATGCCCCCGGTGACCACGACGGTCTGACCGGACAGCGGGCCGCCCGCCGTGTCCGTGACCGGCTCGCTCATGTTCACCCCGGCCGCGGCCAGCTTGTCGATGACCGGCCCCATGACGGCGATGTGGGCGGCGATCTTCGGCGCGTTGGCGGGCGGCAGCTTCTTCACCTTGGCCAGGTCGTCGGCGTCGGCCGCGCGGATGGCGTCCATGGTGACGAAGTGCCGTGCGATCTCGCGGGACAGGGTCCGGCCGGTGCGCACGATGCCCAGCGCGCAGAAGACCCGGTTAAGGGGCTTGTCCTTGGCGGCGGCGATCTGGCCGAGGATGGTGTCGGCCCGCTTCTCGCTGCGGGCCGCCGCCGTCAGCTGGTCGCGGTCGAGGGTGAACAGGTCCGCGACGTCGCCGACGGCCTCGGCCTCGACGAGGGCCTCCAGGAAGACCTCGCCCAGGCCGTCGATGTCGAGCATGTCGCGGGCGACGGCGTAGCGCAGGGCGGCCAGCAGACCGCAGCCGCCGCCGGAGGAGTCGGCGCATTCCCAGCGCTTGCCGCTCTTGTCGACCTCGCCGCCGCACCCCGGGCAGGCGTCGGGGAAGAGGATCGGCGAGACGTCCTCGCCGCGCAGGTCCAGGACCGGGGCTTCGATGCGCGGGATGATGTCGCCGGCCTTCCACACCGTCACCACATCGCCGATCTTCATGCCGCTCTTGGTGATGAACTCGGGGTTGTGCAGGGTCGCGTACTGCACGGTGCTGCCGTCGACCTCGACCGGTTCCAGGACGGCGCGCGGCGCGATGATGCCGGTGCGTCCCACGCGCCACTCGACGCCGATCAGCTTCGTCTGCCGCTCGACCGGGGGCAGCTTCCGGGCAACGGCCCAGTGCGGGTGGCGGGTGGCGAACCCGGCCGTGTTCTGCTCGGCGAAGCTGTTCGCCTTGATGACAACGCCGTCGATGTTGAACGGGAGTTCGCCGCGCAGCGCGATGATCTCCTCCACGCGGGTCTGGACGTCCTCCAGGGTGGAGAACACCCGCAGACCGACCTCGGTGGCCGCGGTGGTCTGCACGCCGAGCTCGGCGACCTGCGTCATGACGGCCTCGTGGGTGTCCCCGCGCAGGAAGTCCACCCCGTCGAGGCTGACCGCCCCGTACGCGAAGAACGTCGTCATGATCGTGTAGTTGCGGGACTTCGCGCCGCGCAGCGTGCCGGCGGTGCCGTTGCGCGGATTGGCGAAGGGCTTGTCGCCGTGCCCGGCCCGCAGGTCGTTGGCGGCCTCGAACTGCGCCCTGGTCAGAAGGACTTCGCCGCGGATCTCCACGGTCGCCTCGCTGTCCAGGCGCGTGGGGAGGCCGACGATGCTGCCGATGGCCGCAGACAGGTCCTCGCCGTGGTGTCCGTCGCCGCGGCCGACCAGCTTCGTCAGCACGCCCCTGGAGTAGCGGGCGGCCACCGCCATGCCGTCGAGCTTCGGCTCGGCCGCGTAGCCGCCGCGCACCGGGGCGTCGAGGCGGCGTGCCAGCGAGGTGCCCCACTTGGCCAGCTCCGCGGCGTTGAAGACATTGTCGAGGGAGAGCATCGGGACGGTGTGGGGCACGTCGCCGGCCGGTGCCGCGCCGCCGGCGACCTTGCCCACCGGGGAATCGGCGCGGACGTGGTCGGGGTGCTCGCGCTCGTAGTCGGTCAGCTGGCGCACGAGGGCGTCGTAGGTGGCGTCGTCGAGCGCGGTGTCCCCGTCGCCGTAGTAAGCGGCGCAGGCGGCGAGGGCGGTGCCGACGGCCGCGTCGTAGTCGGTGCGGCTGGCCAGGGCGGTTGCGGTGCTCATGCGGTGATCCTTACGTAGAGGTCTGACATCGGGCCGTGCCGTGCGTGCAGGTCAGCGCGGGGCGACGGGACACAGCCCGTGGGGGTTGAGGAGGATCTCGCCGTCCTGAAGGAACCGGCCGAGATCGGGATGCTGCGTCACCAGGCCGCCCAGCCCCTGCCCGCGCAGGACGTTGGTGTCCAGTGCGTAGTGGGGGCGCACCAGCAGCTCGCCGACGAGGAACTGGTGGGTGCGGTCGCTGCCGTAGCGCAGGGGATGGGCGCCGCCGCCGGGAACGCGGCTGGAGCCGACGAACGACACGGTGCCGTCCCCCTGGTCCTGCACGTAGAGCCACGCCGGGACGTGCCGGACGTTCGCGTCGAGGGCGATGTGGGCCAGGGCGGCGTCGGTGAGCTGGTGGCGCACGGTGAACTTCCTCTGGGCATGGGGGGGCGGGGCGCCGCGGACGGGCGGCGCCCCAGGGGCCGGGGCGGGCAGGGCTACTTGGGCGGGTCCAGCCGGATCGGCATCAGCAGGTGCCGGTAGCGGTCCTTGGCGGCCGGGTCGTCGGTCAGCAGCACCGGCTTGCGGGACTGCCCCTCCTCGAACTGGCGGATGTGCAGGGTGACCGTGTCCTGGCCGGTGAAGGCGTCGAGCGCGGCGAGCAGGAAGGCGGGGTTGAAGTGGACGCTCATCCCCGCGACGTCCGCGGTCGTGCCGTGGTCGAGGCTGAAGGGGACGGTCATGCCCTTGACGCGGGCCTGCTGCGCGGCGGTGCCAATGACGGGTGCGAGGGCGAGGGCGCCTTCACCGCTCCAGCGCAGCGCGACGGGGCTGTGCGTGCCGCCGACGGCCTGCGCCATGGCCCGGCCCTTCTTGGCCGCCTTGACCAGCGTGGCCCGGTCCATGCGGACGCTCGTGACGAACTCGTTGGGGAAGAACGAGGAGTAGGCGGGGAACTTCCCCTCCCGGGCGCGCACGGTGACCGTGGTGTCCCCCAGCGACAGCGTGGCGCGGGGGATGTCGCTGCTGGCCGCGTCCAGCAGGCCGACGCCGACCGGGCCGTCGTAGGACGTGAACCGCTTCAGCAGCGCGGTAAGGACGTCGGCGGGGAACAGGACGCTCAGCGGGGCGTCCAGCGGGCGGACGGTCGCCTCGGCCCGGACGTGGCCTTCGGCCAGGCGGTAGCGGTCGGTCGCGGCCATGGTGAGGGTCTGGCCCGACAGGGTCAGGTGGACCGCCGTGAGCACCGGCAGGGTGTCGTCGCGTCCGGCGGCCGGCAGGACCCGCTTGAGCTCGGCGAAGAACTCCCCGGCGTCCACCGTCGCCATCGCGGGCACCGGCTCCGGCGGCCGGGTGAACTCCTCCACCTCCAGCGCGGCGATGGGCACGGTCAGGTGCTCGGTGGACAGCAGGTCGCCGGCCAGGGACACCGAGGTGCGCTCGGCCTGGGCCTTCGTCTCCCCTGCGACCATGGCCGCCAGCGCCTTCTGCAACTGCCCGAAGTGCAGCAGACTGCCGCCCTTGCGTGCGCGGCCCGGCACGGAGACCGACACGGCCGTCTCGTAGTCGAACGTGGTGAGCGTCGCCCGGCCGCGGCCCGTCTCGATGAACACACCGCGCTGCGCCTCGGAGGGGGACTTCGCGCCGACACCGAACTCGGTGATCTTCAGAGCGCGGGTGAGCGGGCCGTGGTCGAGGATCATGCGCGCGGTCGGCTTGGCCGGGGCCGGAGCGGCGGGGGCGTCGGTCACGGTGACGGTCGCGGTAGCGGGGGACACGAAGAGGTTGCCTCCTTGGCAGGGGGGATCAGGTCGGGTGCCGGCGGCGCCGTTGCGCCGCCAGTCGTACAGGTCGAGGGGCGGGCGGCCGGGCGTCAGGGGAGCGGGACGTCCACCGCGGCGGGCGAGGTGATGTGTCCGCAGTCCAGGCACGCGGCGCCGCCGAGGACTCCGCCGGGCAGCCGGCCGCCGTGCAGCCAGATCCGGACGTAGGTGACCAGCGGCAGGGTGGGGCCGAAGTCCCACCCCGCGCAGGACGGGCAGCGAAACCGCCACCCGGCTGCGGCGACCTCGTGCTCGGCGGCTCCGAAGTGGCGGGCCACGCGCCCGACGTCGGCGGGGGCGAGGCCGGGTGAGCCGCTCACCCGTCCCCGCACCCGGCGGGGACGGCGGTCAGCAGCGGCAGCAGCGTCAGGCTCTGCGCCTCGGCGCGGCCCTGGTCGTACAGGTGCCGCAGCCCCTCCGGCGGGACGGGGCCGCGCGGGGCGCGGGCCTGCCGCACCCCGTCGGCGAACGCGCGCTGCCCGGCGGTGTGCGGCAGCTCCTCGTCCCACTCCATCCACGGCCACAGGCCGCCGATCGCGTACCGGCCGTGCCGGTCGGGATGCACGACCTCCGTGCCGTCGTCCCCGCGGTAGGCCTTCGTCCAGGTGAAGCGCAGGCTCTCGCCCTCCCAGGCGGCCGACAGGCCGCAGGCGTCGCGATGCAGGTCGTCGACGATGTGCTGCGCGCCGCGGCGGGTGAACAACGGCGCGTCGTACCCGCCGAGTTCCTTCGGCAGCAGCCCGGCGTACGGGCCGTAGGCGGTGGACTCCACCGTGATGAGCTGGACGGTCGGTGCCGTCATGGAAGCGATGCGTCCTTCCGTCGGGAGCAGGGGATCGGGGGTGTTCACCTGACGGGTGCCAGCGCCTTCTGGATGCTGTTCAGCTGCCGCTCGGCGGCCAGGGCACGCGGCTTCCACTCGTCGTAGAGGCTGGTGGACAGGCGGTCACGCTCACGGGTGGTGCGCTCCAGGTCGGTGCGCAGCGTCTGGGCGGACCTGGCCAGTTCGAGCACTTCGCCTACGGGCAGCGAGGTGACGTCCACGGCGTTGGCCGCGGGCTTGTGGGCCTTGAGGTGGGGGCGGACGGCGATGGCCGTCTTGCCGGTGAATCCGCAGCCGGCCCAGGCACAGCCGTAGGTGACCGAACCGTCCTCCAGCAGGATCTTGACGATCTGCTTGAAGCGCACCGGCCGGTCCGGGGTGCTCAGGGGAGTCTCGGCGAACTCGACCTCGATGACCTCAAGATCGTTGACCTTGACGCGGGACGGCGGCGCCTCCTGGGGCGCGAGCATGGTGGTCACGTGCAGCGGGGTCCTTCCAGGGGGGGCGGAGGAGCAAGGGGGGCGGTCCGGCCCGCCGGGGAGAAGACGGCGGGCCGGACCGGGGCCGTACGGCATCCGGGGACGGGCCGGTCAGCCGTACGGCCGGTTCAGGGCCGCTGTCCGGCGGGCAGCGGATCGGGGACGCGGTGGGCGTCGGCGAGGTCGCGCACCCAGGCGGGCGCGTCGCGGAGGCTGGCCGGGTAGTAGTTCCGGCGCCCCCGGTTCTGGTTCGGTCCGGGCGTCTTGCCAGTGGCGACGTACGGCCCCTCCAACCGGATCTCGTCCAATCCCCACGCGGTGTCCCCGCTGTTGAGATAGGTGACGCGGACCTTGTCCGGCCGCAGCGGGGCGGGCATCGGCCAGTGACTGATCTCGTCCAGGCCGTCGAGGGTGAAGAACCGCGTGCGCTTGGCGCGGTCGCTCGTCACGGTGGCGCGCACCGGCCCGGCGGCGACCTCGGGAGCGGGGACGGCCAGGGCGCAGGCCAGGTCGGCCGTCCACGGCGGCTTCGGGTGGTCCGGGTAGTGGGGGCTGGAGGGGTACAGCCAGAGCCCACCGCCAGGAAGGTCCACCCACCGCGAGGCGGGGTCGTCCGGGGCGTAGCGGCCCCGGATGTGGACGGTGTCCAGTGCCCACGGCGCTCCGGCACGGCTCCGGTAGGCCGCGCGTACCTGAGCGGGGCGCATCGGGGGGACGGCGGTCGGATCGTCGCACAGGTACTGCGGCGGGACGTCCGGAGCGCCGGTGACGTCGAAGGTGACGGTGCGCTCGCCGTGCTCGTGGGTCAGGCACAGTTCGGGCACGGGGCCTCCTTCCGGGCGGCGGTGTTCAGAGAGACGGGCGGGGGGCGACGGCGGCGGGGACGCGGTGCTGCTCGGCGAACTCGCGCAGCCACGCGGGCTTGGAGCGCTGGAAGTGCTCGCTGTCGGGGTAGCAGCGCGTGTTGTGCGCGAACGAGGCCGGGTTGACCGTGCCGTCCTTGCGGACCCGCAGGCCGGCGATCTCCAGGCAGTACAGGGTCCAGGGACCGCCGTTGCTGCTGGTGTAGGTCAGGCAGATGGTCTGCGGGCGGATGGCGAACGGGTACTCGGTCTGGTCCGGCTCCAGGTCCGGCGCGGTGAGGCGGTAGACCATGCGGCGCTCGGCGGACTGCCCGGTGAGGACGTATTCGACGGCCACGGATTCCTCTGGGGGGTGACGGCGGGACGGACCGGGGCTCACCGGGGGGCCGGAGCGGCCCCCCGGTGAGGCGCCTGTCAGGCCGCGAGGGCCAGCAGCTTGTACGCCTCGGTCTTGCGCTCGGTGACGGCCCCGGAGTCGGCCAGGGAGCGGGCGGCGCGGCTGGAGTTGGACTTCGCCGGGGCGACGTGGTCCAGGTACTCGCCGATCGCGTTCCAGCCCGCCCAGGCGGTGCCCCGGATGGTCTCCTGCGTCGCGGCGTCCTCGAACAGGGAGCGCAGCGCGTTGTTCCGGGCGGTGATGTTCTTGTGCTGCGTCTTGCTCGGGAGGGCCGGGTCGTCGAAGACGCGGGTGACGACCTTCTCGAACTGGCCGAGGGTGAGGGGGGTGTCGAGCAGGCGCTGCGCCTCGCGCTCGAAGGCGTCCTGCCAGTCGAAGAGGGTGGCCAGGGACTTCTGGACCTTGGCCAGCCGCGCCGGAGCGGAGACGGTGTGGGGGATCGAGTACTTGTGCTTGGCGCCGGAGATGATCAGGCGCTGCATGTTGCCGCAGTCCAGGCGGGTCGAGCCGATGTGCAGGGAGTTGGAAGAGGAGCCGTTGTGGCTGCCGAAGAGGGTCAGGTGCATCCGGTGCTCGTCGATGCCGCCGATGCGCACGACGCGCGGCAGGGTCATCGAGATGAAGTACCGGCTGCCGTTGTTGCCGTAGGCGCCGAGCTTGTGGAAGGTGGCGCCGGACTCGCGGCGGACCATGTCGAGGATGTCCTCGTGGTCCTCGATCTGGACGGCGGTGTACTGATTGCCGACGCGGCCCACGTACTCGGCGTCACCCGTCAGCGGGTTGGTGCGGATGGCCGCCCGGGTGTCGGGCATGGCCAGCTCGGTGACGCCGGACTCGTCCATGTGGCGGGCGCGGGTGTCGGTCCACAGCCGGACGTTCCAGTTGCGCATGTGACCCATGTCCAGGGCCTCGCGGGCGGTGTCGGCGGCCGACACGTCGGTGCCCAGGATGGTCCAGGCGTCGGGGCGGCCCGGCGCGCGGCGTGCGGTTCCCTCGGTGGTGGGGATCTCAAGAACAGTCACAGCGTCTCCCTCGTCCAGTGGAGGCCCCGTCCGACCTCCTGACACATATAATATAACCCACGAGAGGCTATCGAGTCAAGTTTTATGTGTCAGCATAGAGACGGTGGCCCCGGGTTCGCGAGAATGCGCAGCGAAGCGCGGGAAGTGCGACCCGGTCGAGGCGGGACGAGTGGAGGGCAAGAGATGGACGAGCGTGGAGCGAGGCGGGCGAACGCCCGCGCCGGAGCCGTGATCGCGGCGGGAGTTGCCGCCCTGGCGGTGGCCCTGGTCGCGGCATCGAAGGACGCGGACGGGCTCAGCCTCGCGGCCGCGGCGTGCGCGGCTGTCTGTACGGCGTGGCTCGCCTGGGACGGCTGGCACCGGCACCGGCAGGAGCGGGCCGCCAGGGCCGCCGGACGGCGCCGCTGACGCTCCGCGGCCGGGTGCGGGCCGGCGGAGGTGACACGCGGACATGAAGACGGGGCCAGACGACAGGACCGAAGTCCTCCGACTCCGAAGAGGCGGTTTGCAAGATCGTCTGGCCCCACGCTACGGACCGGCGAACCGGAGCCGTGAAGTGCAGTGTATCGGCGGATACCGCCGACCCGTCACGAGTCGGCCGGCACCTTGTTGTTCCTGGCCAGCCACGCCCGAACCTCTTCGACGTCCCGCGCGGCGTTCTCGTCCTTCCCGGGGAAGGGGTCCTCGTACGACCGGGCGACGTAGGTGCGCTCGAAATGCTTCACCTGGCTCAGCGTCAGGCCGAAGGACCGGGCCAGAGCCGTCGGGCGCAGCCGTGCGGGCCGCTTCTGCGCCGGAGCTCCCCGCAGGAGCCGGCTGACCTGGCGGGTGTCCTCGATACCGAGCACCTCCGACAGCCACTCGGCCGGGATCTTCACCCCGGCCGCCTTCGCGGCCCGGGCCCGCTCGATGAGGTCCAGCTGCCCCAGCGTCAGACCCTCGGCGTCCGGCTGCTCCTGGCCGTCCTCGGCGTTCCGCAGCAGCCACCCGCGCACCTCGGTCCAGTCCCGCGTCCCCGCGTCCCCGGGCTCGGGCAGCGGGTCGTCGTGGCGCAGCAGCCACGAACGCACCTGCGGCCAGGACCGCTTGCCGTCGTCGCCAGCTGCCGGGAAGGGATCGGCGCACTCGCCCGGCTGATTGGCCGTGATGTGGTGCCGCACGGCCGCCGGGGTGACGCCCAGGACTTCGGCGAGCTCCTTGATGTTCATGCGCTCCAGCTCGGGCTGGACCTGCCGGGCGGTCTGGCCCATCGCGCGCGGGCCGAGCCGGTCGTCCCCGGCGAAGGGCTGCTTCAGGTACCACTTCAGCACCTCGGCCTTGTTGCGGTACTTCGTGCGGCCCTTCGGGGGTGCGGACTCGCCGGGGAACGTCTTGTCGTGCGTGATCCAGTTCTGCACGCCGGGCACGCCGCGGCCCGTGGCGCCCGCGATATCGCGTGTCGTGACGTCCTCGGGAAGCTCGGCGAATGCCTCGATGACCTCCTGACGGCTCTTCATGGGGTGACTCCAGTAGCTGTAGGCAGGGCGGGCGCAGAGGCCCACACGAGGCGGACCACCCGCCACGGTATTCATTAATCTATACTGCGGGGATCTCTGCTGTCAAGTTTTATGTGCTGCCGTGGTCAGCTGGACACGTAGAAGGCGATGGCCGGCAGAGCATCGGCCGGCGCCGCGTCGGCGGGGTTGCGCGGATGCGCCTCGTAGAGCCCTCCGACCGGGCCACGGCCGGTGAAGTCCGGTACGTACAGGCCCGGGCGCACGAACCACACCGGGGAGAACTCGCCCCCGTCGCCGCCGTGGTCCGGCGGCGCGATCACCACGAGCGCGTCGTCGACGTCCGGCAGCTCGGCGAGCCGGGCCCGGAGCTCTCCAAGCCGCATCCCCCGGACCTGGACCGGCCAGGACGAGGTCCACCCGTCGGCGACGCGGGCCACCACGGCACCCTCGACCGGACCGGGAAGCGAGGTGAGGAGCCGGCACGAGTACCGGTGGTCGCCGCCTCCGTTGCCGTAGGTGAATCCGGCCTGCCACCACCCGGCGGGGATGCCCAGGGTGTCCTCGACGAGGCGGATGACGGCCCCCTCACGCAGGTCGCGGAAGGTGGTGTCCCCCTGCAGCGCCAGGGCGTGGAGGTCCACCTCGACCTTCATCACGTCCTCGTCCTCACTGCCGATGCTCACGGGTTCGCTCCTTCGGGGTGCTTGCGGGAGTGGAGGGGGTGCGTCAAGCGTCAGGGCCGGCGCTCGCGAGCAGCTCGGCCGCGAGGCGCATCAGCAGGTCCGTGGGGTCGGAGGGGCCCAGGTCGCGCAGCTCGGCTACGGCGTGACGGACGTGCTCGCGCGCTGCGTCCCGGTGACGGATCGCCAGCGGGGCGGCGTAGGAGCGGGCACGGCGCAGTTCCTCGCCCGCGGCCCGGAGGGGTTCGAGGACGGCCGGGGGCAGGCCGCGTGCAGCCGCGGTGCGGCCCAGCGGCAGCGGGCGCGCCGTGTGCGCCTCGACGATGTGGGCCTCCCGGCGGAAGACAGCCTCCTTCTCGGTCACGGTGCAGGCGATCTCGCTGTGTTCCTCGCAGACGACGGCGTAGTCGGTCCACGGGCCGGCCGACATCGGCCGAACGGCGACCCGCTCGTCCACGGTGACGTCCGCGATGGCGAAGAGAGTCGGGCTGTCGGCGGGTGTGGAGAAGCACGCACAGTTCCGGAGGCGATGCTGTTCGGGCTGGTCGTCTGGCGTGCAGTTGTGAAAGCGGCCGCCGGCGTCCACCACGAGCAGGCCGCGCCCGCGCTGATCGGAATCGAAGGTCGCGTTCGTCTCCAGGGTCCGCTGGTGGCGCCGTGCGATCGCCTCCAGCGTGTTCAGGATGCGGAACCAGATGGACGACGACGCCCAGCCGTTCTCCTCGTCCGCTCCGCGAACGCCGGCCAGCGCCCGGCCCTGGGGCGAGTCGGCGTACAGGGGGGCCACGGGACAGAACGAAAGCCGCTCGGCGATCCCGGACTCCAGCTCGCTGAGCGGGACCGGGACGTCGAAGGCGATACGGCCGCAGTAGATCATCTCGTCCTCGTCGGACATGCAGAGCCCTCCTGGGCAAATAGGGGGAGGCAGTACCGCGCCGGGCGGAATCCGTCGGACCCGCCCGGCGTCGTACGAGGCGGTCAGCGGTTGCGGGTCCGGCCCGACAGCGAGGTCGTCCGCAGGTGCAGGTGCTGGGCACCGATGGTCGTGACATCGCCGGAGACGGAGCTGGCGCGGAGCTTGCCGGATGCCTTCTCGGTCGCGGTGACACGGATGTTGCCGCTCACGCTCGCCGACTCGAACACCTCGCCGCTGTAGGCGAGCGCCTCCAGGGAGCCGGAGACGGAGTTGTGCGAGACGCTGCGGCTGACGTGATCGGCCGTGACATCGCCCGAGGTGGTGTTCACGGTCAGCCACCCGACCGTCCCGCCGAGCTCGACGTCGCCGCTGACGCTGGTGACGCCCACACCGGCAAGGTCGCCGACAACCTCCAGCTCGGCACTGGTCGTTGACAGCAGCACGGCGCAATCGCGGGGGAGCCGGATCGTGACGGTGATGGTGGCAGAAGGCCCGCTGACCACCGTGCCCCTGTCAGCGACCACGCGGCCGTCCTGGACGACCTTCTGGCCGCCGATGAACACGTCGCCCTCGGCCGTGGTCTGGATGCCGGAGAACGTGCCGCCAGCGAAAGTGACATTTTCCCCGAAGTGGTAGCTCGACCCGCCGGAGCTGTAGCTCGACCCACCACTGCGGCGTGTAACGGAGCGGACTTCGGGGACCGCCACGCGAACCTGCCGACCGTAGTTGACCCGCTCCTCGGTGAACTTCGTGGCGGCGACCGCCTCGGCGAAGCGCCCCGAGTCCTCGCTGGTCTCGACGGACACCTGGGCGTGCCGCAGCCGCGAGTCGACGATGGCCTTCACCTTGCCGACGGAGCTGGTGACGTGCACGACGAGGGCCCCGGGAGAGGGAGCCTGGTAAGTGCGAAGGGTGCTCATGGAGGTCCTCGAAAGTCCGTAGCGTGTTGCGGCGCTTGCTCGCCGCCTTCATTCATTAATCTATCTCGCGGGTCGCTGTAAGTCAAGTTTTATGTGTCATTAAGGGCGGGGCTCCGCGGAGCGGCCGCCGCCTGTCGCCTCTCGGGCGGCGCAAGGCGGTGGGCGCCACGGGGCGCCGAAGCACGGGTCGGAGCTCAGGACCTGCTCGCGGAAGTGAGCGCGTGCCCCGTAGGCCCACGACTCGGCAGGGGCCGGGGGGCGGTCAGCCCGTGGGATCCCCCGGCGTCGACGGGCCGGCCTTCGGCGCCTTGTCGGGGACGCGATGCCACTGGGGCTGGCACTCCTCGACGTAGCCGTCCGCCGAGGCACCCGGCTTTGTCGCGGCGAAGTGGCGGCGCCAGAAGGTCACGCGGCCGCGGGCCTGACCCAACTTTGCGTACGGCCCCTCGTACTCGGTGAAGGACTCGCCGTCGGCGTACGTCTTGCTGATCACGGCGCGGAACAGGCGGGCCTCGGCAGTCATGCCAATGTCACGGGCGATGGGTCTCTCCTGTCGCGAGGAACGCGATCGTGGCAAGGCGGGCGTCCACCCGGGTGCGCCAGGCGCGCAGCTGATACCGGCCGCGCGGACTCCAGTCGGCAGGGTCGATCCGCGCGGGCACGGCCGCCCCGCGGTACAGGACCCCGCCCGGCACCCACGAGGCGCGGCCGGCGTGTACGTGATTGATGCCGTTGTGGCCGATCGGCACGGCTGCCTCCTCGGACGGGCCGGGTGCGGGGACGCGCCCGGCAGGGTCTATGGACGGTCGCAGCCGGCGGCGTGTGCTCCCGCCAGGTGGACCAGGACGTCCAGGCTGTCGTCGTGCTCGGCGTCGCATACGTGGGACCCGCAGGTCGTGTGGATCAGCTCCAGGTCCTGCTTGACCGGATCGGCGGCTGCCCTCAGAACGTAGTGCTGGAGCATGCCCGGGCCGGTGCCGGCGAGGGTTTCGGTCACGCGTTCCTCTCCACGGTGGGCCGGGACGGAGCACTCGACCATGACTGCAGGCCACTGCGCAGAGCAGAGCCGCAGCCAGTCGCGCGTGGCTCATCTGTCGCGAACGAGTCCGTCCCCTCTATATCCATTAGTCTAATGCCGAACGGATCGCCAGTCAAGTTTTATGTGTCACTCAGGCTGGTTGGGGGCACTGCCTCACACGCCTGCCGGAGGACTCGCCGGGACCGGTCCGGCCGTGTGGCCCCGACGCCTTTCGGTCCGCGAGCGGGTGAGAGCGGTACGGCAGCCGTTGCAGCGCTGCCAGGTCCTCACCCCGCCGGAGGCCTCGTCGACCAGGGCGGCGTGCAGCGGCCGCAGCAGCCGCAACCACCGTGCAGCGGCTGCAAGGGCGGTACGCGCGCCGAAGGCGCTGCCCGCCGCGGTCCAGGGGCAGCGCTGCCGGCAGCACGCTGCGACCGCGGTCGTGCTGCTGCTGCCCGCGGGCAGCAGTAGCACCGGGGGACAGCCGGCTGCACGCAGCGAAGCTGCCGCTGCCCGCTTCACCTGCCCGTTCGCCTGGCAGCGCTGCACCGCCGAAGGGCCTGCTGCTCGCGTGCTGCTGACCCTTGCCGGCTGGGGTGCTGCTGTGCTGCCCCGGCAGACCGGCGCCGGTGCCCCGGGCAGCGCTGCACAGCCGGATCGTGGACAGGAGGGCAGCGGCGACCGCCCAGGGTGCGCTGCTGCAAGGTGCGGCGTCACGCCAGCAGCGCGCTTCTCGACCGACGACGAGATCAGGGAGCGCACGGAAGCCGGTGCCGATCTCGTCGTCCCTATGCACCTACGCACTGCGAAGGCGAGGCGGTCGAGCCGGACCGTTGTCCGACAGGCTCACCGCTACGGGCCGGCTGCCTGCTGGGCGGATGCCGCGCAGAAGCTCATGGGCCATGGGGGGGCGAGGACTTCGGGGGCCCGGCTGGGGGTGGCTGCCGTCGTCGCGCGGCCCAGGGACGCATGCCGTTGGACGGGGGGCCTATCGGGCTGCGCGTAGGGAGAGGAGGCAAGGCGACGGGGGAGTTCTTCCGGCTGGGGGCAGGGGACACCAGATCAGCCCGAATCCATTAATCTGCTGGGCGGGTCGCTCGTCGGTGGGGGCGATGTGCACGGCGCGATGCGCCCAGCACCCGCGCGCTCTGCGATCGGAGGCGCGCCCTGGAGAGCCTCGGGAGGCCGCGGCCTACACCGCCGGATCTGCCCGAGGCGAACCGTGTGCCGATACGGAGCGGCGCGGCTCGCCGGACGAGCGACGAGGGACGGGCGCCGCTCCCGCGCCCGGGAGCGCGCGGCCCAGACGGATCCCGTCCACCCCGGGGCGGCGAGCCGACGGCCGGCGAGGCCCGACGTATCCCTCCCGGGACGGACGAAGGGATACGCGCAGCGTCAATCCGGCGGCGATCACCGCGGCCCGCGGACAGCCCGCGCAAAGCGCCCACCCCTTTGGGCGGATGGCTCCTGCGTCTTGAAGCGGAGGCCGGATCGGCAAGCGGGGGCAACGGCGAGCGACGGCAGAGGCGACCGGCAATGCGGCCCCGGCGCACGGTGCCCCGGACCGGTCACCCCGGGACCCGCACCGGCCCGGCGCTGTCACGCTCCCTTGTCACGCTGGATGTCACGGCAGGTGTCACGCTGGGCACCGTGACACCTCTGACCTGTAGAAACGGCCGCATCTGGGATGCGCTCCGCCCCGCGTGACACTCCTAGATCCAGCCGTAGCGCGCCGCCCTGGGAACGTCGTATTCGGTGCACCCGGGGTGAGGTGCCCGGGACTCCTCCGGCTGCTCGAACTCCGCCGGGTCGTACAGCCAGGGGCGCCTGCGCCGGTCGATCGCCCGATTGAACTCGGCGTTCCCCGAATGCTGCTGCGGGCCGAACACCAGGCGGTGGCTGTTCGCCCAGGCTCCTGCCGTGTCGCCGCCGTTCAGACGGCTCAGGCACGTCCACGCGAGCGGGGTGAACCGGCGCCGGAGCGGGTCCTTGACGTCCTCCCACTCCTGCTCGGCGGCGTCCAGTGCCGAGGCCAGCGACTTCAGCTGGCTGATGCTCGCGCCGAAGCCGGCGAGCAGCTCGGCGTTCAGGCAGGCCGGGCGGCCGTGGTACACGAACAACGGGTACTCAGGGTGTCCGTCGTCGGCCCGCTGGGGGGCGGCGGTCAGGAGTTCGTGCAGGGCCCGGTGGATGTGCGTGGTGGTCAGTCGGGTGTTCGACACAGTGCTCTCTCGGCCTTCCGTAGCGTCCGCCGGCAGGGCTTGCCTCCCCACCAATAAACATTAGTCTACCCTTCGGGGTGCCCATTGGTCAAGTTTTATGTGTCAGGCGGTGGAGGTGTGAACGGGTTGAGCCGGCCTCCGCGGCGCACTCCCGTCAGCGCGAAGCCTGCCGGGGTCCGGGTGTGCGCTGCCGCACCGGGTGCCGCCGCAGCTCCAGGTAGTCCACGCCGCGCTCGAAGAGGTGGAATTCGAGCATGACGCGCACCTTCTCCGAGCGCGGGAAGCCCTGCCGCTTCGCCTCGGCGGCGAACTCGTCCAGGGCGAAAGCCGGATCCGTGAACACCTCCACCACTTCGCTGCCCTCGCTGCGCTCGCCGCGCGACATGATCCACACGTATCCGGGGGCATCTGCGAGGCTCTCGCGGAGCGGCTGCGGCATCCAGTTCCTCCTTCGGTGACGGCAGGGTGGTCACCCCCATCGGAATGACCACCCCCTCTATATTCATTAGTCTATCTCGACGTCGTGCTGCGAGTCAAGTTTTATGTGTCGTTCTGTTGATCGTCAGGCGCACCAGTTGTACTGGCTCGGGTGGCTGTCGACGCGGAACTCGACGGCGATCGTGCCGTCGGGAGAGCGCAGTTCTGAGTCCGCGAACTCGCTGTCCACGCCGATGTACACGGTGCCCTCGTCCGTGACGAAGGCCCCGATCCGGAACCCGGCCAGCACGACGACGGGGAAGGTGTCGGGGTCCTGGAGGTCCGGCGGGAGGTAGCCGGCGGTCGCGTTGAAGCGGCGGGCGCTGGGCTGAAGGGGCATGGGTTTCCTTCGGGTCGAGGGGCGCGTCAGTTCTGCGCGTCGTCCGTGCCGGGGTGGGCGTCCCCTCCCGGCGCAGCCGCGACGGGACGCAGGGCGCGGTCGTGGGCGACGTGGTGGAGCGCGCCGAGGACGGGGACCGAGAAGACGGCGCAGAAGGCGGAGGGGGTCGGCGCGGGGGCGGCGGCCGTACCGGGGTCGAACCAGGCACGCAGGAGGAACCAGGCGAGTGCGCCGAGGACCAGGAGGTCCGTCCCGGCCGCGACGGCTGCCCACCCGGACCGGAGGGTCGGCGCCGCTTCCTGCGGCGGCAGTGCGGTGGAGACGGTGAGGAGGACCAGGGCGAGCTGGATGACGCCGAGGTAGAACAGCAGGGCCCACATGGCGGGGCCGCCGTAGGCGATGGCCACGACCACGGCGGGGACGCCGAGGACCAGGACGGCTTCGTGCAGCCTGCCGCACAGGCGATGGGGGAGGCCGGGGGAGAGTTCTTCGGTGGGCTCAGGGAGGCTCAACCAGGACTCCTGGGGTCGGAGGCGTGACCGGCCGGGCGCTCGGTGCGCCCGGCCGGGGCGGGTTCAGCGGTAGCGGCGCCGGTGCGAGCGGCGGTGCGCGAGGTGCTGGAGGGTGCACAGGGCGGCGATGCCCGCGAGGAACGTGGCGGCTCCGCTGGCCGACAGCAGCGGCGTGGTGCCGGTGCCCGCGAGCAGGGCGCCCAGGAGCAGCCCGGTGGCCACCAGCACCAGCAGCGCGTCGGTGGTGAGCGCGAACACGGCCCGCGCGGGCCGGTGGTGACCGGACCGGCTCTCGTGCAGCGCGCAGGCGAGCATCAGGGCCCCGAGGCCGCCGACCAGGACGAGCGCCAGGAGCATGACCGAGGCGGCCCCGCCGAAGAGAGCGGGCAGAACCCCGGCGACCACGACCAGGCGGCCGACGGAGGTGCACCAACGGTGCGGGAAGAGGCGGACGGCGCGCGGATTGCTGTTCATCGGGAAGTCCCTCCGGGAAGTGAGGCAGATGCGGGCGGGGCCGGGCCGCGCCCCGTCCGGGGGCGCGGCCCGTTCCGTCAGAACTGGAAGGGCACCAGCACCGGCCACTCGCCGGTCACGTCGAAGACCTTCACCTGGTAGGCGGACGGGATGTAGGCGCGCTCGATCTGGCTCCACACCTCCGCGTGGTCCACCGCGTCCTTCGCCATCAGCTCGCGGGCCACCTCGGCCACCTGGGAGCCGGGCACGCTGCGCTTGGTGGCCACGACGTAGTTGAACGGGGCGGGCTCGTCCAGGCGGACGTCGTAGGTGCCTTCGGGGGAGATGGCGAGAGACATGAGACTCCTTCGGTGGGTTCCGTAGCGGCCGTCCGGGGCGCTTGCATCACCCCGTCCCGACATTCATTAATCTACCTCACCGGACGGGTGACAGTCAAGTTTTATGTGTCACTTGATGGTTGGTCGGCCCATCACGTCAGCGGGCGTCGTGGATCACGTGCTCCGGGATGCCGAGGAGGGCTGCCAGGTCCGCCGCCGTGACGTGGCAACGCGCGGCGTACAGGGACACGTCGTCGGGGCCGACGACCTCGAAGTGATCGGCGTACAGGTCCACTCCGACCTGACCCTGTACGGCCAGGGCGCGCAGGGAGGCCGCGAGGACGGCTGCGCCGCTCACGGCGGGCGGCTCGCCGTCGCCCGCCTCCAGGTCCATCAGGTGGCGGGCGCGCGCCGCCATGTCGAGCTGACGGACGCTGAGGTCGTCCGCGTCTCCGTAGATCGCCTCGGCCGCCGTGCGGACCAGGCACTCCAACTCGTCGGGCATGAACAGCGCGCTCACGCCGACCAGCGTGGGGGCGGGACGGGCGCCGACTGCCGGCTGCTCGCGGCGGTTGCTCTCGTGTGCCATGGAACTCCTCGGATGCGCGAAGGGCGGACGGTGGGGGCGGATGGAAACCTGCGGCCCGCAGATCGATCGTGTGCGGCACTCGCACGGTGGGTTGTGGCGGGCCCGTTGCGGCGGGGCCCGTGCTCTCGCCCAGGCGCACGGCGAGGCGCCGCCTGGACCCCGCGTGCCGCTCAGGCGCCGGTGCCGGTCTCGGCCTCAAGGGCCGTGAGCACCGAGCCGTCGACCTCGTCACCCACACCGCTGCGCGCCTCGAACTCGGCGTCTACGACCTGCGACGACCGCCATCCGTCGATGCCGTAGTCGGAAACGTCGCGCTCGCGCTGGGCCGATGCAGTCGCCAAGAGGACCGACTCCAGCGCGGCCCGCAGCTGCTCGGGCGAAGCGGTGAGGAGGAGCGAACGGATTCGCTGCTGGCGCTGGTCAGGGTGCATGTGGGCTCCTCGTCAGGTGGGGTGTAGCCGGGGCGGGGGCGGGCCGCCAGGTACGGCCCGCCAGGGAGGGGTCAGACGACCCTCATCCCGAACAGTCGGGGGGAGTCGTCGCGCGCCCCGCACCAGTCCTCGGCGCAGTCGCCGCACAGGATCGGGCAGCCGCAGTCGTCCCGGTTGTAGACGTGCCAACCGGCGTCGTGCGCGGCTTCGGTGCCCTCGTCCTCGTCGTCGAGAAAGGCGGACATGCGGTCGCACTGGTCGCAGACGATCCGGTCGAAGTCCACGACCTCCAGGGGCCGGGCGGGGGTGGTCGGGGCCTCGGCGAGCATGGCGGTCATGGTGGCTCCTGTCCTGCGGGGTTCCGTAGCGGCGTTCGGGGCGCTTGCATCACCCCGTTCCGACATTCATTAATCTACCCCACCGTATGGGTTGAGGTCAAGTTTTATGTGTCATTCGATCGACGGGCCCGAGGCTTCCGTGAGGGGGTGCGGCGCTGCGCGAGTGACACATAAAACTTGACAGTAAGCGTCCCTCAAGGTAGATTAGTGAATAGCTGGGAGCGGGTGAAGCAAGCACTCGCCGGCCGCTACGAACGAAGGAACCGACCGTGGACGACCTCACCGCCGCGGTGAACACCCTCATGGAGACCATCCGAGACCGCCAGGGATGGGCACGGACCGGATCGCCGCGTGCAGACGCCCGCAACGACGGCGAACTCGCAGGGCTGTACATCGCGCTCGACGCCCTGACCGGCAACCGGCATCCCGACGAGGCAGCAGGCCGCCTCGTCTTCGCCCGTCTGAGCACGCCGTAGAAACCCAACCCGACAAGGAGGCAGACCCGTGAAGCAGAAGAACAGCCACACCCGCTTCGGCAAGAACCACGCCCGCATGGTTGCGGTTCAGAACCTCCGACGCTCTGCCGCGAGCGGCACCCACGCGACCGGGACCAACCGGCAGCGCGACCGCAGCGGCGCGAAGCGTGCCGCCATCCGGTACTCGTCCCTGTCGGGATGAGCGCCGCCCACCGGCCACGTCACCCGCCGCACTGCCGCCACTGAAGACGAGGAACCGTGCACACCAACGACATCCACGAGAATTTGGCCTATGACCGTGCGGACGGGGCCGCGCACTGGCCGCGCGTCAAGGTGACCCGCATCTGGGAGACCGACACGGGGCCCGCCGTCGCCTTCGACATCTACGGCACGGACTGGCGCGGCAAGCCGCTCGTCACGCACAGCGCGATGTCCGCCGAGCGCTTCGCGAACGCCTACCGGCCGGACGCCGCAGCTGCCGCGATCCTCTACGCCACGCCCGAGGACGCTGCGAACGCGGCGAGGCTGGGCCCGCGCGATCGCGTTGTCACGATTGAGATCGAGTACACCCGCGCCAAGGTGGGACGGTGGCACTACGACGGCAAGGTCTCCCGCGTCGACGGCGGCACCCCGACCTTCGCCTACCGCGACCGCCGGGGCCGCGAGCGGACCACGGACCGGTTCACCCTCGTGAGTTGACCGAGGGCCGCCGGGCCGTGGTGTCCCCCGGGCCCGGTGTCACGCCGCCTGTCACGGAGACGCAAGAAACGCTCTGACCTGGGGGAAGGGTGCGTGCGGAGTGAGATGCGGGCGAGCGTGACAGCGTGACACCTCGCGCCGGCTCTGGCTGGCTGCCCCGGTTCGGTGCTCGCTGGACTGCCTGGCGGGCTCCACTCAGCCGCGCTGCGCGGCGCCCTATCCGGTGCCGCCCGCCGCCGTAGTGCGAGGCGGCGGCCTCCGGGACATCCGGGTCAGGAGGTCTCGTTCTTGCCGATGTAGAGGTCGGGCGCGCGATCGAGTGGGGCAAGGGCGCGCAGGACGGAGGAGATGCCGCGGCCGCCCTGCCAGTCCCACACGATGCCGTGCGGTACGCGCACACCGGTGAAGGGATCGACGAGCAGCGGCCGGGGGTCGGTGACGCCGGTGCCGGGGACGACGTAGTGGCGCTGCGCCACGGCCCACTGCCGACGGGGGGAGTGAACGACCGCGACGGTGTAGTCGTTCGGCAGCCGCAGCAGCGCCGTGGTGAAGCCGTCCGGGCCGTTGGTGGGGTACGTGACGCGGATTCCGAGGCTCCCGGCTCCCGGGATAGCGGGAAGAGGCGTACGCAGGGTGAGAGCGTCGCTCGTGCGATGGGTCATGGCGGAAGTCCTCCTGGAGTTCGGGGCCGGCAGCGGCGCCGTGGGGTGAGCGCGGGTACCGGGGCCGGTGACGAACCGGCCCCGGACTGGGCAGTTCAGCGGCGGCGGAGGTGGATCGCGTAGACGCTGGGGGAGCCGTTGTGCGTGCGGCCGCCGGTGGTGACGCTGATGCGGCGAGCGCGCCGCTCCTCAGCGGTGCCGTAGGTGGCGAGCAGCGGGGAGGTCACGGTGGCCACGGCGGTGCGGGTCGGGCCACCGGACCACGTGACGGTGATCTCGTACGGCGTCAGACCCTTGGCGTCACGACGGCCACAGCGCACCGAGAACTTCACGCCGGGGAAGGCCGCGCGCAGTACGCGCCGCAAGTGGATGGCGGTGACGCGAGTGGAGATATGGCTCCCGGCGTAGTTGCGCTCCTCCTCACTCATGACCGGCACGACGGAGGTGTGCCGCACATGGCCCGGGCCCGGCGTGCGCCCATCGGTGCCGCGCAGCTGGTAGCGGGTCGCGGAGCGCCCGAGCAGGACGCCGGCTGCGCATCCGGCGCAGGCGCACGGCTGGACCGTCCAGGTTCCGTGGGCGTCGGTGACGGAGCCGCGGTAGTCGATGACCGTGCCGGGGGGCAGACGCAGCGCGCGGTAGGCGGGGGCGGTGATGTCGGCAATGGTGATCACGGTGTCGTTCATGGTGTGGTCCCTCCCGGTGTCCTGCTGCGCCGGCGTTCCCTGCGCATTCATTAATCTACCTTCAGTGCTGCCGTAGGTCAAGTTTTATGTGTCACTCGCCGGAAGGGTGTCCGGGCCACCGGCGCCAGTGCGGCGGGGTGAGCCCGATCGGCCCTCGTGCCGCACTCCTTGCGGGGGAGCCGGACCCCGCGGCGAGCGGGCCGCCCTAGTTGATGCTGAGGATGGCGGTCGGGATCTCGATGGTGCCGCCGGGGAAGACCACGGACGCGCTGGGGATGGAAAGGATGATGGTGGGCTTGCCGTTGACCATCTCCTCGATGTCCTTCATGTACACGAGCGTGATGGTGCCGGTGTGGTTGTAGCGGTCGTGGGCGGGGCTGGTGACGCGGACGTCGACGTCCCGCTCGAAGCGCTCGCCGGTGGTGGTGCGGACGAACGCGGCGGTGCCGTCGGTGGTGGCGATGTCGAGAAACACGGGAGTCTCCGTCTCTGGAGGTCTTCGGCGGTGGCGCCCGCCCTTCTTCCATTAATCTACCTCTCCGGACGGAAGGCTGTCAAGTTTTATGTGTCACGCAGCGCCGGGCCCGGCGGCGATATCGAAGAGGACGGCGGAGGCCAGGCGGCGCTCGAACAGGCCAAGGGCGAGCAGAAGTTCCTCGACGCGGGCGGCGTAGTCGCGCCGCCGGCGGATGGGCGAGGAGACGTACCCAGGCCAGATGAGCCGTGCCCGGCGGGCGGGAACCGTACGCAGGGCCTGGAGGTGGTCGGGGAGGGGCTCGCTGCCGGGCCGCGTCCATGCCTGCATATCCGGTGGGAGAACTTCACCGCGTACCCACCGAGTGCGGCAGAGGTAGGCGTCGATCTGCTCGGGGGTGACGGCCGCAACGGCGTCGAGGTCGAGGTGGACGTACTGCTGTACGAGGTTCAACGCGAGCTCCGATCGGCTGAGAGGGGTTTGCTGCATCCGTGCCCGGCTCGGAGGCTCACGGGCCCAACGCCGGGGCTGGGGGCAGGTGCGGGGTGAGGGCGACGTCGAGAACCTCGACGGAAGAGCGGAGGCCGCTCCAGCGCCACCAGACGTGAAGCGCCTCGGTGTTGTCCTGGACGACGGAGGCGTACGCGGGACCGCGGTGGCCCGGGAGCCGGGCGGGCGCGGTACCCAGCCGCGCGTCGTACGGGTTCCGGCCGAGCCGCTCCGTGAGGGTCACGAACAGGGCCCGGCGCCGGCGAGCGGCCGCAGCGACGTCGGGCGGGGTGATGAGGAGTCCGCCGCCCAGTGCCTCGTCGGGCAGGATCAGCCGCTCAAGGCGGATGTCGACGCCGGGGTGCAAGGCCACAGGCCAGGTCATGGAGTCCTCGGTTCTGGTCGGGCGTGACGGTGGGCGAGTGGCCTTCGGGGGTGCGTCCGGATCACGGGCCCGGCGACGAGCCGGGCCCGCGCCCCCGCTACGGGCGCCCGAGGTCGTTGAGAGCGGCGATGATCGGCTTGAGAGCCAGCGGCGTGTGGAAGATCTGCCGCTCGATGGGACCGTTGACCTGGCGCCGGGCGGAGTTGTAGCGGTAGACGCGGACTTCGGCGCCGAAGAGGCCGGCGAGCGTGTGGGTGACCTTGAGCAGGTCGGACTCGTCAGGGATGTTGTCCCAGCCCGGTTCGGAGGTGAGCAGCAGCCACCGGCGGCCGTCGCCGAGCGGGTTGCGCCCGTATTCGAGGGTGAAGGGGGCGAAGCCCCAGGTCTTCTCGAACCGCTCCCAGTAGGCGTATGCGGCCGCGACCGGGTGGGCGGCGTACGGCTCACGGTGGATGACCGCACCGGGCTCGTCCAGCATCCAGGTGATGCGGTGCGGCTTGTCCCACAGGGAGGAGACCTCCAGCAGCCGCTCTTCCGGCGCGGTGACGGTCCACACCTCCTCCTCGGTCCACACTCCGCCGTCGTACGCCGGGCGCTCCTTGGGGCCGACACCGGCGACCACGGCGGTAGCGGTGCCGTCGCCGTTGGAGCGCAGCCAGGAGTAGCCGGTGCAGTTCTCGAAACCCTCGCCCGGGTGCCATGAGGGCGCGTCGGCGAAAGCGTCGTCGGGGAAGAGCAGCAGCGCGCCGACCATGCCGGCACGGGACTTGGGGTTCTTGCCCCACGTGGCGTTGACCGAGCGTTCGAGGTGGCGGCGAAGGCTGCGCTTCATGGGCTCTCCCTGGCGAGGCGAGGGCGGCACGCCCTCGCGGTGTGTTCATTAATCTACCTCAATGGTCGGTCGTGCGTCAAGTTTTATGTGTCAATGCGGGGGTGGCGCCAGGAGATCACGGCTCCCGTCCGGCCGTCAGTGCCGGGTCAAGTGCCCGTCGATGTCGACTGAAAGGCGCTGCGGCCGTTTCGGGGTGTCGGCGCCCCGATGCAGCAAGCGTCGAGCGTAGGTGATGACACATAAAACTTGACTCAAGGTGTCTTGATGGGTAGATTAATGAATACACGAACCCGCCCTTGGAGGATCGCTCCCATGCCCCACCCGCTGTTCCCTGATGACGAGTTCCCCGCCAGCGTCCTCCCGACGTGCCCGGAGGAGGACCACACCGGCGACGGCTACGACTGGGCGCGCGAACTGCCCGCGGGATGGAGCGCCGTGTACGCGTGGGGAACCGAGGGCTGGGACCTGGGTGATGCGCCGTACCAGGTCGTCGCCCACTTCGACGACTTCCTCGACGTGACCTACGGGCTCGCCCTCTATGTCGAGGGTGACGTATTCGTGACCGCCTACGGGTCCCGCGAGGCCCGCGACGCCGCGACCGACGAACTCGCCCTGGGCGTCTGGCTGTGGGCGGGAAACGGCCCTCGCGAGGGGCTGCCCGCCGAGGGCACTCCGGCCGCTGGCATCCCGCACCGCTTCCGTGGTCCCTACCGGCCCGAAGCGACGTCCGCCGCCTGCTGAGCGGCTGGCTCCCTGGGTCTCGTGCACGGCCCGGCGCCTGCCAGCAGGCCGGCTCTGCTTCCTCCACCCGCCGTACCGCCGCTTCGGCGGTTGCCCCGCCTCCCATCCGACTGCTCCAGGAGTCGCCCCCATGTCCACGAACGACCCGACGAAGCACTTGCGCGGCTACGGGCGCCGCGATGAAGCCACCGGCATGCTGCGCGGGCACATCCGATACCCGGACGGTCACCCGCCTGTCCCGTACGGCTGCCGCTGGTGTGGCCGGGCCGGCGGTGTGCATGGTGGATGGTGGATGCCGGGCAAGGGGCTCCACCGGTGGGAGCGGCCCACTCAGGCCCAGATCAAGGCGCGCATGCTCGCCCGCCGCAGCGCACGGCTGGCTTCGGAATCGGCGATGACTCAGACCAGCAATGACACATAAAACTTGACTTAGGGTCTGAGTCTGGGGTACTCTTTATGTGTCAGAGGGGGTGATCGACCCCGCAAGACGCCGGACAGTCAGAAGCGGCCGATTCAGGCTGTCCGGGAGGTCCGCAGCTACCGGAGCTGCCCTTGAGGTATCGAGGGCAGGGGTTCAACTCCCCTCGGATTACGAAGTGCTGGTGTGCGCCCCTCCAGAGGCGACGTCCCCGTTGAGAGGGCGCACACCAGCACGGCAGATGGACCCGCCCAGCAGATCACTGGACGGGTTGAAGGAGGGGGGAACGCTCCCTCTGGAGCGGTAGCTCAATTGGCAGAGCAACCCTGCGGGGTTGGATGCGGGTTCGAATCCCGTCCGTTCACGACGTGTCAGCGGGAAGGCGAGGCTCCCCCAGCCGAGCCGGGCCTGTCGACACGCACCGCACGCGGTCCCTGGGGAAGGGGCCACGCGCGGCCCGGCCGTCGGCCGGGGAAGGTGACGAGCAAGCCCTTCGCGGGCCCTACCTGATCCGGTCCCCGGCCGACGGCGGGAATCCACGCCCCCGTGGAGTAGTCCGGCTCAACTCGTCCCCCTCTCAAGGGGAAGACCGCGGGTTCGAATCCCGCCGGGGGTACTACGCGCCGGTGCGCCCTTGCGAAAAGGGCGCACCGGCGCGGCAAGCGGACTCGCCCGGCCTGATATCACCGGTACGGGTCGAAGGAGGGGTAGCTCCTCTCTGGAGCTCTGGTGTTGGTAGCACGCCCCCGTGTGGGGGAGGAGCGGGATCACGCCCCGCAAGCTCACGGCGTCGTACGGCCTTCCCGGCCCCACCTGGGCGGGGCCGTACGGCCCTGGGAACGGCCATCGGACGGCCCCCGCTTCGCAGTCCCGGCCCGGAACACCCTCTGACAGGCCGCCAGGCCCGGAACCCCCGCCCTTCCGGCGGTGCGCCGGCGCCGGCCCGTCATGGCCCCGGGACCGGAGCGATGCGAGTGTCTTCCCGCGCTGCTCCCCGCTCCGGTTCGTCCGGGGCAGGGAGCAGCAGCCGTTCCCCGCTGACGCGCCGCCCAGCGGTGCCCAGAGGCGATGGCCCCGCGAGGGGCGCGATCGCCCGACCCCGGCCTGCCGGGACAGGACATGTGAGCCGCGCGGCCCCTCACACCGCGCACGGACTTGCTCCCCGTCCCGGCAGGCTCCGCCCGGGGCAGGACATGCGACCCGCCCGGTCCGAGGACCGCGCACCGACTCGCTTCCCGCCCCGCCGCGCGCACGCCCTCACGCTTGCTGTGCAGGTCACGGGAATCTGTCCCGCAGTCCCCGGGCGGCCCTACCACGGCGCTGCCGGATAGGAGTCATCACGCATGGGTGCCTACGACTTCATCACTTCCGGCTCGAACCAGGACGTCGAGAACGCGTTCCTCGGCGCCAAGGAAGAAGCTGCCTGGGAGTTCGGGCACGGCGGATACACCGGGACGATCGCCGAGAAGAGTGACTTCGTGCTGGTCGCGGATAGCCCCATGTCCCCGGCCGCCGCCGAGCAGTACGCCCAGCACCTGCTGGAAAGCGACGACGAGCGCATCCGTGACAAGTGGGGCCCCGCCGGGGCGATCCCGGTGGACGACGGCACCTGGCTGTTCGTGGGCTACGCCTCCTCGTGACCCCGCATCCCAGCCCCCGCCCGTTCCGCCGTCCCCGTAAGGAGCGCTCCGTGGCCCGTTACCGCTGCCGGCCGAACGTCATGCTCGCCGCGCCGATCGTCATCCTGCCCACCGCCATCGCCCGCCACCTGTGCGCCGACCTCCTCAGCCGGTGGGATCCGCAATGGCACCTCCTGGCCCACCTCGTCACCGCGCAACTCTTCCCCGGCAGCGCTCGCCACACCCTGACCCTGCCGCCGCGCGACCTCCACGACCTGCTCGGCGTGCTGCTGGACATCTCCATCGACTTCTCCAGCGGCACGCTCTCGCCCGAGACGTGCGGCTTCACCGAGACCGACATCCACGAGACCATCGACCTTCACCAGCATCACTACGGCCCGCTCTCGGACTACTGACCCACGATGCCTCGGCTCTGCCCAACCCGGGCGCGCATTCCGCGGCCCCGCCCCGACGGTCAGCCCTGCGCTCACAGGCGGACGACCGCTGCCGTCGGCCGCCGGCCGCCAGCCGCCGACGGACGTTGCCCGGGCCGCGGCCGTCATCCCGCCGCCCGTTACGCTTCGACCTGGTCAGGCGGCTGTCGGGAAGGGTGGGACGGACATGGAGGACCCGCAGGCCGAGGCGGCAGACGGCGAGAATGGGGAGGACCCCGCGTCGTCGCGCCCCCTCGACGTAGAGCGCGAGGCCGCACGGCTGGAAGCCGCACTGGGACTGGCCGGTCACGAGGAACTGCCGTCCCTGGCTCTGCCGGGCCCCGTGGCCGAGTTCCCGTCAGAGCTGGCCCGGCTGGCGGCCGTCGCCCAGGGGCGCGAGCGGCTGCGGCTGATGTTCGCCGAACACCCGGGGCTGCCGCTGTGGCTGGAACGCCGAGCGCAGGGCCAGGACGTCTTGGCGACCCTGGAACTGGAACACGGCATGGAGACACCGCACCCCACGGCCGCGGAGGAAGCGGCGCGCGTCGCAGCCAGCCCCCGGACTTCCGCCTTCCGCCGTCGGTGGGCCGCCGAGCGTCGCCGCGACTACGACGAACTGCAGACGTACCTGGCCTCGCCCGCGCACACCGCGGCCAGCGACCAGACCTTCGCGGCCATGATGGACGCCTTCGACCAGCAGCGGCGCCGGTAGTCACGCCGTCGACCGCCAGCAGGCGTCTAGCCTTCCCAGATGGACAAGCAGTGGTTCCAGCCGGACCAGCCGACGGAAGCCGAGGAGACCGCCCGGCACTTCGTACGGGTATGGGCCGAAGCCGTCATCCGTCAGGCCCGGCGCACCCGGGATGCCCGTCAGGTCAGCGCCGACAACGTGCGCGCCCACGACCGGGGTGAAGACTTCAGCCCCGGCTCCGAGCAACTCGAGCTCGACTTCCGTACGCAGTGGGCCGAGGAGCACCTCCTGGTGTGGTGTGCCCACCAGTTGGAGAGGTGGCGCGGACGACTGGCACGGGAGCGGGGCGAGGACCCGCCTCCTGAGAACCAGGACCTCAAACTGGCCCGGGATGCGCTGGAGCACCTGGACGAGGCCGCTTTCACCGACGACGAGGCCCGTTCTCCGGCGGCCACGGGATTCGCCGGCCGAGCCCTTCGCGGTCTGCCTGAGCAGCGGCTGCGCCTGTCGCTCGACGGAGACCACCTCTTCGAGGTCCTGAACCCCGAGCGGCTGGACCAGGAGGCGCTCAAGGTCGTGAAGTCCGTCGAGCAGGAGCTGGCCGGCAGGGCGGTAGCCGCCTACGAGGATCTCGCCAGCGGACGGTGAGACCTGCTGCCCACGCGGCAGGGGGAGAGGGCGGCCCGTCCGGGCAACGTGCGAGGAGCACGGACGGGCTCTGGTCTGGAGTGTTCCTGACCGGCAGCACCATCGAACGCCGACAGGCCGCGGAGAACCTCGTCCGGCGGACACCGTCCCGCTGGGCGGACGCCGACGCTCCCCCGGCACGGTGGCCTCCGCACATGGCGCACCACGGCCCCTCCGCTCCAGCCCCGTGCTGGCCAGACGTGGTCATCCGCTACCGGAGATCCGCTCCCGTGACCCGGGCGGCGCCGTCCGACACTGTCCGCTGGTGTCCGGCACCGTCCGAACCTGTCCGGCGAACTTCGGCGTCGCTCGCCCGCCCAAGTGGTGTCCCCCTGCTGACCTGCTCATCCGTCAGTGACAGTCGAGGCCCGTCCGCCGGGCCCCGTACTGCCTGCATCGTCGCCCCGCTCCCGCCCGTCCCGCCACGCTCCGCACGTGCTGCCGACTTCGGCCCGGGGTGTTGCGGTTCCGCCACCGAACGGGAGCCCGCGACGGCCGCCGCCCCGCCCGTCGAGGTGCAGCGCGTCGCCATGACGCGGCGCCAGCGACCCTGCTGCATGCGACTCGACAACGCGACTTGGCTGCCTCCGTGCTGCAACTCTCCACCTGCTCCGGGCTGCTGCAACGCTGCTGCTACCTGGGGCGGGATGCTGCACCCGCTGCCGAACGAGCGCCGCTGCCGCTGCCGCTGCCGCTGCGAGAGGCTGCTGCACCGCCCCAAGGCCCGCACAGCGACTGCTGCACACCCGCCGCTGCACGTGCTGCCGCTGCACCGGCTGCTGTCCCAATTGCGGCTGTCCGGGGAGCGCTGCACCGCTGTACCGCTGCATGCTGCACCCGACACCGTCGGGCCGCTGTCGCTGCAGCTGCTGCTCGGCGTACGGGTGTCGCGGTCGCTGGTGCCGTCGATCAGCTGATGGAACAGGTTGATGCGGTCCGACTGCGTGCTACGCCTCCCCGCACGCATGAACCAACTTGCCGAGCGGTGCATCACGTCGCATTGACCAGGGCCTCGGTGAAGACCGTTCAGGCCGCGCCCGCGTGCTGCTGACGCAGCCGGCCCAGGTTGACGTCCTGGACGTACGCGCGCGCCGCCTTCCACGGCAGATCCGCAGGTTCGCGCTCGGCGGCCTGACCGTGCCGGCCCCCAGAGGAGCTGTTCACCGGCTCACCGTAGCGGCTGGCGCGGAGAGCAGCCCGGCCCCCGAATCCGGGACACGCCTCAGTCCTCTTGGTGCACCACAGCCTGACGAGTCATCTTCGTTGGACTCCGGCACGCGGCGAAGATCATCGAGTGTCACGCTCGCTGTCACGCTGAGGTGTCACGCTCGCTGTCACGCCCGATAGGAATGCGCTCTGACCTGCATGAATAGCTGATGCTAGGCCCACCGCTGTTCGGGCGTGACAGCGTGACACCCGATGCCCTGTCGGACCGCTTCGCCGTCCAGAGTCGCGAATCTCCATCCACCGATCGACACATATAACTTGATTAATGCGAGCCTGTGAGGTAGATTAATGAATGACGCCGGGCGAGGTGATGCAAGCGCTTCGTCTGGCCGCTACGCACTTCGACCGGACTGGAGCCGCTGTGATTACCGCATCCGCCCTCAACAACTCCTCGTGCGAGACGATCGCTGCCCTGATGGATCAACACGGCTGGTCGGTGTCGCGCCAGCTGAAGGGGGACGGCGTCCGGATCGAGGGTGCGCGGCGTGGCGGTTCGGCTGTCATGGTGACCGGGAAGCCGCGTTCCGAAGGTCCTTGGGACCTCAGCTTCTACGTCATCGGCACACCCGAGGACGGATGGACGGGGTGGGCTAAGGTCCGCCGCGCGGGCCTGATGGCCTTCATTGAGACCGGAGAGTTGCCCCAGGATGCTCGACGCTGGCCGGTGCGCAGCTCCAAGTGCCGCTGCCGCAAGGTGCACGAGGGCACGCAGTGGCGCGCGCTTCGTCTGCTCGTCGGGGTTCAGCTCGCCCGGCTCAGCAGCGAGGGTGTCGAGTCGGAGAAGCGGGTGTACCGCTGCCCTGCCGACGCTCGCCGCTGGCACATGACCTCGCAGGACAAGAGGGGGGCCGAGGTGTGGCGTGAGTGCAGCATGAACGTCTGAGACCGCCGCGTCCGCGCCGTCCGCCGGGCCCCGGCGGACGGCGCCGCTCCCGTCCACCGGGCCGCTCCCACCTCCGCCTGCGCGCGCCCTGTTCGCGTCCGCCACGCTTCTGCCGTCGAGACAAGGAACCGATCATGGCCAAGGCCACCTACTCAGCCGTCCGCTACTACCTCGGCAAGGAATTCAGCCTGAGCCGGACTTCCACCGGGCGCCGTTCCGGGCAGCGCTGGTCCGAAGGAGTTCAGGTCCGTACCTCGCACACGCTCGGCGTGGTCGTGGACTACGTGGAGAGCCACGCCACGTGGGGCTCTGACGGCTCGCTCCGGACGAGGAAGCTGAACGCCGTCCGGAAGCACCTGGAGCAGCGCTTCACCGTGGAGGACCACTTCGCCGGTGACGGCCGCATGGTCGTCTCCGACAAGTAAGCCGCCCGCCGCCTCGTCCGCCCGCCGTCCCGGCCGCGCCGCGCCCGCTGCCGTCGCCGCGCCCCGTGCCGCGCCTCTGCCCGCCCTGGCCGCCCGCCGTGCCGCGCCCTCGGGCCGGCCCGCCTCCGCCGCGCCGCTGCGCCTGCCGCGCCCGCCGCCTGCCGCCGCGCCTCCGGCCCGCCGTGCCGCGCCCTCCGGCCGCCCGGCCCGCGCCCGCGCCTCCGGCCCGCCCTGGCCGTTGCCCGCTCCCGGCGCCCGCGCCGCGCCCGTGCCGCGCCCGCGCCCGCGCCGCGCCGCTGCCGTCTGCCGCTCCCGGCGCCCGCCGCGCGTTCGGCCGCCCCGCCTCTGGCTGGCGCCCCCGCCGTCCGGGTCCCGCCTCCGTCCCGCCGCCGGGCCTGCCTGCGCCGCCTCCGGCCGCTCGTCCGCGCCTCCGCCCCGTGCCGCCGGGCCTGTCCGCCCGTGCCCGTGCCGTCCGTGCCGGTGCCGCGGGGTCGTGGTTGTTGTGGGTTCGTTGGTGGGTTGTTGGGGTTGGGGTCCGGGGTGTGGTGTGGGGGTTCTACGGTGCACCGGTGGGTATCGAGATGCCGCCGGTCGGCGGGGATGTGCGGGCTGGGGCGGAGTTGTCCGGGGTGGTGCTGGCGGAGGTTGATGAGGTCCTGGCCGGTGCGTTGGCGGCGCAGGGTGATGCGGGTGTGCGGGCGTTGGGGCTGCTGCGTGATGCGCGGCGGGCGTTGACGGGGGCGGGGTTCGAGCGGCCGGCGGAGGTGGCCGCGGCGTGTGTGCGGTCCGCGGCGGACGCGTTGCTGGGCCTGCCGGGGGCTCCGCGGTCGGTGGGCCTGCAGGCCGCGGCGGAGGAGGTGTTGGCGGCGGTGGACGCTGTCGGGGCGCCGGGTGCCGCTGCTTCGTGCGGGCGTCGGCTGTCGAGGCCGCCGGCCGGGAGGTGCCGGGCGCCGGGACCGGTGCTGCCGGGACCGGTGCCGGTGATCCGCGGGGTCTGCCGGGTGCGGGGTGGGTCGGGTGGTGGGGCGGCGGAGGTGCTGCGCGGGGAGCTGGCCCGGCCGGGTGGGTATCACCGGGGGCGGGCTCGCGGGATTGTCGAGCGGTTGACGGGTGTCTCGGTGGGCGGGGCGCAGGAGCGGGCGCTGGATGTGTGGGGCGAGGTGTACGGGCTGGCGTCGGGCATTTTGCACGGCCGGGCGGCCGGTCCCGGTGACGCCGTTCTCCTCTACACCGAACTCCTGGGGGCGGCGCGCGAGTTGCTGGTGCCGCTGCCGGAGCGTGCTGCCCGGGTCCTTCAGCTCGCCGCGCTCCAGGGCCCGGGTGCGGCGGATGCCGCCGAGCTGGCCCGCTGGTGGGACCTGCGCGCCGTCGACTTCTTCTTCCGCTCCGAGCCGGCGCCGCTGTGGCTGGGGGTGCTGCAGGAGTACGCGCCGCAGCTGCTGCTGCCGGACCGGGCTGCCGGCGGGCGGTGGCCGGCCGCTGCGTTCCTCGACCACGTCGCCGGCGTCGACCCGGACGCGGTCCGGGAGTGGCTGACGGCGCCGGACGATGAGGACCCTGCGGTCAGCCGGGCGCAGAAGGCCTCCGCGGCCGGCCGCCTGGCCCTTGACGCGCTGCTGGGCCTCGCGCTGGCCCACCCCGACGTCGTCGGCGCCGACCAGGTGCGCGCCGTCCTGGCCGACACCGCGGCGGTGCGAGCGGGCGGGGGCCCGGCGGTGGGGACGACGCTGCGCCTGGCGGCGCGGTGGGCGCGTGCCGTTCCGCGTACGGGGCGGGGGCGGGAGTGGGTCCTGGTGGTGGAGGGACTGCTGGCCGGCGCGGTCGAGGACGAGCACGCCGGCCACCTGGCGTTGCGGGCCGTCGTCGAGCGGGTGGCCGACGCCGAGGCCCGGGCCGCCGGCACCGGGGACGGCGCCGCGGCCGAGGAGCTGGTCGCGGCCGCGCTGGCGGCCGAGGAGGAGATGCGGGAGCGGATCGCCGAGCAGAGCGCGGCACGGCTGCCCGGGCACGAGGTCGCGGTGCTGCTGCGCGAGTTGGTGCGCACGGCCTACCCGGCCGGCCCCGCCGCCAGCGCGCACCCGAACGTCGCGATGATCCGGGCGGTGCTGGCCGGCCTGCTCGCCCGCGACGTCGCGCTGCTGCCCGGGGCCTCCCGGACGCTGGTGTTCGGCGGTGACCTCGACCTGGTGCACGCGGGCGATGCGGCCGCGTACGGCGGTCCCGGGCTGGCGCGCACCGTCCTGGACCTGGCCGCGGCCGACGCGGACGCCGGCGTGGGCCTGGGCTTGCGCACCTGCGCCTGGGCCCGGCTGGCCGCGGTCGACGCTCCGCTGCACGACCGCCTGGTGGCCGCTCATCTCGCCGCCCGGCCGCCCGCACCTGCCGGGCAGTCCCCGACGCCCGCCGCCGGGGACGTGAACGAGTGGTGGGAGCGGGCCCTCGAGCTCACGGCGCGCCTGGTGGCCGCCGGGCCCGGCCCGGAGCCGGCCCGCCTCGTCGACCTCGTGTTCAGGACCTGCCCGCCCGGGCGCGCCGGGGAGTTGGAGACGCGGGTGCGCGCCGCGCTCGGCGCCCCGCCGCCGGCCGCCGCGGTGGAGGAGGTCCTTCCCGCCGGCGCCGACCGGGCGGACGGCCTCGCCGAGCCGCTCGCCTCGTGGCTGCGGGTGTGGGACTGGTCGCCGGTGCTGCCCGCGGGCGTGCTGGCCGGCTGGGAGCTGGTGCTTCACGCGGTGCGCCGGCTGCAGCCCGCCGGCCCGTCCGACCCGCGCACCGCCCCCGTCCTGGAACCGGTCAAGGAGAGCACCGTCCTGGCCGCCGGGGACCTGGAGCAGACGGCCGGCGGCCCGCTCGCGGCCGCCGCAGCGCTGGCCGCGGCACCGGATGCCGGCGCAGACGGCTACGCGATGGTCCTGCACCGCCTCGTCGCCGCCGACCCGGCCGCCTGGACCGCCGATCCGTCCGCCGTCCTGGCCGCCCTGGAGCTGCCGGAGCTCGGCGCGTTCTACCTCGCCGCGGCCGCCCTCCACGCGGAGCGCCCCGGCGCCTTCCCCGGAAGGACGCTCACGGGCGCCGTCACCGCGGCGCTCGGCCTGCGCCGCGCCCTCGACGGCCCGGCCCCCGGCGCCGGCCAGAGGACGGCCGCCGGCCGGGGCGACGGGCTGCTCTTCGCCGACCAGGCCCTGGCCGACCTGCTGACCGCCGTGTGGCGCACCGGGGCCGTCCTGGACGCGGGCCAGGACAAGGACGTCCTGGACCACCTGTACGCCCTGGCCGCCGAGCTCACCCGGCCCGCCGCGCAGAGCACTCCCGCCGCTCCCGCCGGCGACGGGGCCGCGGGCGTTTTTGCGGACGGCGCCCCGTGGCGGGGAGTTCGGGGGAGCCGGCGCTGCTGGGGTCGGATGCGCGGGTGCGGGCGCTGGGGTGCCTGCTCGAGTACGCCGCCGGCCAGGCCCGCGCCCACGGGGAGATGCCGGCCGAGGTGCTCCGGGCGGTGGCCGGCGCGCTTCCCGCGGCCGCCGGCCAGGAGGCGGTGGCCACCGCGATCGGGGTACGGCTGCCGGCCCTGCACCGCTACGCCCCCGCCTTCGCCGCCGAGCACCACGCCGCCCTGTACCGGCTGACCCCGGGCCGGCCCTCGCCGGCCGCGTCGTGGCTGCGCTGGGGCCGCCCAGTGCGCCGCTGCTCGCCGCCCTGGACCGCGCCGGCCTGATCGGCGCGCTGCGCGACGCCCCGGTCTCGCCCAGGGCGCTGCCGGCCGCACCGCGGCCGCGCTGCTGGCCGATCCGGCCCTGCTGGGCGAACCCGCCGCCTGGTGGGCCGAGTTGGCGGGCGCCACCGGCGCCGGGGACGACAGCGCTGAGGGCGTTGCCACGGTCTCGGGCCTGCTAGAGGCGATCGCCGCCGGCACGCCGCACACCGGCGCCGGCAGCCCGCTCCCGCCGGCCGG
This sequence comes from Actinacidiphila yeochonensis CN732, assembly GCF_000745345.1. Classification (NCBI taxonomy): domain Bacteria; kingdom Bacillati; phylum Actinomycetota; class Actinomycetes; order Kitasatosporales; family Streptomycetaceae; genus Actinacidiphila; species Actinacidiphila yeochonensis. The sequence continues at coordinate 11,647 of NZ_JQNR01000002.1, read as the reverse complement.
GCAGGCCCGGGCGGGGGCGGCGGTGGTCCTGTGGCGGGCCGCGCTCGCCGCCGGCCTGCCCGCCGGCGCGCTCGCCGGGGCCGGCGCGTTCGCCGACGCGGACCTCGACGAGGCGGTGTGGCTGGAGCTGATGCGCTCCAGCGCCGAGCACTCCCCGGCCCTGACCGACGCCGACCTCGTCGCGGAGCGCGCCGCCGCCCACCCCGGCCGGCCGGATGCCCTGCTGCTCGCCGCGGTGCTGGTCTCCCAGGCGCCCGGGACCTGGCGGGAGGCGGCCGTACGGCGGCACGCCCGCGCCCTGCTGGACGCCGCAGCCGTGCTGCCCGGGGCCGATCGCCCGGACGCATGGCGGGAGTTGAGGGAGGCGCTGGTCAACGCCGGCGACGTCGACGCCGCACGCCACCCGTAGCCGGCCAGCGCCCGGGCGCCGCCGGGAGAGAGGAGAGGAGAGCCGACGTGCTGGGACGCCGCGTCCACGTCACCGGGCCGGCCCGGCTCAAGCTCGGGGCCGAGCTGAAGAAGGCGTACGACAGGGGGGCCTCGGTCCGGGTGCTCGCCGAGGGCTGCGGGAGGTCGTACGGGTTCGTGCACCGCCTGCTCACCGAGGCCGGGACCACCATGCGCACCCGCGGCGGCGCGAACTCCCGCCGTTCTGCGGCACGCTGACCCGCGGCCGGCCGCGGGGCTCGGCGCTCCCGGGTCCCGGGCCTGCCGTCCCGCCCGGCGCCGCCCGGCGCTGGGGTGCGCCGGCCGACGGGTCCGGGGGCGCCTTGCCGCACCGCGGTGCGCCGAATCGGCTCCGCGGCCTGCGCCTTCGGCGGGCGCTCGCCGTGCCGGTGGGCGGCCCCCGCCGGGAGTGACACATAAAACTTGACGCACAACATCTTGATGGGTAGATTAATGAACGCCCCGAGCGGGGGTGATGTCGTCGCAGGGGAGTGACCAGTGAGCCGGTTCAGCGAGATGCCCGCAAGCCCGAAGCGCGGCGAGAAGGTCGCTCTGCACTGGAGCAGGAAGCGCCGCGCGACGGGGCTGATGATCACCCGGCAGGGCGAGAAGTTCGGCGTGTGGAACATCGCGCCGGTGATGGGCCGCCCGACCGCGTTCATGTTCGACCTCGTGGCCACGGAGGAGGCCGCCCGGCAGATCGCCAACCGGGAATGGGCCGGGATGGCGATGTGAGCACCGCGGGCCCGGGCCGGCGGCATTCCGCGGGCCCGGGCACACACGGGTGACGGGGGCGTCCCGCCACCCCCAACGGCCAACCCTGCGAGTAGAGATGGACACCTGATGACCGAGCGCACCGCCATGGCTGTTCCGGCTGCTGCGGGGATGACGCGGGACCGGCACGCCCCGGCGGGACCGGTCCTGGACACCCCGCTTCAGGAGCCGGTGCAGACGCCTCAGACCGCGCCGGAGGGCACCCCGGACAACGCGCGCCGGCTGATCGGCGCGAGCGGCACCGGGCGCGCGTACGCGACCGGGAGCGGCGACCGGCTGCGGATCGAGTCGGCGGACGGCCGCCTGGCCTACACGCTGCCCACGGTGCCCGACTGGGCGCACCAGCAGGCGAGGGACGGATTCGCGGCGCTGGCCCGGGAGTTGGCCGGTGAAGTCGAAAAGCGCGGTGCGGGTACGCCGGAGTTCAGCGAGCGCCCGGTGGACATGTGGCCGGGCGAGCCGCAGGAGTTCGAGGAGTTCGCCCCGGCCGGCTACGCCCCGGGCGTGATGCTGGCGTGGTCCGTGGACGGGGTCCGGTACACCGGCCAGGTGTGGGCGAACCGCGTGCAGTCCGGGCGCTGGAACGGCCACCGGGGCCAGACCTCGGCGGTGGTGGTGGCCACGGTCGGCGGCCGCCGGGCCCGGCGTGACGAGGCGGTGTGCCTGCCGCTCCTGCACGGCCGAAAGCACCCGCGCGCCTTCGTGGCCACGGCCCACGGGAGCGCCGACGTCGAGGTGATCGCCCCGCGGTGCGCGTCCGAGGGCCTGTTCGACGTGGTGGCCACGGCCGGCGACCCGGTCGAGGAATGGGAGTCGGAGGGCGGCTACGTGCCGCCTGCCGGCCTTCCGGCGGAGCCCGCCGACGCGGTCGAGCCGGCCCCGGCCAAGACGTCCGGGGATGCCGGCGCTCCGGCGGAGGTCCCGGCCGGCAAGCACTGCCCGCGCTGCGACCGGAACGCCCTGTACGGCATCGAGTGCTCGTACTGCGGCCACATCATCATCACGGCCTGGGTGACCACGCCGTGCCATCCGCCGGCCTGGTCCGAGGGGTGTTGCCCGACGTGCTTCACCACCGACCCGGAGGTGTGGGAGATCAGCGGCCGGCTGAAGTGCACGGTCTGCGCGGAGGGCCGCAGCCGCTGGGGCGACCAGGTGAAGGCCGGACCGGGGTGGCGCGGGCGGGCGCGCCGTGTCCTGGCGTGGGCCGACGACCCGGGGGAGCTGTCGTACGCCACCGCGTACGCGGACGACGCCGACAAGGATCCGGCCGCACTGCCCGGCGTGCTGGTGTCCCCACGCTGACCTGCGCGACCACCGCCCAGACGATCACCCGACTGCGCGCCGTCGAACCCCCGGGGGCCCGCCCGCCCAGGGAGAAGATGGCCGAGGCCGGCGGCGCTCTCCCGCAGCCGGGGGGCGCGGGCCGGGAGGAGACGGCGATGGCGGGGTGGACACGCCTGGTGGCCGCGCTGGCCAGGCGGCGCCGCACCGGCACCCCCGCCGACGCCCCGGTACGCGCTGAGCCCGCCGGGCGCCCGCCCGGCGCCGGCGCCCTGGGCGGCGGGCGCTCGGCGGGTACGGCGGACGGGCCCCGCCCGTTTCCCGCGCCGCACCCGGCCCGCGCGGTCCCGGTCCCGGTGGTGCCGGCCGATCAGTGGCAGGCCCGCCGTACCCCGCAACTGCTGTACGCGCGGATGTCGAACGCCGAGCGGGCCCGGCTGCTGCGGCAGCGCCCCGACTGCGAGCTGTGCGTGCGCAGGGAGTCGGCCGCCGTCGACCACGACGCGGGGACGGGCCGGGTGCGGGGTGTGCTGTGCAGGAGCTGCAACAGCTGGCTGGGGTCGATGGAGGCGGCGCTGTGCGTGCCCCGGAACCGGATGCAGACGCAGGCGGCCTACCTGCACTGGCGGTTCGAGGCCGGCGGCACGGCCGCGCTGGCCTGGTACCGGGGGGAGCTGTCCTATCTGGGCCTGAGCGAGCAGGAGTTCGCGGACGGCCTGCGCCGGGTGCGCCGGCTGCTGGCCGTCCCCTGCGTGTACTGGACCGACGACGGCCAGCCGCCCTCCCGCGACACCCAGTGGACGAAGACCGGCCCGCTTCAGGACGCCGAGGAGGCGGACCGCCACCACCGCCGTCTCCGGCACGCCCTGGGAGACGGGAACGTCGTCGTGACCGCGTTCGAGCCGGACGACGGGGTCAACAGCCCGGCCCCGCGCGGCCTGGTCAAGCCCTTCACCGGCGACGCCTGCTCGGTGTACGGGTACAGGGCCTGACCGCCGTACGGTGCCGCGGCCTGCTGCTCCAGGGCGTTCGGCAACGTTCGCCGGCGTTCGGCGGTGTTCGCTTCCACCGTGTGCGAGTCGGCCCCACCGCGGTCCGTGAGGCCGCCACGGCATCGCGCCGCGCGGGCCCGCAGCTCGACCGACCTGCCGCTGCGCGCCCACGAGCTCGGGCGCCGGTCGGGCACTCGTAGCTTGCCGCCACCACCCGCTCCTGCACCACGTCACAACAGCGAACTACCTGGTCACGCAGTACAAGCGCGCTCATATAGCGCGCTGTTTGTACGCGCTTCCCTGTCGCGCAGAAGGAGCGTGTAAGGGGTGCGCGCTCGTCATGCTCGGTCATCAGGTGGTCGCTTCCGGTCGGTTGCGGTCGTGGGCGTGGATCGGCTGACCTGGGTCTGGTGGAGCCAGTAGGGTCCCGGGGCGTGAATGACACGAGGAAAATTCGGCTGGTGCCGACGGGGGACTGCTTCTGCGGGTGCGGGGCGGAGGCGGAGATCGGCCGGTGGTTCGTGCGGGGGCACGACATCACGGCGGCCGCGGCGCTGCGCGCGCTGCAGGGGATGAGGCTGCCTCAGCAGCTGGTGTCGCTGGGGTTCGGCCCGGAGCGGTCGGTCGTCCAGGCGGCGGTCGACGAGGCGGGCTGGGTGCGCTGCCCGGGGTGTGCGTACGCCGGTACGCCGGCCAATCTGGCCGCCCACACCCGCGCTGGCTCCTGCACCGCCGGTACGCCGGGCGACGAGCAGCAGCCGCACGCCCAACCCGAACCGGAGTCCGGAGCCGAGCCGGCGGTGGCGGAGCAGGGGCCCGCGGCGCCGGCCGACAGCGCGGCCCCGGCCCCGGCGCCGGTGCGGGCCGAGTCCGGGCCGCCCGGGGCCGGCTGCTGCCCGGCGCGGACGATCCGTCGTGGGAGGAGGTGCCGCTGCATCTGCGCCAGCGCCTGCGGGGGCCGGCGCACCAGCTGGTGACGCCCGTGCAAGGGGTGTTGAAGAAGCGCGAGAGCCGGCGCCTGCTTGCCGCGGTGCGGGCGGCCGGCCGGATGAGGGTGACCGGCGCGCAGTGGCTCCTGCTGCTGACCGCCTCCCGGGAGGACTTCGGCAGCTCGCGCAGCCAGCGGGCCCGCGCGCTCTACGAGGCGCTGGAGCAGGTGGCGGCCCAGCACGCGGCGCCCGCCGCGGAACAGGACGCCGCGGCCGGCTGAACCGTCCCCGGGCCGCACCGGCACCCTCCGTCCGCCGCCGGCGGGTCCGGCCGTTGCGCCTCGACTCGCCGCCGGTCGTGCAGCCCCTGCGCCCTTTCTACTGCGCGGCCTCGGCGCGGCTGATGAGGGCGGTGAGTTCGGCCCGCAGGTCCCGCCCGTCGCCGGGCTCGGCCTGGCGTTGCAGGTCTTCGATCTCGTCGGCGGTGAGGCTGTCGATCCACGCGATCATGCTGTCGGTGGCGGCCTGCTCCTCGTCCCGCAGCTGCTGGTCGTACCAGTCGAGTTCCGGTTCGGGAGCGATCCAGGGCCGCGCGGGCTCCTCGGTCTCCTCGACCAGGTCGATGATCTCGCACGGGTAGCCGACGCCCGTGAAGTCGTCCTCCTCCAGCGGGTTGGTGATCCGCCGGCGGGCCGAGAGCAGCGCCTGCAGGGCGGCCTCGCTCGCGTGGCAGGCGGCGACGAACGCGGTCAGCAGCCGTTCGCTGGGCAGCCGTTTGTCGGTCAGGGCCAGGTGGAGCGCACTGGCGGAGAGGCGGCCGGCGGTCTGCGGCGCCGCCGCGAGCTCGCGCAGGGACGGGTTGCCGGCTTCCTCCCGTATCCGCTGCATGGCCCGGGTCAGCCCGGCCTGGGTGGTGATGTGGCCCGGCACCCAGGTAACGCGACGCGGGCGGGGCTGCGTTCGCCGGCGAACGGCGCTGGCGGCGGCCTCCCACAAGGCCCGGCCCGTCTGTTCGGCGCTGTGCACCTCGAGCGCGTCGGCGCCGCGGCTCGCTCCGGCGGCGTGGGCCTGTGCGTGGACGGCGCCGTGCGCGAAGGCCACGACCACGCGGAGGGCGGGAAGCCGGCCGTCCAGGGTCTGGCGCACGGCCCGGCGCAGAGTGCGCTCGGAGACGTGCTGTCCGTGCTCGCCCGCGCGGCGGACGAGGGTGTCGTAGGTGAACGCGCCCTTGATGCCGCGCAGCCAGCCCCGCAGGAGCGCCAGCTCGACCGTTTCGGCAGCCGAGGCGCTCATCGGCCGGCGCCGAGGAGCGCGGCGAGCAGCTGGTGCGCGCGGTGGGGGAGCAGCAGCCAGCCGGCGGCCGAGGCGATCGCGGTCAGGACGGCGGGGATGGGCCGCTCCAGGACGGCGAGCACCGTCACCGCGGTGATCGCGGTGACGACGACGGCCGCCTCCCCCGGGCCCAGGCGCCCGGTGCCCGATGAGGGCGCCAGGGCGGTCTCGGGCAGGGCGGGCTCGTCCGGCGGGGCGGTGGGCATGGCGGTGCCTCCAGGGAGGGGGTGCGCGGGTGCTGGGCCAGGCCGGGGGAGTTGCCGTCCGGCGCGGTGACGACGATGGTGGCAGCGCCGGTGCCCGGGACGCGACCCGGCCGCCGCCGGTCCCGGAAGGTACGTCGGTTGCCTCCCGCGCGCGCGTCGCAGGTCGCGGCCGAGAAACGGACAAAGAGCCGTCCACCTCGCCTGCGGCGGCGGTGGACGGCCAGGCCGGCGCCGGCCGGGGGCCGGGCCGAGCCCGTGCGGGTCTGAGGCCTGAGCAGGCACCCTCCGTACGCGGCCGGCCGGATCAGGCCCGCTGCGCCCGCCGGCGTCGTCGTGGGGTCTGCGGGTGGCTGTCCGCCGCGCTGGGCCGCGCGGGCTGCTACTCGGGCCGCGGCGTGTCCGTGCCGGTGTTCTGCCGGATCCCGAGGGCCGTCGCGACCTCGTCGAAGACGTCGGGGTCGACGGGCCTGGGGGTGTCGAACGGCCAGTCCAGATCGACGATGGCCGGGCGGTAGGGGGCAGGGAAGAGCTCGTGCACGGGCAGGTCGACGGGAAGGACCCGCGGTCCGTACGTCTGGGCGAGGAGCCGGGCGAAGCCGGCCGCGTCCGTACGGGTCTTGCCCGCGCCCCCGGGCCGGACGTGCTTGTCCAGCAGCAGCTGCCGCGCCAGGTTCTCGAGGTCCGGGATCCGGCCGGCGGCGTACGGGGCGGTCAGGGCGCGGGCCTGGCCGGCGGTCATGCCCGTGGCGGCGACGAGGGCCCGGACGGTGTCGTCGGGCAGGCCGGCGGCGAGGTCGTCCAGGCGCTCGGTGGCCGAGGCGCCGGGCTCAAGGCCCAGGAGCTCCATCGCGCGGTGCCGCTGGACGCCTGCCGCGGCGGCGACGCGCTGCACGTAGTCGTCGAGCCGCTCGGCGGGGCGGGGCAGGGGAGCGCCGGGGATCCGGCCGGGGAGGCCGGGCCGGCGGCCGGAGCGGGCGGTGACGGCCTGGCGGGCCTGGTCCAGGGTGGTGCCGGGGTGGGCCCGCTGGTAGGCGCGTACGGCGCGGTTGTGCTCCCGGTTGCGGGGGTCGGTCATGACGTCCGTCCTCGTCCGGCCTGCTGCCCCACACGCGCCGGCCGCCTTGGAGGAGGGCATGACACAGATGCTCGCGCGAGTCTCAGACGTCTGCGGTCCCCTTCGACGGTGTGGGCGTCGAGGTGTCGGACCGGGCGCGGCGCGGTTGCCCTGTGGTGCGCGGCCATCGTAGCGAGCGCCCCGGACGCGGCGAAGCTCCGCCCGGGCCCGGGGCGAGGGGGCGCTCACGTCTCGTCCCAGTCCTCCCAGCGGGGGCAGCTGAGGCGGATGCTGAAGGTGTAGGTGGCGTCGCCGGCGCGCACGAGGCGGACGATCGGCGCGTACTGGTGGGTGGCGAGGAACTGGCAGACGGTCAGGCTGGCGTGCGTGCTGTCGTCGGCGGTGCGGTCGAGGGGGCGGAGCGCTTCGCCGGGGTAGGGCGGCCACTGGTAGGCGCCGAGCACCTCGGCCTGCGTCCACGTCCAGCCGTTGGCGGCGGTCGGGGTGGCGGCGCGTACGCGGATCACGTCGGCGTCGTCGGGGACGAGGGCGCGCAGCGTGTCGACGGCGGGGGTGCGGCGGGGCTGGGCAGGGCTGGCGTACGGGCCCATGTGGGGCGGCTCCTGGAGGAGTTGGCGGGATCGGGAACGCGGGGAGGGGCGGATGCCCGCCAGGCCGGCCCGGTCGAGTGGCCGGGCATGGCGGGGCGCGGTGGGCGTCAGCGGCGCTTGCGGCGGCGGCGGGGCCGGGAGTGCTCCCCGGCGAGGGTGCGTTCGCGCGTCGTGACCGTGTACTCGCGTTCGCGCAGGTCGAAGACCACCCACGGGCTGTTGCCGAAGTTGCTGGAGGCGTACGGCTGGTGCTGCCAGTTGTTGCAGGTGCCGTAGCGGTCGTGGAAGTCGGGGTGGAGGCCGGCGTCGGCGAGGGCGTTCAGGGCGTCCGCGAGGTTCTGCCACAGGGCGGTGTCGGGCTTCGTGGTGGTGTCCATCGGATGGGCGCTCCGGTTCTGTGCGGGGTGGTGCCGGCGGCCCGCCGTCGCCCGGCCCGGCCGAGCGGCCGGGGCGCGGCGGGCGGGCGCCTGCTGGAGGGAGCCGGTCAGGCGGTGCGGGCCACTTCGCGGCGCCAGAGGCGCTCCTCGCAGCGGCGGACCTGGCGGCGGTGCTTGGGACCCTTCTCGCCCTCGTCGCCGTACCGGTGGGAGAGCACCTTGCTGCCCACCGTTCCGGTCGGGGCCTGGCGGTACTTGCGGCTCTTCGCGCGGCCGGTGCGCGGTACGGGTGCGGACCTCATGCTGCGCCCCTTTCTCGGGCGGGGTGCCGGGAAGCCACCGGCGGGATGGTGTACGGCTCGTCGTGCCCGGTGGTGGCCGGGGTGGCCCCGCGCACAGGGCCACCCCGGAGCGGGTCTAGCGGGCGGGGGCCGGGTGGGGGACGAGGGCGAGCCACTGGCTGCCCAGGGCGGTGACCACCTCGGTCGCGGGCCGGTGGGAGGGCAGGCCCGAGTCCCGGTGCTCGCCGGGCGCGCGGAAGTGGATCTCACGGACGGTCACGGCAACGTCGTCCACCAGGACGAGGTCTCCGGGCTGGAGGTCCGGGTCCGAGATCGGCTTGGCCGTCTTGCGCAGCTCGTCCTGCGCCAGGTGTCCGCGTGCCCACTCGACGAGCTCGTCGAACACGACGTCGATCTCGCCGCGCTCGGAGTGGTGGCGCGGGTAGTAGTCCGCGTCGGAGCCGCGCGCCACCGTTTCGCGCGCCGTCTCCAGCATTTCTACGAGCTTGGCGATGTCGACCGGGCGGGCGGTGGTGCGGGGCATGGCTGCTCCTTGCTGGAAGTAGGTGCTGGCCGGTGGGGACTTGGCGGTTGTCAGACCGGGTGTCCGTCCTTGCCGCTATATTCATTATTCTACCTCACGGGATGTTCGAAGGCAAGTTTTATGTGTCATTCGGGGTGTGGGTCACGACCATGGAACGCGGACCGAACCTCGGCCGCGCCCCCAGTCCGCGGCCGAACCGTCTGCCATCCGCGGCGTCCATGCTGCTGAAGTGCGGAAACACCGACTCCTTCGGTGCCCCTCTCGAAGCTCGGCCGGCACTTCGCGGGGCTGGCTTCAGGCCCAGGACACGGCGCGCCCCTGGCCCGCGCACCACACGGCCAGGGCGTGGAGTTCGGTGAGGCGGGTCTGGAGGTATCCGGCCGGGCGGCCGCAGTCGATGACGTTGCCGTCCTGCACGGGCGGTACTCCTGCGTCGGCGGGCTCAAGGGCCAGGGCGATCAGGCAGCGGCCGAGGAAGTCTTCGGCCATTCCACTGCCGGACAGGTCGTCGCTGTTCAGGCCGAGTGCGTCGAGAATGCGGCGCGCGTTGCTGTTGGAGAGATTGATCTCGGGGATGTCGTCCCCGGCCGGGTCGAGACTGAGGATGAACGGGCGGCAGCGGCCCGGGTACTCGCAGCCGGGGAGTTCGACCAGGAGGGGCTCCGCCGGGTAGGCCGCCTGGGCCGCGTCGTACGTGGCGTACGGGAACGCGGCCGCCTTCGCCGCCGGGCAGACGCAGCTGATGATGAATGCCGAGCCGGCGACGTGGGCGGCGGTGAAGGTGACGGACATGGTGCGCTCCTCGCTCTCGTAGGGGACGTCCCCGGCGGGTCGTGGTGCTCGGTGCCGGAAGCCGGCCGTGCCGGGCGATCCGGCGCCGACGCGCGCGGCGGGTCTCAGGGAGTGGTGAGCTTGGCGAAGGGCGTGAAGTCCACGACGACGACCTGCTCGCTGGGCTCGACGGGGATCTCGGCGCGGTCGCGCGTCGCGAAGTCGCAGTTGCCGACCTTGAAGCCGTCGATCACCTGGCGCAGGCGGCTGCACTGGAACCGCGCCGTGGTGGAGGCGAGGACGATCGTGCCCTTCTGGCAGTCGGGGCAGGTGATCCGGCGGAAGTTGGGGCCGGGGTTCAGCACGGGAGTCTCCAGGCAGGTCAGGTGCGGGGGCTGACGGTGATGGTGAAGTCGGTGCCGTCTTCGAGCTCGACGCCGAGGGCGGCGGTGCTGGGGATGAGCCAGGTCTGGCCGATGCCCGCCTCGCCGGTGAGCCAGGCACGGATCCGCTCGGCGAGCGCCTGGTGCGCCGCAGCGCCGGACGCGGTGGCGGGCGGGAGGACGTCGCCGGTGGAGACGGTGACGGCGGCCAGCAGGCCGTCGGCCAGCCGTACGGCGACGGTGCCGGGGGCGGCGGGGCGGATCACGGCGTCGGCGACGTCGTCCTGGGCGGTGAGCCAGGTGCGCAGTTCCCCGGCGGTGGTGGCGCGCAGGGAGGCGTTGCGTGCGGCTTCCCGCTCACGAGCGGCGTCGATCTCGGCCTGGGAGAACAGGGGCACGTGAACCTCCGGGGGGATGGCTGCTTCGCGGCGGGCGGGTCGGGGTGGCGCTCGGGCCGGACACCCCCGCCGATGTATTCATTAGTCTACCTCCAGACTGTCGCCGCGGTCAAGTTTTATGTGTCATGCGGTGGTGCTCGCCTCGCTGCCGAGCCGTCCAAGTGCGGCCATCCCGGCGCCCGTTCAGCCGGCGGGATGGCCGCGGAGCGCGGAGCCAGCCCAGCACGGCCACGCCCGAGTCCGAAGGACGCGCACCGCCCCGTCGCCCCCCGTGGTGTCCCCCCTCTGAACTGCGAAAACGACACGTTCCGGCTCTTCCACGCGCAGGCCACGCGAGCCGGTGAGCCGCTCCCGGCCGCCTCGGCCGTCTCGGCACCACGGAGCCCCCGGGCGCCGCTGGAGCGCCGCCGCGGAGCGCGCGCGGCCAGCGGCGTGCGCCCTGTTCCGCACCGCCCGCCCGGCCGTAGCGTCGTTGCGGCGCCGCGCCGCTGCGCCAGGAGGTGAAGGAGGCCCGAGTGGAGCGACGGAGCGTACTGATGGCCGGAGTTGGGCTGGGGGCCGGCGCCTTCGCCGCGCCCGCGGCAGCGTGGGCTGCTCCCGTACCGGGGCTGTCCGCCGGCGACGTCGCCGCGGCCCGCCGGCTGTTCGCCGCCAGCGCCTACGCGCGGCTCGGCGAGGTGCTGCCGCTGCTCCTGGCCGCCGCCGCCCGCAGCGCCGAGCAGGGCCCGGCCGGTGCCGCCCAGGGGGTGCTGGCCTCCCAGCTCGCCGTCAAGCAGGGACGCACCGAGCCCGCCGGCACTTACGCGGAACGGGCCGGCGCCGCGGCCCGCCGCTCCGGGGACCCGGTGGCGCTCGCTGCCGCGGCCCGCGCTGCCGCGACCCCGCTGCGCCGTACCGGCCGCACCGACGAGGCCCTGCACCTGCTGGAAGAGGCCCGCGCCCACCTGACGGCCGGCTCCCGGCCCACCACGGCCGGCCTGGAAGCAGCGGGCATGGCGGCGCTCACCGCCGCCTACACCGCCGCCCAGGCCCACCGGCCCGCCACCGCCTACGAGTTCGCGGCCCAGGCCGAGGAGATCACCCACCACCTCGCCCGCCGCCCCGATGCCGCCGGCCCCCGACGGGAGCTGACCGCGGTTCAGTGCGCCCTGTACCGGATCGGGATCCACCGCCACCTCGGCGACCTCGACACCGCCCTCGCCCACGCCCGCCGGCTGCGCCCCGCCCTGCTGCCCACCGCCGAGCGCCGGCCCGCGCCGCCACCGAC
>NZ_JQNR01000001.1 GCF_000745345.1 Actinacidiphila yeochonensis CN732 | reverse complement strand
TGCGCGGTGTGTCAAACTTCGGGATGGGCTAGCCTCTGGACTCAGACACCACCCCCGGAGCACACCCGCCCGGGGTGCATCATGGCGTCAAGCCAGGCCCGACACTTCCGCAAAGGCGTGGTTTCAGTTCGGGGAAATAACGCTGAGGGAATTTCGATTGCGAAGCCCATTACTGCGGCTGGTAATTGCCTCAGCCGGAGAACGGGACCTCGATCGACCTTACGCCTGGAATTCACGTGCGGAGGTACGGGAGCTGCGCGGCCGCCAGGCCGTGCAGCGGAACCACCGCGGCGGCTGGCTCCGCTGCTTGCGCTTGTTCGTCACGGCCCGAGCCGCTCGAGACTCAGGACCGCTGGTGCTGTCCACGACCGCCAGCTGGCCTACGCAGCCGCACGCGAAGCGAGGTGCGCCCGGATGGGCTGTGGCTTGCGCCCTCGCGCGCGTGCGTCTTACTGATAAAAGGGGGCCGCGTGGAAACCTGCCCTGACCTGCGGTTTTGCGAGAGTCGATGTGTTGGCCCTGACACATCGACCTGCGGTTTTGTGCCCGCTCCGACACAGCGGCACCGCATTTGGTCCCGGAAACAGGTACAAACTGTGTTCACGCTGGTCAGGTCTGTGCGCGCTGCTCGGGGATCGAGGGCCGATGTGTCGGTGCCGACACCAGGGGGCCACGCCGACAGGGACAAAGGTCCCCGTGGGCGGGGACAATCTCGGCTAGGGTTCCGGCGACCACGCAAGATCGACCAGCAGGAGCCAGGGTGCCCGGCGAAGCGAGTCGCTCCACCAGCAGGGACCGGCAGTCGGCCAGCCGCGGTGAGCCCGTGAGGTCTCCGCTGGCGGACAGCTTCGCCAAAGCTCTGGACCGCACGCCGCCGGAACGCGGCCGGCCGGTGAAGTCGGCGAGTGTCGAGTACAGGTACCGCGAGCCGCACGATGCGTGGGGGCGTAGCGGCTACAGCATGGTCAGCAACGACTTCCTGTCCGACGTCCTGGCGGTGCTGATCGCCCGGTACGGCATGTCGCCGGTCCAGTCGGCCGTGCTGCTGTTCTGCATGGGCCGCCAGGTGGAGGGCCGGCTGCGGATCACGCACATCAAGGTCGCCCGTCACCTCGGGGTGGAGCGCGCGAACGTCACCCGGGCGCTGGGCAGCCTTGAGAGCTGGCACATGGTCCAGCGCCGGGCGAACTCGGTGATCGTGGTCAACCCGCTGATCTGCTTCAAGGGCAACGGCGACCTCCAGCGCGAGGCCCTGGAGCAGCTGCGGCAGGACGTCAGGGCTGCGCTGAGGAAGCACTACCCGGAGATGCGGGAAGATGTTCGGGCGCTGGAGCAGGCCGCGAGCGAGAGCTTCCCGGAGTTCGCGCGGCCGGCCGTTCCGGAGCCGCGTACGCGGCAACTGGCGTTCGGCGACAACGACGTGGAGGAGGAAGCATGCTGATCCAGGCCACCCTCGGGTTCGCTCAGCTGCACCGCCTGGAGCTCTCCAAGGCGTCCTACGACCTGCTCAGCGCGATGATGGAGGTCCAGCGGCCCGGCGGCGAGGTCAACGCCTCGCAGGCGGAGCTGCGGGATCGCGTGGGGCTGAGCAAGAACCGCACGTCGATCGCGATGAGCCAGCTGGTGGAGCGGCACGTCATCCTGCGGCCCGAGGGCCGCTACCGCAGCTACTTCATCCACCCGTACTTCGCCGGGTACGCCAGCGAGCAGGAGATGGACCAGGCGCTGCGCGAGGCGACGGAGTCCATCCAGGCCGGCGCGCTTCCCGCCCCTGCGCTGCCCGCTCCGCAGCGGCATCTGGCCGCCGTGCCCGCCCGGCGCAGCGCGTAGCCGGCCGTCCGGCCCGGCCAGGACCCAACGGCGCTGCGCTCCCGAGGTGCGGCGCCGTTGCCATGCCCGGCGCCAGGGCGTTGCACCCTTCCGTGCGCCGCAGGTGGGAAAGGGTGCAACGGGTCTGCGCTGCCTGCCGGGCCGTGCTTCGAAGCTGGGACGCGGGGGGCGTGCTGCCCGCCGGAGCGGGCTGCTTCCTGCTGATCGGTCACCAGGGGCTGCCGCCGGCGACCGGCGTTGCACCCCAATGTAGTTAGTACCTGTAGGTACTTAACTGCAGGTAGACACTCCTTCCCTCTGAGAGCGCAGCGCGCTGCGCGGCGAGCCGAGCGACAGGCGAACTGCCCACCGCACGCCGCTCGAACGCCCCACTACGCCATCCGGCCCGCTGCACCCGCCAGCGGCGCTGTACGCCCCGCAGGGGCCGTTGCGGCCCCTGGAATGCCGCTCGGGAGCCTGGAGGGCGGCAAACGCGCTCACAGGGCCGTGTGCGGCTTCCGTGGGGCGGCGCCGTCGCGTCCTCCTCGCAGAGGCGTTGCATCGTTCCCCTCCAGGGGAAACCGCAGGGCAGCAGCCGGCTGCTGCACGAGCAGCACCCTTGTGCCGCCCGGGTCGCGGTATGTCCCAGAGCTCCGAAGCAACCGAAGCAACGAGCCCAGCAGTACGGGGAGCAGCGCCCGGACAGCAACGGCGTGCTGCACGCTGCTGCTCGCCGTTGCTGCTTCCCGTGCCGTGGGTGGCCGGGGTGTCGTTGGTGGTGCGTGACGACCACGAGTGCGCTGAGCGAGGCGCTGTGCCGGGACGCGGCGGTGCTGCTGGAGAGCTACCGGTCCGGTGCCTGGGTGCCGGACCCGGCGGAGCGGGAGCTCGCCGAAGGCCTCGCGCGCAGCCGCTGGGACGCGCACGTGCTGCGCGCTGCTCTGCGGGAGGTTCCGCCGACGGTGCGGTCCGGGCGGCTGGTCGACGTCCTGGCGCCGGCCGCCGACATCGTGGACCAGGAGCCGGGGGTCGGCGACGTCGTGCTGCAGCTGCGCGTCCTGGTCGACGCGCTCACCACCTGGCCGTGAGAAGTCCGGCTCGGCCCTGCTGCTCGGGGTGGCCGGTCAGCCGAGCCAGACGACGGAGACCACGTACAGGCGCCCTTGCGCGCGGTTGACCCAGTACACGGCGGTCAGCTGCCCGACGGCGGCCGCGCGGACGTCCTCGCCCTCGACGTCGCCGGCGTCCATCGGCGGCCAGGTCCACGGGTCGCGCCCGGCGATATCCAGGACGTCGCGCAGCATCTCCACCGCGTGGGCGGGCAGTTCCGCGACGGTCTTGGAGGCCTGCGGCGAGAGCCGGGCCGGCCACACGCTGCTCACCGGGCGCCCCGCGGCGGCAGGACGTCCTCGAGGGCGACGCCGTCGGAGTCGTCATACCCGCTGGCGATGAACGCATCGACAGCCGGAGCCGCCGCCACGCGCGCCTGCCATGCGCGGACCACGTCGTGCAGCGGAGTGAGGCTGTAGGAGTGCCGCGAGTCCTCGAGGGCGCGTGCCCAGTCGGCCTCGAACGCCGGCACCCACCGGACCGCGCGGCGGTCGGCCCGCAGCGCCTCCAGCAGCTGCGCGGCCGCCGTCGGCGCCGGGGCTGCGGTCGCAGGAAGGGCGTGGTCGGGCTGTGCGCTCATCGAGGCCTCCGTAGGCGGGCGTTGCGGGCCTTGCAGCCCACGGTAGCGGCGCCCGCGGGCCACCCGGGCGCCCTTGCCGGAACGGCTGGCCCTGGCCCGGCCGGCGTGCTCAGCACGAAACCCCGGGCCGCCGTGGGGGGCGTACGGCGCCGGGGCTTCATCGTGGGGGGTCTGTGGTGCTCAACGAGCCCGGCCCGAATCGGTTACGGGTCGGCAGGCTCCGGGCTGAGGTGACGCTCGCTTGGCGCGTGCAACGCCCGGACCGCTCACGTTCGGTGAGCGTGACACTGTCACGCTCTGACCCGAGGTTCTTCGGGTCGGCCTCTTGAGAGGCCCTGAGAGCGGCTGCGCGAAGGGCGTTACACCTCCCGGCCGGTGAGAAGAGGCCGTTCGCGGAGCACTGAACCGGCCTTGAGCTGCGGCTTAGTCGCTGTAACGGTCCGACTGGGGGTGCAACGCGCTGCGGAGGCCGTCCGGGCGGGTGTCACGCTTACGCTCTGTCAGCGTTACACCGGCCCGCGGCTGGTGAGGAACGCGGCGAGGTCGGCGGCGGCCTGCGGGTCGGCGTTCGCGAGCCGGCCCGCGAACGCCAGCTGGTCGACGTCGGCGCCGGGCTGCAGGCGGGCGAGCGCGGCCAACAGCGCGGCGTGGGTGAGCACCGGGTGCGGCAGGAGATCGGCGGCAGCCTCCCGGGCGGCCGGATCCGCATAGTGCCCGCGGTGGGAGGCCAGGGCGTGCGCGAACCAGGCGTCGACGTCGGCCTGGACGTAGTGGCCGGCGCGGCGGGTCAGCAGGTCCCGCACCGCTTCGTCGCCCTGCCGGGGTTCGGCCTGTGCCAGGGTGCCGAGCTCGCGCAGCGCCTGGAGCTCATCGGCGCGGGCCCCAACCCGGGCGGCTTCCCGCAGCTCGGCTTCCCGTGCGGCGGCGGCCGCGGCGTCGGCCGCCAGCTCCGCCTGCGCGACGTCGTCCGTGCCCGGGTCGTAGACCGCGCCCGGCCCGGCCGCGGCGAGCAGCTGCTCCAGGCGCTCCCACTCCGCGAGCTCCGCGCGGCCGCGCGGGTCGTCGGCCAGGTCCTCGTGCCGGGAGTCCTGCCGGGCGAAGAACCGCGCGGTATCCAGCGCGGCCGCGAGCGCGTCGGCCGTCATGCCGGTGGCACGGCGGCGCACGACGCGTCGGCCGATCCGGGCGGGGTCGACCGGATCGCGCGGGCTGGGAGGGCGGTGGACAGCGTGCCGGGGCGTGGGCATCAGCGCCTCGCTTTCAGCAGGGATAAAGAGCGGGTGTTGTGCGGGGCCGGTAATTCGGTGAGTCAGGTATACCAGCTCTCGCGCGCGGCCCGCTCAAAAGTTGAAGTCGATGTAATCCACGTCGGTGAATACCACTTCCACACCCTTCGCTCGCTCACCGTAATTCCCGAAGTAGGCGTACCCGAGAGCTTGCGCGACCAGGTTCTGCAACTCAGCTTCGGTCGCACCTCGCTCGCGGGCGGCGAGGATGCGGCCCGCGTGGTCCGGCGAGACGGTCTGGGAGATGAGCCGCGGGCGGGGGTCATCGGTGGAGCCGAGCGCGGCCCGGAACCCGAACCGGGCCCGCGCTGTGATCCGCAGGCCGCCGCTGCTGGCGGCCTGCTCGCGGACCCGGGCGCGCACGCCCGGCTGCCAGTCCCGGGCGGTCTCTTCCTCCAGCGCCGCCTGCAGAGCCTTCTGGGGCCGCCTGAGCTTGCCCGCGGCGTAGCGCTGCACCGTTCGGCGGGACGTGCCCAACCGGGCCGCAACGGCCCCTGTGGAGCCCTTCGCGCGGTCCAGGAGGAACCGCATCTTCGCGCCCGCGCCCTTGGGCACCGGCCGGGTGAACGCGGCCCGCTCCGCCGCCTCCAGGCCGTCATGGAACTGCCCCCGCACCGACGCGGGCGAGCGGGGTGTGGGCAGGGCGCTGTCGTCGTGATCGCTCGTCATACAGCCACGGTCGGACGGTTGTCCTGTGGACAGTGGTCGGCGATTCGGCGGCGTCTGTCCACAGACCGGCGGCCGCAGCCTGTCCGGGAGGTTGCCGTGACCGGCACGGCGGCCGCCAACGAGCAGGAGACGCTGATGCCGTACCTGGTTCCGCCCCGCACGCCGCTGACTCCCGAACAGGTGAGCCGCGCCTTCGACTACCTCATGGCGCTGGAGGCCGGCGGCGGCGCGAACGTCGCCAGCCGGGAGCAGGCCGACCCGGAGCTGCCGTTCCTCATGCTGCGGCTGACCGAGGACCTGGTCCTGCCGGTCACCACCGTGCCGGACGACGAAGAGCCCACCGCGGACTCGTTCATCCTCGAGCGCGTCGGGGACGTCCTGCTGTCCGCGCTGCGGGACTGGCAGCGCGACTCCCCCACCACCGGGTGCGTCGGCCTGGCCCGCAGCCTCCTGCGCTTGATCACGGGCCTTCTGACCGACCAGGACGACCGCGGCGACGTCGCCGCCACACTGGAACGGCTGCGAGACGAACACCCCGCGCTGGCCGGCGCCGTCGGCTGAGGCCTGCGGCCAGGGGCGTTGTCGGTGGGTACTGCCACCATCCGGACATGTCTCTCATTAGCCGGGAGTACGCGCGTTCCCTGTTCGCGGAACTGACGCACGGTGCCACGGTCCCACTGGACCTTGACGAGCTGGTCGAGATGCCGCGTCTGCGGTGGCACGGGCACGTGTTCGTCGGCGACATAGCGCTGCGCTGCTACAAGCACCGGTCGCGGTGGATGTTCGAAGAGCGGGACATCCGCCGGGCCGGCCAGGCACTGGCGGAGTTCGCCGTGGACGTGGACGACGTCGTGGAGGTGCAGCTGCCCGCGTACCGCGACCACGACGAACGCGACCTGGAGGACTGGGGCCGGCCCGACTGGCGGCGGCAGCTGGTGTCGTGGATGTTCCACCAGGCCCGCCGCCAGATGATGGAGCGAGACGTGCGTTCCTGCGACGAATGGGCGTCCTCCTGGAAGCGCTTCGGCGCCAACGGCCTGCCGGGTGAGCTGACGTGGGAGGACTTCCTCGCCCGCAGCAGTCTGTACCGGTCCACGCAGAACATCGCCAGCACCCGGCCCCTGCAACTGCTGACCTGGTCCGGCGACGCATGGCTGCTGCCCCGTGCCTACGTGGGGCTCCTGGACCGCTTCGAGCAGCGGGAGGATGAGCTGATCGGCCGGGTCCGGCTGTGCTCCCTGTGCGGCGCGCAGGGGCCGATGTGGGGTTGGCCCTGGCGGCGGTCGACGGCCAAGGGCTACGTGACCATGTGCCCGCCGTGCTCGGGGGCGTCCTTCCGCCTGTACGGCGGCCACCTGCGGGGCGTGCTGTACGACTCGCCGCGCCGGCGCGGCACCCGGGCAGACGACTACGTGTGCCGGCTGTGCGGGGAAGCGAGGGCATCGGCGTGGGACCACTGCCACGACCACGGCTATGTGCGCGGGCCGCTGTGCAGCGGCTGCAACACCCGCGAGGGCCTGGCCCCACCCCACTGGTTCCTGCAGGATCCGACCAGCGTGCTGCACCTGCTGGAGTGCCGCGGCTGCCGCGAGCAGCGCACCCTGCCGCGCCGGTTCCACACCGGCGTGGTGCCCGCCCACCTGGCACAGACCGAGCGGCACGGCCGCCGCTGCCAACGGCAGCCCAGTGCCCGGGAGCTGGAGTACGCGCACGGCGTGTACCGGTTCTCGCTGTACTGCGACAAGCACATCACCGGGAACTGGACCAAGGACGTCACGCGGACCGAGGTGGCCGCGCTCGTGCAGGCCTTCGTCGACGCCGCCCTGGCCGCCCCGGACGTCGCACCCCCGGCCGACGTCGGGGGCGAGTCGGCGTGACCGCAGGTCGTTCAGGCCCGGCTACGATGCCAAGCGCCCCTTCCCGGCAGCTCGAATGCCGGGAAGGGGCGCTGTCGTACGGCCGCGGTCGGCCGGCTCGCTCGGGGCGTCAGTCGACGCCGTAGTCGATGATCTCTTCGTCGCTGTAGCCCTCCAGGATCTCTTCGACGGCGTCCCGGAGCTGCTGCGCGATGCCGTCGGCGACGTCCGGCGTGCAGATGATCTCCACGCCGACATGCCGGAAGCCGGGGTCGTCTTCCTCTTCTTCGGCACCGCTGGTGGGGGCCGGGTCGGTGGCGGTCATCAGAAGTCCAGTTCGATGTAGTCGATGTCGGTGAACTCCACCTCGAGGTCGGCCGCGCGGCGGCCGCGGTCCTTGAAGTAGATCTCCTGGAGTCCTTCGGCGGCGATGCGCTGGAGTTGCTGCTCGGTGGCGCCGGCGGCCTGCGCGTCGAACAGCCGGCTCGCGTAGACGGGCGGCAGGTGCTGGGTGATCCGGCGGACCCGCCCGTCGTCCGTCGACCCGGGCGCGGCGGTGAACCCGAACCGCGCCCTCGTCTCGATCACGATGCCGCCGCGCGAGGCGGCGTGCTTCTTCGCCCGCTGCTGCACACGGGGCTGCCAGTCCTTGCGGACCTCGCGCTCCAGGCGGGCCGCCAGGTCCTTGCGCGGCCGCCGCAGGGTGCCTTTGAGGTAGCGCTCCACCGTGCGCTGGGTGACTCCGAGTCGGGCCGCCAGGGCGCGGGTGGAGCCCTTCTCCGCCTTGAGCAGGAACCGCATCTGCGCGCCGGCGTTCTTCGGGATCGGGCGGGTCGCGGTGTTCGCGGCCGCACGGGTCAGTGCGTCTTCGATCTCGCCCATGGTCAGGCTCCTTGGCTCAGGGCGCGGCCGGCGGCAGCGACCAGGTCGTCGGTTGCGGTGATGGCGTCCTCGCGCATGGCGGCGAGGGCGTCCAGGTCGGTGGCGCCGCGCAGGTCGAACGCGGCCCGGGCCGCGCGGCGGGCCGCCGGCTCGAGGTCGGGTTCGATGATGGAGACCGCGACCAGTGGGGCGGTGACGGCGGAGCGGGTGGTGTGGCTGGCGGCCCGGGCGCTGTCGTAGGTGTCCTGCGGGGCGCCGGTCAGGCGCAGGTGCTCGCGGTGCCACATGGTGCGGCGGTGGTCGCCTATCGCCGCCACCAGCTCGCCGAGGGCGGCGCGCAGGTCGGCCGCGCGGCGGTCGGCGCGGTCGTCGCGGCGGGCGGCTCGGGAGTGGCGGGACTGCAGGAGCGCGGTTAACAGTCCTCCGAGCAGGGTGCCGGCTACCGCGATGATGGTGTCGCCCACGGCTCTACTCCCCCTCGTCCGCGGCGTCGCCGCCCTTGATGTGCCGGGCGGGGTTGTGCTGCTGCTCCAGGAGCTCCACAGCCCAGAACAGCGGCTGCGTCCCTTCGTGCTTGACCATGCCGGGCGAGACTCCGAGCCGGAATGTGCCCGGCGCCGGCTTGCCCGCCGCGTCGTACGGCAGGACGTCCAGTGGGGAGGGCCCGGCGGCCGGGTAGACAGCGCAGTCCGACAGCAGTGCGATCGGCAGCAGCGCGTCCTCGCCGAACACCACCGCGCCGGTCGGCGCGGGGCCGGCCTGCGTCGCCAGCGCCGTCTTCACCAGCTTCCGGTGCATGTTGACCCGGGCCGCCGAGATCACCGCCGCCCGGATGTCCGGGCGCCACGTCGGGCGCTCCAGGGCCGGCCACCGCTCGCCCGGCCGGTACTTCGTGCCCTGCGGGCGCTCGCGCAGCTTGCCGATGCCGCCCTTGACCGTGGACTTGATCGCCGACAGCACCGCCGCCATACCCGGGTCGCCGGCCTTGTGAGTCTCCATCGCGGCCAGGAACGCGGCCGGGTCCAGGTCGGCGGTGATGCCGAGGTCGGCCATCGTCGCCTTGTACGCCTCCGCCAGGTGCTTGTACCAGGGGTCCAGGTACGGACCGGCATCGCGCCGCAGGTAGCCCACGAGGGGGCGGAGCTCCACCGGGAGCCCGAAGGTGTCGATCAGCTCAGCTGCGTAGGCGACGGTGGGAGTGGCGTACCAGGCCGGCCCTTCCGGGCGGCGGCCGTGCGGGGTGAACGGCGACGGCAGCCGCGGGTCCAGCTTGATCCCGGACAGGTCCACCAGCCAGGAGCCGGGCACCGCCTTGTCGAACCGCGGCGACTTGACGTACTCGGGTCCGGACAGGCCGACCACCAGCCTGTTCGCGGCGGCGAGGAACGCGGTGTTCACGTCGACGCCGACCGCGAACTGGCGGGAGCACTCGCCGTCGGTGAGCAGCTCGGTGGGGCGGATCCAGTCGAACGCCTCCTCATCGAGGGCTTCCGCCGCGGTGCGCGGGTTGGCGGTCGGGTACAGGCCGTGCACGACGGGGTGTTCGTCGGGGGCCTCCGGCGGCGCAGGGTCGACCGCCGCGGTGAGCGAGCCGGGCACCGGCCCGGGCACCCACGTGTCGGTCGTGTCGTCCTTCACCGCGCGGGTCGGCGGCCGCAGCGCCGTCATCAGCTCCAGCCCGGCGACCGCGGTGGAGCCGCGCGGGGTCAGCACGCGGGAGGCGTAGGCGGTCAGCACCCGCGCGAGTTCCGCCGGCGGCAGCTGGTCCGCGTCGCCCCACGCCCGGGAGTCCAGCGCGCCCCACGGCAGCACGGCGAGCTGCACGCAACTTCGCTCGCTGCCCTTGGCCGGCCGGTAGATCCTGGCCCACGGGCCGAACCCGCGCCGGGTCAGCTGCCACTTCGCGCGGCCGATCTGCTTGACGACTTTGTGGTCCTCCGGCAGCCGCATCGCCCGGCGGTCCTCCAGGCGCTCCGGCAGTCCGAGACGGGCGGCGGCCGCGGCGGTCAGCACGATCAGCGGGTCGGAGTCCTTGCCGGAACGGTGCAGCCGGCTCGCGCCGAGCCGGGCTTCGGCGAGCGTCCACTCCACCAGCTCCGGCACCGACTCCGCCGGGCACTCCAGGACCAGGCCGCCCGCGCAGTACAGGGAGCCGTCGCCGTCCAGCACACCGAGCGGGCCGTGCGCGAACCGCGGATCGGCCGCGGCCGCCGTCGACGCCGCGGCGGGGGCCGGCTTCGAGGTCGCCTTCTTCGCCGCCGGCCTGCGCGACGTCGGCGTGCTCCTGGCGGCCGCCGCCGGACGCGGCGCCGTGCTCCTGGTCGACGCCGGCGCTTCGGTAGCCGGTGCCACCGCAGGGGCGGGGTTGGCGAGCGCGGCCGGGACCGGCGGCGCGGGATCGGCGGGGTACTTCGCGGCCCACCCGTCCAGCAGCCGCTGGTAGGCGTCCCGCTTCGGCGGCCGCGGTTCGGACCGGCCGGCCTCCCAGTTCTTCACCGTCTGCACCGTGGTCTGCAGTGCGGTCGCCAGCCGCGACTGCGACACCCCCGATGCCTTGCGCAGCCGAGACCGCTCATCAGGCGGCGGCAGATCCGGCTCCCCCGCCAGCAGCGCGTCGACCGCTGCGAACAGCTCATCCTTCTCGTTGGCCATGTGACACCTCCACCTCGCACCCTACCATTGTTTACCCGTTTATTTATCCGTGGATTTATCTAATGGGATGGTGAGGCGACGCCGCGGGCAGCGGTGTCCTCCAGTTGGCTGGTTCACACGCAACGGCCCTGCTCGCACGGCCGTTGACAGATACGGTGCCGGCTAGAGGTCCCCTTGAGACTGGTCTGGTTAGCCGCCCTTGCCGTGCTCGCCGTGGTGATGGCGGTGCTCACCCCATACGTCTTCCGCCACGAGTCCGTCTCGCAGACGGTGGGCTGGTGCGTCATGCTCGCCTGCACGGTCATCGGCGTGGGCCTGCTGGTCCGGGTCGAACTGCTGATCCGGGCCCTGGACCACCGCTCCGCCGGCGAGGCCGACCGCCCTGGCCGACAGCCCTGACGTCCACCCGGTCGCGCTGCCGTCACACCTTCTCCGCATCAGCGAGGGCGACCTGCTGCGCCCGGTGCACGCGGCACACCGGCCGGGTCGGCAGCGCGGGCCGGTCACACGGCACGCCGTCCAGCCCGGTGCACGTCACCCGGCCCGCGCCCGGCGGCGCCGCGATCACCCGGCCCTCCCGGTCCTGGCGGCATCCCCGGCACAGGCCGTCGACCACCGCGGCCCCGGTCAGGAAGATCCGGGCGCCGCAGTCGCCGCAGGCACCGCGCGGCCGGTCGTCCAGCTCGCCGGGCACCAACTGCACGGCGTAGCGCGGGGCGCGGTCGTCCTCACAGGCCGGGCAGGCGCCGGACGGACCCATGGCGGTGCCGTGGTCCGGGCACAGGCCCTGTGCGCTGCGGCGGGCCCGGCGCTGGTCGGCGACGATCGCAGCGCACACCTCGCAGCGCATGCCGGACGACCACAGCGTGCCCGCCTCGCAGTCCTCGAGGCCACAGCCCCACCGAGGCAGTGCGACCCCGAGCAGCCACCGGCCCGGATCCCGGATCTCGCTCGGGCCGCTCGCCGCGAACCTGGCCCGCAGCCGCACCGCCAGTCGCTCGGGATCGGCGCCGGCGCGCAGCTGCCGCCCGACCTCGCGGGCGATCTGCCGCTGCACGAACGCGCTGTCCACTCGCTCCAGCACCCAGTGCACCGGCTCCAGCACGGCGTAGATCTGCGCGTTCATGGTCAACTGCGGTCCGTCGTACGACGGCCGGACCGGCCCCCCGCCCTTGCTGCGCTTTTCGCCTTCGGCCTTCGGCGCGAGCTGTTCTTCATCCGCGCGGAGCGCGAGACCAGTGCCGTCCCTCGCGGCCGCGCTCGAGGTCGGACGGTTTTCCACAGGTACTACCGGTACTTCGCCTACGGCGGGTGAGGCCAGCGCACGCTCGTCATCAGGTGAGTCAGTCGTAGGTGATTCCTTAGACGCGAGGGACCCCTCACCAGCCACGGAACCCGATCCCTCACCAACACAGGAACCCGCCGTCGACCAGGTCCCCGCCGCCTCCTGCGACGCCGTACCCGGCGGAACCTGCTCCTGGACGTGCTCCTGGTCCTCCGGGACGTCTCCGGCCGCGTCGGCGTCGACCGCCGCCTCGGCAGGCGTCCGACCCTCCGGCGCGATGTCGTGCGCGACCAGGACGTGCCGCCCGTACGCACCGGCCCGCCGCTGCACCGTCAGCCACCCGGCCGCCTCCACCTCATCCACCACCGCACCGGCCGCGTCCGCGCCGATCGGCTGCCCGGCCCGCTTGCCCGAGTGGTGGAACAGGTAGCCGGCCAACTCTCCCTCGGTCAGCGCGATCCCCGTCGCCCCCGCGTACGCGACCGCCGCGAACGCGCGCAGCTGCCGCGGCGAGAGGTCCTCCGCCGCCGCCACCGGCACCCACACGAACGACTCCGCCCTGCTCGCAGGCCGCACGCGGCGCACCGCCGACGTCCCGCGCCCACCGGGCAGGGTCCGCCGCCGCGTCGCCAGGTCCGCCTCGCCCGTAGGGCCCGGGCGCCGCAGCGCCGTCAGGCCGCGTTCCACCGACGCCGTCGACACCCCGAGGTAGCCGGCCAGCGTCTCCGTCCGCGCCTCGCACCCCTCCGCCTCCGGACGCGCCTGCAGCGCGGCGACCTTCACGTACACCGACAGCGCCACATCCGGATACGCCGCAGACGCCACCAGCCGCCACGGCACCCGCACCCGCTGCCGGCGCACCACACCCTCCGGCGCCGCGCGCTGCCCAGGGTCCACGGCAGCCCGCCGCTGCCGCGGACCCGGCACCACCACGTCGACGGCGGCCGCCGTCGCGGTACTCATCGGCCCACCCGGGCCAGCATCGGAACACACGTCACCGGGCGAACCTGCACCAGGTCGCCTGTGGACAAAGTACGGAGAGCGCCGCCCCGGGAGGCGAGCGACAGAAAGGTGGTCACGCTTTCTACAGGTGCGGACTTTGCGAAGGGTGTGACAGCCGCCGACCCTGCTCCGAGGGCGAGCGGTGTGACGTCCACCACGTCCGTTCCGTGCGGACCCCGCACGGATGGCTGAAACCTAGGTTCTAGGGCACGCCAGAACTGGCGCACCCACCGGTGCCCGTGCAAAATGGCATCGCTCCTTCCGTACGGATGAGGGCATGACGAAGCCCCTCGGGTCTTCGTGATCTCGGCCAGAGATCGAACTGTTCGACCGGCGCCAACCGGCGAACCATGGGAGAGCCGCCAAGCTCTCCGGTGACATGTGGGGCGCTCAGCCCAAGACGATGGGGATCGTCTTGCGGACCAGAACCCCGGCGGCTAAGCCGCCACTGACCTACGTCGTCCCGGCCCCCTCGCTTGTTGAGGTGCGGACCGGGATGACGTGCGTTTGGGCAGCACGAACAACCCAGCGAAGAGCCAGCAACCCATGGCTGCTGACCCCACGGCGGGGTTCGGTCTTGGAACGCGAATGGGCGGGTACCCTGATCACGTCGCCATCCCTTCCTTGCAAGGGTGTGCGGCCGGCCGACCGGACCCCTCTCACAAGGTCCATAGGCCCGTGGCCCCTCTCGCCTTGCTCAAGGGCGATCGACGGGGCCACACTCACGTCTTGATCAACGTCGGTCGTCACTGTACCGTTCCGCCGCCACAGCGAGTGCACGGGGGCGTGACGTGTCGTCACCACGGGCGTGGTCATGCGCACCATCCTCGGTGCCGCATTCAGCCCGATGGGCCAAACACGCCGAACGGGTCGCCCCTGTCCCGCCGGGCGCGCGCTGACTTTCCGACAG
Source organism: Actinacidiphila yeochonensis CN732 (assembly GCF_000745345.1). Taxonomy (NCBI): domain Bacteria; kingdom Bacillati; phylum Actinomycetota; class Actinomycetes; order Kitasatosporales; family Streptomycetaceae; genus Actinacidiphila; species Actinacidiphila yeochonensis. The sequence goes on along the minus strand of NZ_JQNR01000001.1, from coordinate 28,991 downwards.
GTCCCGCAGGGCGGGACGACGTTGCCGAGCATGCCCATCACCTCCTTTCCGATCTCCGAGACCGCGACCGTACGTTGGCGGACACCGCCCCGCCTACACCCCTCGAGGTGGGTATCCACCGGCAGGCCCGGACTGTAGAGCAACCAAGCCGCCCTGCCTACAAAGCATTTACTTTGCAAACCCCGACGCATCGGGGCTCTGACCAGGGGCGATCCGAAATTTTTCGGGGATCGAGACTCTCACATCACGGACCGCCCCGGCCGTGATCTGGATCAGCTCAGGTCGAGGTGCGCGTTGACGGCCCGAGCTGCTTCGGCGAGTTCAGGCAGCTCCACCACGGAGACGCCGGCGTCGACCAGGAGCTCAACGCCGACGCAGTCGGCCACGAAGAGAGCCGGCTCACGCCAGGCGATGACGACCTTCGGGATGCCCGCGGCCAGGATGAGTTCCGTGCAGGGGTGGGGACGGGACTTGCGCTGGGAACAGGGCTCCAGGGTGCTGTAGATCGTCGCTCCTGCGAGCCGGGGGTCTCCGGCCGGGAGCTTGGCAAGGGCCGATTCCTCAGCGTGGACGTGCGCGTCGTCGCCCTCGCGGCTGTACCCGAACGCCAGCTCTCTGCCGTCCGCGCCGACGATCACCGCCCCGACGGAGTACGCGCCCTCAGCTGGCGGGCACTGCGTCGACAGGTCGATGGCGCGCTGCATCCAGCGGACATCCTGCGCGTGGGTGGTCTCGGTCATCAGGTGCGGTCCTTCGGGGCGTAGCGGAGCAGCACGACGTCGCCGACGGCGCGTGCTTCGAGCAGTTTCATCCGGGCGGTGCTGCCGCCGGGATAGGTGGCGGCACCGAGGAACTTCGGCGCCGCCGGGTCGCCGACCAGAAGCGGGGCGACGGCCAGGTGGACTTCGTCCGCGAGGTCAGCGGCCATGAGCTGGGTGTGCACCGTCGCCCCGCCCTCCACCATGAGCTGGCCGACGCCACGGCGTCCGAGTTCGTCGAGGATGGCGTGCCAGTCCAGGGCGGGACCGGTACTCACCACGTCGGCGAGGCCGGCCAGGTTCGTCTGCACCGCGTCTAGCGCGCTGTCGGTGGTGAACACCAACTTCTCGCCGCCGTGGTGCCAGAACTTGAGGCTGGGGTCGAGGTCACCGGAGGCGGTGACAGTGACCTTGAGCGGGTACTCCGGCTTCCCGTCTGCGACGCGCTTGGAGCGGCGGTCGGCGCTGTTGACCAGGAGGCGCGGGTTGTCCTTGCGCATCGTGGTGGCGCCGATGAGGATCGCGTCGGATTCGGCGCGGACCTGGTCGACGCGGTCGAAGTCGTCGGCGTTGCTCAGCAGCAGCCGATCGGCGCTGGTGTCGTCCAGGTAGCCGTCCACGCTCATGGCGGCGGACAGTAGGACGTACGGGCGGGGCGTCGTCATCGTGATCCGTTCTTCAGGACTCGTGAGCCAGGAGGGCGTCGAAAGAGGAGCGGAACTCTCCAACCTCGGAGAGCCGCTGCCACGGCACCAAGGCCGCGTCCAGGCGAGCCAGCTCCTGGACGATCCTGCCTGACCCGGTGCCCTCCGCGACGGCCAGGGCTCGGAGGCCCACTTCTGCCGCCTGCTCCGGGACGCCGGCCCCGGCGTGCGCCACGGCCGCACGGGCGAGGTAGACGCCGCGGTCGCGGTGGTAGTCGCTCGGAAGCCCTTGAATGGCCGACATGAACGCGGCGGCGGCCTGGTCGTGCTTGCCGAGCGCCTCCAGGCTCTGTGCGCGGTGGACTTCGACGTACTGGCCGTTCAGCCAGATACCCCACGGACTGGGGTCTCCGGCGATGCGATCGAGGTTGGAGCGGACAGTGTCGATGTCGCGCTCGCTCGCCGACGACTCCCCCCGGAGCGCGTGGCCGTAGGCACCGTAGGTCTGAGCCACGGCTGCGAGGCGACTGCGAGGCCGGGCCATACGCTGGGCAGCCTCCGCCAGGTCGACCACGTCGACCAGGTCGTGCGTCTCGCCGGCCAGCTGCGCCTTGCGCGCCATGACGTACGTGGTGAGGTCGGCGTCGCCGACGGTGTGGCTCCACTGGAACGCCCGGTCCAGCCAGAACGTCGCGGCCGACCAGTTGCCGAGGTCCTGGTAGAGCCAGCTGGCGAACTCCGCGAACTGCGTCTGCAGCTCCATCAGGTCCTGGCGGTCCGCCCCCGAGGCGTCCCGGCGCAGATCCTTGATGGCCTCGATGCCCTCCAGAGTCGAGGCGAGTGCCCGACTGGGACCCAACATGTTGTCGTTGTCGATAAGCAGGCGGCGCGTACGGCGCAGGGTTTCGACGGGCGTCTCCCCATAGGCAGATGCCGCACGTCGTGCCCGCTGGGCAAGGTCCGGAGTACCGGCCGACGCCGCAGCGGACGGTGCTCCGGCACCAACTGCAGCGGCCGCACCGATCCCCACCCCGCCGCGCAGAAGCGCGCGTCGATCGAGTGCCACAAAAACCACCGATCCATCACGTAGACGAGCGGGGACGAAGATCCCCTCAGTGTCCGACGTTGCCTGCTCTGGCAAGGCAGATGCCAGGTTGATCGAGGCTTCGGATACATGTATCCCCGAATCGGATACACGCCGCCGGACGGTAGGGACGCCGTAGATCTGATCCCAGAGGGCGAGCAGCGCGCCGTGCGCACCAAGGACGGTGTCCACCGCTTCGAGCTCGGAGCGAGCCTTGATCTCCCGCGTCCCGTTCTCCCATCTCTGCAGCGTGGAGTGCGAGATGAACGCCTGCGCCGCCACGGTGCGCAGCGAGGCGCCGGTTCCCTTGCGGTACCGCCGGATGGCTTCCGCGAGGCGTTGACGGGGAGCGTCATCGGGGTTCGTTGGGATGGGGTGTTGGTCCACTTCGAGCCCCCTTCTTGTCTCCGATCGATGTATCCGCCCTGCGGATACACGGTGACCCTAGAACTCGCTCTGTCACGGCATCTACAACTTTCGTAACGCCGACGGGACGGAGGGAGCACGGGTCATGACGATCAACCAGGCGCGAGAGTCACGCACCATCGTGGGTCTTCTCGATCTTGTCCAGTCGTTCGGTCAGCTTCGCGACCTTGTCTTCAAGGACCCGCAGCGCACGGGTCGTTGGATCCTCGGTCGCCTCGGCTGCCGCGCCGGCCACGTAGGAACCGCGGCCCTGGTGGGAGTAGATGGCGCCCGTCGCTCGCAACTCCGACAGAGCCCGTTGAACGGTGCCGGCTGCCACGGCGTACTTCTCAGCCAGCTCCCGCGTGCTGGGGAGCTTCTCGCCCGGCTGGAGCTCTCCTGCTGCGATCTTGTCGCGCATGTCCAGCGCGATCCGCTGGTACGGCTGAACAGCCTCGTCTCTCATGGCCGACATCGTAGAGCGACTCCTTCAACCTAGCTAGCTTCCATAACTTCACCAACCAACCGGCTTGACACGGCCCCGACTGTATCAGCTAAGTTAGCCATGTCGATAAGGCAAGCAGTCGGCACCCCGCCCCGGGGACCGCGCAGGCGCGTCCCTCCGAGAGGAGATCCACCTCATGAACCGCACCTTCCACGCCGCTGAACTGGACGCCGAGACGCTGGTGCTGCTGGACGCGATCGACGTCCCGGTGCCGGACTTCTCCGTCGACCTGGACGTCGTCTTCGGAACGCCGCTGGAGATGTACGAGGCCGGCCTGCTGGAGCACGAGAAGCTCACGGGCCTGGACGACCTCGCGGCCGCCGACGCGATCCAGGCCCGCCACGACCGACTGCTCGCCGCCGCCGACATCGCCGCGGACGACCCGACCATCGCGCAGCGTGTCCGGGAGCTCCTGGTCGACGTGCTCATCCCCTTCGCCCCGCTGCTGCTCACCGCCCGCCCGTCCGCGCCGGCCGCGATCGAGACGGCGGTCGCGGCGTGATCCCCGAGCTGAGCACCCGGGGCGCCTTCCTGGTCGTGGCCGTGGTCACCGGCGTGATGGCGCTGCTGACCCTCACCGCTCAGTTCATCGGCGTCGGCCAGCTCCTGCTCTGCCTCGCCGCCGCCGTCTCGCCCGGCCAGCTCACCCGGTCCTGACCACTCCCCTCGCCGCCACCCCCGGGTGGCGGCGGTAGAAGCGGCCAGATCCCACAGGTTGCCCAGCGCCCGGAGAGCCCCCACCAGGGCCGACCGGGGAGCGCCCGCAGATTGACATACGTGCCCCGGTTTCCCCGGGCGCCACATACCGGCCCCGGGCCCGAATCCCGGGAGGTCATGCAGGGACACCAGATACCCCTGGACCTACGCAGAAGGGAGTCACACCCCGGACGCCGACGAACCGCGGTCACGCGCGGAGCACACAAGAACTGGGAACCGCACGGCTGGCTTCACGGCCGCCCACGACGACCCACGGCACACCGACTCGGTGTCGTGGCGAGGGGCCCATGCGCACGACCGGCGGGTACTTCGGCTCCCGCAAAAACCGAACAGGACGCGGTGGAAGAGACCGCGCCAACCCAACTTCGCAGCCACGCGCTGCCCAGTCGCCCGCCGTCCCGCCTCGAGCGGCCCGGTGGGCGGTGGGGAGCCCGGAGGAAGCACCGCGCTCCAGCCCATCACCGATCCGGCAGGAGAGCACATGAAGTCCCTGGTCAAGCCCACGTACTCCAGCATCACCAGCCACTACCTGAGCCCGTTCCCGGAGCAGCGCAGCTCGCGCCCGACCACCGAGCAGTCCGCGCACCAGACGCTCGGTGCGAACACGTTCACCGGGTTCACCCCGGTCATCTACACCGAGGACGCCCGCGGGGAGCGGCTGACCAACCGCGAGGGCCGGCCGATGTCGATCGCGACGCTGCACGGCAGCGCCGGCGTCTTCTACGTCTTCGAGTTCCAGGAGGACTGACCCCGCCCGCACGTCCCCTGCGACTGCCTGTCGCCGCCGCCCCGCACCGCTGGGGGCGGCGACGGCAGGGGGCTGCAGAAGCACCCCGACCAACTGCGCCGCCCGGGAGGTGAAGGCCCCGGGCGGCGCGTGAACAGGCCCTGAGTGGAGGACCCGTGAACAGGATCGCATCCCTCGCCGTGTCGGCGCTGTCCGACGAACAGCGGGAGCAGATGGGCAAGGACGTCAAGGACGCCAACAAGCGGAGCGAGGACAACGCTCGCACCCGTGGCTGACCTCATAGGCAGGGCCCGCGCCGCTCAGCACCGCGCGGTCCGGGCTCTCGCCGTCTGCGGCCCGTCCCACCCGATCGTGCACGCCCTGCTCGCCGCCGCTGCGACCGCGGCGATTCAGGCGTGGGACGCGGGCCACCACGTCGCCGACCTGCACCCCAGCTTCCCGGCGCCCCTGCTGGTGCCGCGCCTCGCCACCGAAGGAGCCGGGCGATGAGCTTGTACGACCGGATCATGACCGTCACCGACGGCGACACCGCCACGCTCAAGGCGACGTACGCCGCGCAGGGCGCCGCCCGCATCGCCACCGAGGTCGGGCACCCGGGCCTGGCCGCGGCGGCCGCCGTCGGCGGCGCGCTGTTCGCCGCGGTCGACACCGTGATGCACGTGCCGAAGGCCGCGCCCGGCACCTACGCCGACTTCAACACCGACTGACCCGCCGCCCTGTGCTGCCCAGTCGCGGCCGGCCCCACGGGGCGCGGCCGCGGTGGAGAACGCAGGGACCGCAGCCGCACCAGCCGCTCGGTCCGCAACCTCAACACCGCCTCGAGGGAGTTCACCCATGGCCAGTTCCCTGTGCACGCACACCCCGACGTGTCCGACCGCTGACAGCCCCGACCGCGAGGCCGCGCAGACCATCGCCGCCCATCCCGAGCAGGGCTGGAGCCTGTTGTGCAACTCGGTCCTGATCTTCGAGGACACCGGCGAGCTGCTGCCCGACGGGCAGATCGTCGCCCCGCACCGGCCGGTCGGCACCGACGCCCGCGGCCGCCAGGCCGACCTCGCCGCCGCCTGAACCGCTCCCCCGCAGCCTGCGCTGCCTGTGCCACCGGCCGGCCCTTTCCCGGGCGGTGGCGCGGAGAACGCAGGGAGCCTCCCTCGTTCTGCTCGGCCCTCCCCGAAGTCCTGGAGGACTCGATGATCACTCTGCCCATCGTGGTGTTCGCCGCTGTCGGCGTGTTCGTGTCCTGGCGCATGGACGTCCGGATGCCGCTGGCGATCTGCACCGTCGTGCTCGGCTACGCGTTGGCCACCTCGCCGCTCGCCTCCGGCATCAACGCGTTCGGCGCGGGCGTCGGCAACGCGATCCACGACGCCAGCTCGCACACCCAGTCCGGCACCACGCAGCCGGCCAGCTACACCCACCGCAGCCGGTGAACCTGCCGCCTGCCTGTGGTGCCGGGCCCCGGCCCGGTCCCGCAGGGAGGTGACAGCCCCCCGGAACGCCCGTCCCACAACCCTCCTGGAAGGACCGCAATGAGCGAGAGCGACGGCGAGAAGCTGGCCAGCAACCTGGCGCAGCTCGTACAGCAGTTGGAGAAGATCGAGTTCCGGACCGACCGGGACCTCTACCAGTACGCGCGGATCCTGCGCGCGATCGGCCTGGAGCTGCACATGCGGGTCGCGATGGACGCCGACATGGTGTCCGCGATCCTCGCGCAGTACAAGGGCAAGTGGTTCACCTTCGGCGTGCAGTCCAAGGTCCGCAGCAAGCTGGTCGGCGCGCACTTGAAGACCGGGGCGTCCGCGGCGAAGGTGCTGGGGCTGAGCGGCATCAAGATGTACGCCAGCTTCGTCAAGCACTTCATCCAGCCCGAGCTGGACGCGGAGAAGAAGGCCCGCGAGGGCAAGGGCAAGAAGCCCGGCTTCTCCATCGGCGACAAGCCCAACGCCGGCTCCGCCGGCCGTCCGGGCGAGGCCGGCGGGAGGGTCGCCTGATGGCCCGCCGCGCGTCCGCGTCGAAGAAGATCGACACCCGCACCGAGGAAGAGCAGACCAGCGACCGGCAGCTCTACCTCACCTACGGCGGCCCGTGGGCCGTCACCTTCGGCGGCCCGCTCCTGGTGGAGACCGCCCACGCCGTGCTCGCGCAGCAGCCCACCTCGCTCGCCCTGGCGGCCCTCGGGGTCGCCGGGATGGGCGCCGGGCTGACCAAGCTGGTGGCCCGGATGGATGAGGTCGCCAAGCGCGACAAGGACACCCGGGTCCTGCACCTGGTCAACGCCACCGCCGTCACCGCCGGCGCGACGCTCGGCACGGTCGTGGGGCTGGAGTCCAGCACCACGATCGGCGGCTGGCTGCTGGTCGGCGCGGGCTTGTCCATCGGGAACAACCTGTGGTCCAAGCTCCACAAGAAGGCCGCGGGCGAGAGGACCGGCGGCAAGTGGGCCACGCTGGAAGCCGAGATCGGCCTGGCCAAGCACGAGTTGAAGGAGGCCAAGTCCAACGGCAAGGGCACGGTCACCGCCACGATCGAGGCGAAGGACGGCGCGACCGCCGACGAACTCGCCCGCAAGATCCCCGCGATGACGTCCGCCCTCAAGCTCGGCACCGGCCGGATCACCCACACCGTCGACGACGACGACGCCTCGCAGATCACCATGCGCGTCCAGGTCGCCGACCTCCTCAAGGAGGGCTTCCCCTGGCCGGGTCCGTCCGCGTTCGGCACCGGCTTCGGCGACAGCCCGCTGCACGTCGGACGGTACGAGGACGGCGAGACGGTCAAGGTCAACATCCCCGGGGTGCTGCGCGACCCGCAGGAGCTGACCAACGGCAACGTGGAGCACGCGATCTTCCAGGGCGTCAACGGCTCCGGGAAGACGCAGGGCAACGCCGGGATGATCACGGACGCGGCCACCCGCTCCGAGGTGTCGATCATCATCGTCAACGCCGCGAAGTTCATGCAGGACTACGGCCACATCCGCCACGCGGCCGACATGGTGATCACCACCACGGCCGACGCCCGCCGGTTCTTCAAGCAGCTCGGACCGGTGATCGAGGCCCGCGCCGCGTACCTGGCCTCCAAGGGCCTGGCGCGGTGGGAGCCCGGCTGCGGCCTGAACTTCCTGATGATCGTGCTCGGTGAGGCCGCCGACTACGCCGACGGCGACGCGTACGGGAAGGTGCTGCGCACCATCCGGTCGTCCGGCGGCTGGGTGGAGTCGGAGATCCAGCGCGCCACGCACGACCAGATGGACACCTCCGCGCGGGCCAACCACCCGGCAGGCGTCGCCTTCGGCCTGTCCGACGGCGCGGAAGCGCAGTACGTGCTGCCGCCCGAGGCGATCGACGCCGGCGCCTTCCCGGGCTGGGGCAACCGCAAGCCCGGCTACTCCTACTGGGCCGGCATGGGCATCCCGCAGGAGCGGTGGGCGGTCGTCGCCCGCACCTACGCCGTCGACCGCGCCACGCTGGCGGCCGCCGTCACCGCGGGCCTGAACGTCCGCACCCCGCTGGACTCCATCACCGCGCAGGCCTTCGGGAAGCTCTGGGAGAACCGCACCTTCTACACCACCCCGCTGCTCGCCAGCGAGCCCGGCACCGGCATCCCGCCGATGCCGACCACACCGCCCGCGACGCCCGCCGCTTCGGCCGCCCCGGACGCGCCCACCGCGTACGACGACCAGGAGCTGGAGGACGACATGGACGTGGAGGTCGATGAGGAACTGATCGCGAGGGAGACCGCCGACTTGGAAGACGCACTGGCCAAGATCCTGGAGGACGACCCCGAGCCGGGGGAGTACGAGGACCTGTCGGTGGACAAGGAGGTCGCGCCGCCGGCCGACGACGCGCCCGTGCTGGAGCTGGGTGGCGGCGACGACACCGACCAGCTCACCTCCGAGCAGGGCCGCGTGGCCCTGTACGAGCGCCTGGACCAGTGGGTGCGCGAGGGCAAGCTGTCGTTCGCCCCGCGCGAGCTGACCGACATCCTGCTGCGGCTCGGCCTGCGCGACACCAAGCGCTGGTTCTACCGCGAGCGCGACCGCCTCATCGAGGCCGGGGTGATCTCCGAGGACGACTCCGAGGAGGGGTACGGCCGCTACGACCTGATGCGGTCCCCCCTCGCCGATGGTGACGGTAAGTAGCGGAAACGGGATGTGCACGGTGCGGTGAGCCCGCACCGTGCGCACCCCCGGGTTCCTAAGGGAATTCCCCGCTCAGAACCCGCGCACAGTCCGATAGATCCCGTTATGGGTGCCGCGCACGGTGCGCGCACCCTTCCCCGCGCACACTACGGAAGGTAACCGCCATGGCTGCGCCGCACGTGGCCGGCCCGCCCGGCCAGCCCACTCCCCGACCCCCGCCACCAAGCAGGACGCCGACGCCGCCCGCGTCTCGATCGGCCACCTGGTCCGCGTCGGCGGCATCGTCACCAAGTCGCTGCTCGGACTGGGGCTCGGTGCCCTGGTCTTCACCTGCGTGAACGTCACCCGCTTCGCCACCAGCCACGACATCCCGGCCTACATCGCCTGGATGCTGGACCCCCTCGCCTCGGTCGCCCTGATCACCGTCCTGTACGTCGACGGCGTCCTGGTGGAGCACGGCGGCACCTACAAGCCGTCCGGCTGGCCGTTCATGCTGCGCTGGGCTGCGGGTTTGTCCACGTGGGTCATGAACTGCTGGACCTCCCTCTACCCCGACGGCCGCTTCCACCCGGTCCCCCAGCACCCGGACGCCGGCGGCATCCTGCTCCACTCCGTCGCCCCGGCCCTGCTGATCCTGCTGTCCGAGGCGGCGGCCGGCTACCGCCGCTACGTCTCCGCCCGCCGCGTCGAACTGACCGACATCATCGACCGGTTCGCGGCCGCGGAAGCCGAGAAGAAGGACAGCGAGGTCCGCCGCGCCCGCGAACTCCGCGACCGCGAGGACGCCGAAAAGCGCGCCGCCGCAGAACGCGAGGCGACCCGCGTCGCAGAAAACGAGGCGGCAGAACGCGAGGCGCGTCGGGAACGCGAGCGGCTCGCAGCGGAAATCGAGGCGGAACGCGAGCGGGTCGCCCTGGCCGCGCAGACCGCAGAAATCGAGGCCGGGCGCGAGCGGCGCGCGGCAGAGATCGAGGCGGCCCGGCGCCGCACCGACGCCGAGATCGCACAGGCCGAACGGGACCGTGAGACAGCCCGGCAGGCGGAGCTGATCAGGGCGGAAGCCGAAGCCGAAGCCCTGCGGGAGAAGGCCGCAGCCGAAGCCCGCGCCGTAGAGGAAGCGGAGCGGGCCAGGCAGCAGCGCGCACTGGAGCGCGCCGCGAACCGCACCCGGGCCGCATCGGAAAGCACCTCGCAAAGTGGCGGTCGCCGCACCTCGATTTCTGGCGGTGCCACCTCGGAAAGTGCCTCGCAAAGTGGGGCCGCGCTCATCGCAGTTCGCGAGACGCCCACCTCGGAAAGCGGCCGGGTGCCTCGCGATGTGCGCGAGCAGCAGCGCGACGAAGCCGAGCGGTACGTCGCGAAGTGCCTCCTGGACAGCGTCACCCCGGACCTGGACGGCCTCGCGCAGTTCTACGGCAAGGGCGAGACATGGACCGGCGACCGCGTCCGCGCGGCCCGCCGGCGCCTGTCGGAAGAGCACGGATTCGAGGCGGCCGTCCGCGCGGCCAACGTCCTGGACGGGTTCACCAACGACGACGCGGCCGGCGCCGCATGAGCGACCGGCCGCGCGAGACGGAGGAAGAGGACGACATGGACGACACGGAGCCCACGTTCACGTTCGGGTTCGTTCCCGGCGACCGGCCGCCGCTGCTCCTGGCGGACACCAGCCCCGAGCACCCGACGACGATCCTGCGGCGCGACCCGGAGCACCCGGCGATGCTCGCCACCCGCTTCCGGTCGCTGACCGACTGACCGAGCAGCTGTTCCGGCGGCTCCACTGGCCCCCCGAAGTGAATCAAGCACCTCGGGAGGCCGGTGAAGAGGCCGGAGCCTCAACCAGGTGACCACGTCAATGAACCGCCTGGCTCCCTCAACAGAGGAGACCCCATCATGCCGTCCGACGGCCACGACGCACAGCCCGCCTACTACCAGCCGATGCCCGTCCAGGCCCCGTACGTCCAGGGGCCGGTCCAGTCGTACGGGCAGCACCTGCCGCAGCCCAACATGGCCTACCCGCCGTCCGTCGGGATCGACGGCGTGGTCATGGGCACCGACCAGTTCGGCCGCCCGGTGGCGTACTACACCCAGCCGCCCGCCCTCGAGGCGGAGCCGCTGATCACCCCGCTGATGGCCAAGATGGCGCTCGCCGCGTTCATCCTCGGCATGGGCGGCGTCGGCGTGTACTTCCTCGCGATGGCGCTGGCCACCCTGATCGCCGCGCTGACGATGTTCATCGCCGTGCTGGCCGGCGGCGCCGTCGCGGTCTCGCTGATCTCCGCCGCCGCCCGCAGCCGCGGCGGCACCCGCGTCCAGGTCCAGGCCCGCGGCCGCGCCCGCGTCCAGGTCCACACCGGCCGCGGCCACAACCGTGGCCGCCGCTGAACTGGTCGACGTCGACCCCAACGACCCCGGCGACGGCTCCCTACCGGTCTTCCCCTGGAAGCAGGCCGGCTACGGGGGTCTCGCAACCCGCCGCCAGCTGCGGGAGAAGGGGTTGCGCCCGGGCGGCCAGGAGCCGGTCGCCCGGATCGAGTGCCGCGGCGGGAAGCGCTTCGCGTGGCTCTACGACGTCAGCAAGGCACTGCCGATACGGCCGATGACCCTGGCCAAGGAGATCGCGCTCGATCGGGCCATGGCCAAGCGGCAGACGTGCCCGGACTGCGGGCGCCGCTACTACCACTGCATCCCCTTGAAGTCCTTGGGCTGCTGCCTGGAATGCCACGACGGCACCCCGGCCGACCCCGGCAGCTACACCCTCCCCCGCCACCAGCTGGCGGCCTGACCCCTGGCGGCTGCCCGATCCGCCCGGCCCCGCGCCGGGCGGTGAGGAGAGCCGGACAGCCCGGCCCTGGAGGAAGGAACCCCGTGCCCGACATCAAGCTCGTCAGTTTCGGCTTCCTGCACGGCGCCCCGCCGGTCGCCGACCTGACCTTCGACTTACGGCCCTACCGCGACCCGCACGTCAGCCCCGAGCTGCGCGAGCTCACCGCCCACGACCAGATCGTGGTCGACACCGTGCTGGCCACCCCCGGCATCACCGAGGTCATCGAGAGCGTCACCCGCGCCGCGGCGTTCGAGCTCATCACCGGCGACACCGACGTCACCATCGCCATCGGCTGCTCCGGCGGCCGGCACCGCGCGCCCGTCGTCGCCGAACAGGTCTACCAGGACCTGCGCGAGCAGGACTGGCCGGTGGACCTGGTCCACCGCGACCTCCAGCTCCCCGTCGTCCACCGCTGACCGGGCAGGCCGCGATGACCACCACCGCCCCCATGCCCGCAGCGCCGCCGGACGTCGATGCCGCCCTGGACCGCGCGATCACCGACACCGACGCGCAGATCAGCCGCACCGACAACAAGGCCTCGCTGCTGCTCGCCTTCGACGGCGCGGCCCTGGCCGGCCTCGCCTCCGTCGCCGACACCCCGCTGCCGATCCTCGGCACGCTGGCCGGCGCCGCCGCGATCGGCGCCCTGGCCGTCTCCGCCGTGCTGCTGCTCCTGGTGGTCCGCCCGCACCTGCGCGACGACGACCACGGCAGCTTCCCGTACTGGTCGACGCTCACCGGCGACGACCAGGTCCGCGCGGCCGTCACCAGCAGCTCCAAGGAGACCCGCGTGCGGGCCCTGTCCGGGATCGCGCTGCGCAAGTACACGCAGCTGCAGCGCGCCGTCGACGTCAGCCTGGCCGCGCTCGCCCTGCTCGCCCTGGCCGCCGCCGGCGCGGCCTGGTGAGCGGCGCACCGTCAACTCCCGCGGGCCGGCCGCCTGGTCACCAAACCCGGCCGGCCCGCGGGCTCCACTCCCCCAACCAGCAGAAGGAGCAGCCCCCATCATGACCAAGACCAGCCTCCTGCGCCGTATCGCCCGCGCGATCGGCGCCTCGCTCACCGAACTCGGCATCAACGCCCTCACCTGGATCGGCGCCGGAGTGGGCGGCTACATCGGCTTCGGCGCCGCGCCCGGATCGTGGGCGACCGGCTGGAAGGCCGCCCTCGCCGGCATCGGCGCCCTCGCCTTCGCCGTCGGCTTCGAGGACCTCCTGGACGACGTCGTCGCGCCGCTGCGCCGCCTGACCGACACCCGCCCGGCCGGGAGCCGGTACAGCACGGCGCCGGAACTGGCTGACGCCCCGGCCACCGCGCACGAGGGGCTGACCCGGCTGCGCGAGGCAGCCTGCGCCGACTCCGCGTCCCGGGCAGCGTCCGACTCCTACCGGATCGACCGCGGCCAGGTCCTGCTGACCGAGGCCGGCCGGTGGCAGGGCTACCCCGACGGGACCGCGTCCTTCCAGCTCGCCCCGGGCGCGTACCTGCGCTACTGGCGGGACAGCAAGAGCGACGGCACCACCCCCGGCGTGGTCTTCACCTTCGTCACTGGCGAGGCCGACAAGCCCGTCCACGTCACCGACGTCCAGCAGCTCCAGGGCCTGCTGGCCGACTACGCGGGCCGCACGCTCGCCGGCGAGAACGTCGCCACCGACACCGGCCTCCAGGCTGCCTGACCGCTGACCGTGCCGTCCCGGCCCTCCCCGGCCGGGACGGCGCGGCCGCTCGTCAGCCCACCCGACAGGAGCCCGAATGCCGCCCCCTTCCCTCAGCTCCCGGATGACGATCCAGCGCATCGGCGTCTCCCGCCGCCTCCAGCGCACCGTCACCGACCGCGTGCCGGGCGCCGCCCGGCTCGTGCAGAACCACTTCCAGCGCCGCCCGCTCAACGGCATCCACATCGTCATCGCCAAGCCGAAGGCACTGCCCCAACTCGCCGCCGACGCACAGGGCGAGGCAGCCGGCGTGCCGAAGAAGCTGTGGCACGAACACCCGCTGACTATCACCCGCAAGCCGTCCGACCTGTACGCGGCCGTGGTGATCGCGCCCAAGGGCACCGTGCGGATCCTCCTCAACGCCAGCCGGCTGCGCCGCACCTCCGAGACCGACGCCACGCTCGTCTACGCCTTCATCGAGGTCGACCAGCTCATCCGCCACGGCGCCCGCGAACGCCGCGTCGCCCTGGTCCGCCACGAGATGCACCACCGGCGACTGTCCAAGCGCGACTACGACGACCTGCTCAAGCAGGCCCACGCCGAAGAGGACGAAGCCGAGCAGCTGCTCAAGCAGTTCGCCACCCGCGACTGACGCCCCCTGCGTGCCGCCCCGGTCCTGCCGGGCCGGGGCGGTGCGCAGGGGCCGGACAGCCCGGCCCGCACACCGAAGGGACACCCCTCCGTGAGCAGCAGCACCACCGATCAGACCGCCCGCCGCGCAGCCCGCCGGGCCCGCCGTACCCGCCCCGAATGCGACCTGGCCGCCAGGGTCGCCGCCGTCGAGACGCCCATGCTCACCGAGATGGCCGCCGCCACCTTCCACCTGGAGCGCCTGGCCACCACCGCGGGCACTCCGCAGGAGGAGGTCGCCGCCTACGGCGAGCGCGACGTCGACCCGGAGCGGCACCGCACGTACGTCCTCGAGGCCGCCGACCGCATCCGCCGCGCCCTGGACCAGCTCACCGCGCCCTACGCCGACCCCGACGCGACGATCCGCTACACCGCCGACGTCGTCGTGCTCGCCGCCGGCCACGTCCTGCTGATCGAACGCGGCTGGGACCCGCACAAGGGCCACTGGGCACTGCCCGGCGGTCACGTCAGCATCGGGGAGTCCGCGCTGGACGCCTCCACCCGCGAGCTGGAGGAGGAGACCGGGATCGTCGTCTCCACCGCCGATCTGCGGCCGGTCGGCAGCTACGACACCCCCGGCCGTGACCCGCGCGGCCGGTACGTCACGGCCGCCTTCACCGCGACCCTGCCCGAACTGGTGGAGCCGACCGCCGGGGACGACGCAGCCGCCGCCCGCTGGTGGCCCCTGGCCGACCTCCCGGACCTCGCGTTCGACCACGCCGAGATCGTCGCCGACGCCACCGCCTCCCGAACTGCCTGACCCCTGTGCCGCCCCGGCCTGCACGGCCGGGGCGGCGCGGAGGACCGGACAGCCCGGCCCGCACAACGGAGGGACTTCGGCATGAAGGATTGGAACACCCCCGACCACCACATCGCCGACACCGACCACGGCACGCTCGTCTTCGCCGGCTACCTGCCGATGGTGCTCGCCGACTGGCAGGTCACCGAGAACGCCCCCGACACCGATGGGCGGATCTACGCCTCGATCCGCGGCTGGCTGGCCAACGGCGCCGGCAGCGGCCGGGTCGACGACCCGCACACCAAGCCCGTCCCGGCTGGCCGCGCCCACCTGCTCCACAGCGAGCTGCGCAGCCGGCAGCCGCTGACGGGCCTGGACGTCCACATCGACTACTACAACCCCGGCCAGCCCTACCCGAACACCTGGGACCACCCCGGCTACCTGGTCACCGTCACGTGGATGGACCGCCGCGTCGACGCCGCCGGCCACCCGGTCCCCGAGACCGAGATCGGCCGCACCCAGTGGACCCACCCCGACACCGGCCAGGTCTTCGACCTCACCGCCGCCTACGTCCCCGCCGGCGAGTTCTACCACGACGACCCGGCGCACCCGGGCTTCACCTGGCAGCACTTCGACCACTGGTCCGGCGGCGTCCCGGTCCTCCACCTGTTCCACGGCGCCGCCAAGTCCCCCAGCCACGGGTTCGGCTCCAGGGGCCGGCTCATCACCGACGGCGAGTGGACGACGACCGCCGACGCCCCGCGGTTCTCGGAGCGCATGGCCGACGCCGCCAGCTCCTGACCGCTCACAGATCCTCTGCGCTCCGGGACGGCCGCCGCGGCCGTCAACCTCACCGGCCGCCCCGGGCACCCACCCCGCATTACCGACACGAGAGGGAGCCTCAGTATGGCCTCCACCGTGCACGTCACGGGCCGCATGGCCCACATCCCGGCCGCGGCCGCCGCCGTCACCGCGGCCGCCGTCCCGCTGGCCGGATGGACCGTCCACTCCGTCATCTGGCACCGCCGCTTCGCCGCCGCCCGCCGCGACCCGCTCACCGGGCTGCTGCGCCGCGACGACTTCACCACCCGCGCCGACCGGCTCGTGCGCGCCTACGGCAACGACGTCCTGGTGCTGCTCGCCGACGTCGACGACTTCAAGACCGTCAACGACACCCACGGGCACGACAGCGGCGACCAGCTCCTGGCCGCCGTCGCCGACCGGCTCACCCAGTGGGCCGGCTCCCGCGGTGTCGTGGGCAGGTTCGGCGGTGACGAGTTCGCCGTCGCCGCCTACATCGGCTCCGGCCGCCGCCAGGTCCGCGTCGACCAGCTCGACACCATGCTGACCGCCCCTCTCCCGCTGGAGGGCACGCACCTCACCCCGGCCGTCTCGGTCGGCGCCGCCGCCCCCGACCTGGTCGGCACCCGCGACCTGTCGGGCCTGCTGCGCGCGGCCGACGCCGCGATGTACGCGGGCAAGCACGGCGGCCGCACCGTCCTGGCCGGCCCCGCGCACCGCGACGTCCCCACCGTCAACGGCCGCCGCGCCGGCCGCCCGGGCACCCACACCACCGGGCAGGTCGCGGCATGATCCGGCCGACCCTCCCCCGCCCCGCCGCCGCCCTGCGTGCCGCCGCGCAGATCCGGGCACTGGGCCGCCGCCGCCCCGGCGCCCGGCACTACGCCTGCGGCCACTGCGCCGTCACCTGGGCAGGCCCGCACACCGCCTGCTGGGTCTGCCACCGGCCGGCCCTCACCGAATACACCTCGCCCGCCGCCGCGCTGCAGCTGCTCGCGCGACTGCCCGGACCGACGGAGGCGACCTCATGAGCAGCAGCGACATCACCGAGGCGGCGCCGCAGATCCCCTTCCCCCGCAGCGACACCCCGACCGCCTGCCAGAAGAACCCCGGCCGCTTCTCCCACGAGAAAGGCGGCGCGCAAGGGTTCTCCGACACCGCGGTCGACATCCGCCGCGCCAAACGGGACTGCGCGCAGTGCCCGCTGGTGACCGACTGCCTCAAATGGGCGCTGGCTAACCCGGCGCTGACCCGGGTCGGCGTCTGGGCGGCCACCACCCCGCGCGAGCGCACCGCGCTGCGCAAGCGCCAGGTGGAGCGCCTCGGGCCGGACTGGGTCGCCAAGGTCGCCGCAGCCGACCGCAGGCGTGCTGAACGCCGACAGCGCGCCCGGACCAACCCGCCGCCGATACGGGAGACCGCCCTCGATCGGCTGGCCCTCGAACTCATCCCCACCCGACCCGAGCCGTACGAGCCGTGGCGTGGCCCGATCACTCCCGAGCGCGCCATGGCCAACCGGCACACCCTCGCCCGCGCACTGGGGTTGAAGAAGGTCGCATGACCGGGCCGCTCCCGCAGCGGACACTCCTGGACTGGCGCGACGGCCGTCACTACACCGGTGGCGGCCGCTGCGTCCTGTGCCGGGGCCACACCGTCCTGCAGTCCCACTCCGGCGAAGACGTCTGCAAGGTCTGCGCCGAAGCGTGGAACGCCGCACACCCGGGTGAGACCCGGTTCGTGTCCGACCCGCCCCGCGCCCGCCGCAAACCGGGCGCGTAGGAGGCGAGATGTACGACAACTTCGACATCCACGCAGCAGCCGAATCCATCCCCCTGACCGTGTTCGACGCCACCGAGGAACACGCCGCAGCCCGCATAACCGCCCGCCACGCCCGCGACAAGGACGACCTCGCCGAACTCCTGGCCGCCCTCGCCCTGCCCGACGACGCCGACACCCTCACCGCCCTGCTCCCCCTCATCCCCGACCCGGCCGACGACTCCCCGGCCGAACCCGAACCGACAGGAGACGAGCCTGCGATGCCCGACCAGACCCCCGCCGCCCCGGCCGTCGGCCTCAACGCCTTTGAGGCGATGGCGCTCTCGATGCACAACGCCGGCGACGACGCCCCCACCATCACCGAGGCGACCGGGATGTCCCAGCAGGAAGTCGAGGACCTCCTGGCCGCCCACACCGACACCGGCGACACCACCGACACCGACACCGCGGGCGGGGAGACCGCCGAACCCGCCGAGGCCGAAGTCGACGCCTCCACCCCGGCCGCCACCGAGCCGGACGTCGCCGACGTCGACCTGCTGCTGATGTGGGCGCAGCAGCACCCGCTTGCCAGCGTCCGTGCCACGGCCGGACGGATCCGACAGGACCTCGCCGACCTGAACCAGCGCCGCGTCAACGAGCAGGTCGCCACCAAAGTCGAAGCCCGCATCGCCGAGCTGCGGGCCGAACTGAAAGCCGAAGAGGACCGCCTGCGGCAGCTCAAGGTCGGCGTCCCCCGCGCCGCCGGAGCGATCGAGACGCCCACCCCGATCCGCCCCCAGCCCGCCAGGCGCTCGGACCTCGCCGCGATCCGTACGTGGGCACGCGAGAACGGCCACCAGGTCGGCGTCGCCGGCGTCATCAAGGCCTCGATCGTCGCCGCCTACGACGCCGCCCACCAGCAGCCGGCCACGCTGGCGAAGGCGGGCTGAACAATGACGACCGACGGGATAGTCCTGGACGGCTACCTGGACGAAGAGGTCGCCGCCGACGACACCACCGGCACCCGCGCCCGCTTCCGCCTGATCGTCTCCCCCACCGACGAACTCGTTGACGAGATGGTGCTGCCGTGCAGCGTCGCCGCCTCCGAGCTGACCGCCAACGTCCTGCACCAGCTGCGCCCCGGTGACTACGTCCGCGTCACCGGGCACCTCGGACTGCCCCGCATCAGCGGACACCCGATGTGGCTGCAGGTGCTCACCCTCGAACTGCTGGGTACCCCGCCCCTGGACTTCCCGGACGACGACACCAGCGACGACCAGGCCGACGACGCGGGCACCACGGCGGCCGCCGGCCCGGCGGCCCCGGTCGACGGAGACACCCTCTCCGACGTCGGGCGCCTCGAGCGGTACGGGCCCTACGTCGTCTGGTCCGACCCGGACCTGTGCGCCGACACCGTCTGGACCGAGGCTGGCGACCTGCTCGGCACTGCGGTCTACCCCGACACCGCCACCACGCTCATCGACACCCACCAGCGCCGCGCCTACGGCGACATCTGACCCCCCACAGCACGGACAGGCCCCGGGCCGCAGCAACTCTGCTGCGGCCCGGGGTCTTTCGTGCGTTCAGGGCCGATCCGCTAACAGGTCGGCGAAGTCCGTCCGGGCGGTGTTCCTCAGAGGTCGACCGAGGCGGCGCTACGCTCAAGCCCGGCTGAAAACACGGAGACCCCGTCTTCTCCCAGACGGGGCCCCGTCGGGCCGCCACCGCGAACAACCTGCGAGGAAGAGCATGACGACCACCAACTCCGAGAGTATCCCGGTCCCGCGTTCGGAAGAGCTGACCCCGGAGCAGGGGGAAGCACGCCGGAAGCTCAAGTGGCTCGGCAGCAAGAAGAAGAAGGTCATCGCGATCGGCGGCCTCAAGGGAGGCGTCGGCAAGTCCACCATGAGCATCTTCATCGCGCTCGTGTACGCCAGGCACTACGGCCTGCGGGTCCTCCTGGTCGACGCCGACCCGATGTCCCAGACCGCGTACGACTGGTACCGCCTCGCCAAGAAGAAGGGTGACCCGCTCCCCTACGCCATCGAGACCTGGCCCCACGCCAGGGTCGGCGACCGGGTCCTTGAGGACACCGACGGATACGACGTCGTCGTCATCGACTGCGGCGGCGAGTCCAGCGACATCTTCGGTTCCGCAGTCGCCGTGTGCGACCAGGTCCTGTTCGTCACCTCCCCGCGCAAGGCGGAGATGCGCCGCATCCGCGGCTCGCTGGACGGCGCCCTGTCCGCCGCCCGCGAGGCCGGCCGCCTCCGGGAAATCGCCGCAGACGTCGTCTTCACCCGGGTGAAGAACTCCCGCGCCTCCCACAACGAGGCGGCCCGCGAGAAGATCCGCGCCGCCAACTACGACCTGCTCGCGGCGGAAGTCCCCGACCTGGTGGACTACGAAGACGCGATGGAGACCTGCCCCAAGGACCTCGGGCACTTCCTCAAGGTCGTTGAGACCCTGGAGGCGGCAGCCTGATGGCCCGCCTCGCAGACTTCGACCTGGACGACTCCAGCCCCGCCGTCTCCCCCCACGCCCTTGCGGCCGGAGCGGCTGAAGCCATCACCAAACTCGCGGCAGGTCTCCCCAACCTCGCCGACGTCACCGAGGTGCTGGACGACGACCGTTCTGACCTCACAGCACGCGAGGAACAGCAGAAGGACCAGACCGAGACGGTCATCCGTACCGCGCACGCCGCAGGCAAAGCCGCAGTGTGGGTGATGGGGCAGGGCATCGCCGCGGCAGCGAAGGGCAAGTGGTTCCGCCGCACCCACTCCTCACTGGAGCAGTACGTGGTCGACCTGATCCCCGACGTGGTGCCCCGCCAGGCCCGCCGCTGGGTCACCGGCTACCCGATCGCCCTGGCGATCACCTCCCGGACGGGCGAGTCGCCAGTTGAGGGCCAGGTGCGGGAGATCGCCGACCTGCCTGAGTCCGTGGCCGTCGAGCTGTACGCCGCAGCCGACACCGCAGCCCGCGCCGCCGGCGGCCGCCTCACAGCGAAACACCTCACGGACCTACGGCGGTCCCTCCGGGACAGGCCACTGCCCGCCGATCCGGACCAGGCCCGCGAGGATCTGCACGGGCGCGCGACAGTCCTCTTCCAGCCGCCAAAAGTTCCAGGACCAATTGGTCCCGGATCGTTCGAATCAGATTCGAACGGAGTCGGGGGGCGGTCCGATGCTGACGACATCGAGGACGCCGAGATCGTTGAGCACCCCCAACTGGACAGCCTGCACCGCGGCCTGATCGAGCTCAAGGCTGCCCGGCGGCACCTCACCAAAGCCGCCTTCCAGGAGGCGACGACCGAAGGTGACCCCGAGCGCTACGAGGAACTCCTGCGTGAGATCAACGCCGTGCTGACGGTCCTCAACGGGAGAGCGAAGCGGGCACCGCAGCCCGATGCCCCGCAAGGCTGACTCTGCGACGGAGCTTTGGGTAACTGCTTGCTGTTCCGCCCTACGGGACGGTCCGAGAAGTCCTCGGGCCGTCCCTTCCGTCTGCCGGGACCTGGCGCCGGACGCGCTGTGCTGCCCGGCCGGGGCGGGGTGTGGTGGCGGGGTGACGATGTCGATAGCGCGTGTGTCGCCGGGGTCGGCGTACCGGTACTACCTCAAGAGCGTGGCGGTGGGCGACGGCGGCCGGGACCGCGGGGTTCCGCTGCCGGTCGGCCAGGAGCTGGCGGGGGTGCCGGCGGGGGAGTGGACCGGGCGCGGGGCGCCGCTGCTCGGGCTGTCCGGCACGGTGACCGAGGCGGAGATGGAGGCGCTGTTCGGGCAGGGCCTGCACCCGCACCCGGAGCTCCTGGCCCCCGACGCCATCGAGGGCGAGGCGCCGGCGGTGCGGCTGGGGCGGAAGTTCATCCGCCCCACCTACGCCGACGACCAGGAGCCGGGGGAGCCGGAGCCCGTTGCCCTGGACGACGACGGCAAGGTGGTGCCGTCACGGCGGCGGAAGCGAAAGATCAAGCGGGGGCCGGTCGCCGCGTTCGATCTGGTGCTGCGGCCGCCGGCGTCGGTATCGCTGCTGGCCGGTCTGGGGGACGACGACACCCGCGCGGTGATCGAGGACGCCCACGACGTCGCGGCCGCGGACGTGCTGGCGTGGGTGGAGGACGAAGCGGTCGTGGTGTACTCCGGGCCGGGCGGGAGCAGGTGGGAGCGGCCGGTGGGCGGCCTGGTCGTGGCCCGGTTCCGGCACTGGGACTCCCGGCACCGCAAGCCTCTGCTGCACGACCACCTGGTGGTGTCGGTCAAGGTGCTGCGCGCCGACGGCAAGTGGGGCCACCTCGACTCGCGGCGGCTGTTCGCGCACGTGGTCGCGGCCGGCGCGCTGTACAACCAGCGGGTGCTCGAGGAAGTCTGCGAGCGGCTCGGGCTGGCGACGCATCGGCGTACGCCCACGGAGGGGCTGCGGCCGGTCATCGAGGTCGCCGGGGTGCCGCCGGAGCTGATCGACTGGTCGTCCACGCGGCAGCGCGACACCGCCGCGCTGCTGGAGCAGGCAGAGGCGGAGTACACGGCCGATCACGGGCACCCGCCCACAGCGCGAGTGCGCAGCCGGCTGATGAAGCGCGCCGCAGACGACAGCCGCCCTGCGAAGAAGACACCGCTGCCGCTGCCGGAGCTCCGCCGCCGCTGGCGGGCCGACGCGATCCGGCGGTTCGGCGCCGCGGCGGTCGACGGGCTGCTCGCGCTGTGCCGCCGCGCGGCGGCCGCGATCCGCTCCACCTGGCACAGCTCCACGGTGCCGGACGCTACGGCCGACGTCGACGTGGACCTGGCGGCCATCGACGTCGCCGCGATCGTCTACGTCCACCACGGCCAGTTCCGCCACCGGCACCTGCTCGCCGAAGCCCGCCGGCACCTCGCCCGCGAGCTGCGCGGCCGCCGCGCCGATCCCGGCCTGGACAGCCGGATCACCGCGGCGGCGATCCGCGCGCACTGCGTCGACGTCACCGCGCCGCGGCCGCCCGGCCGCCGACCGCGGCCGCCCGGGCACACCGTCTACACCGCCGCCTGGCACCCGGCCCTACCGGACCGCGACGACGACCCGCAGGGCCTGGAGCACGCCGCGGTGGAGGTGAGCGCCCATGCCCGGGCGGTGGCCACCAGCATCCGGCTCCAGGCCGCCCTGCGGGCTTCCAGGACCCCGGACCAGCCTGCCGGGCCGAACCGGGGAACGCGGGGCGGCAAGCCGTCGCCGGCGGACCAGGCGGCCGCCACCGTGCTGTACGAGCAGTTGGCGTTTGGCGACACGGGGGAGGACCGGGACGACGACCAGGAGCAGGGCTTCGTCATCAGCCCAGAGCAGCGGGCGCGGCTTCAAGAACTCCAGCGCCTGGTCGACGAGCGCACACGGGAGGTCCCGAAGGAGAAGAAGAAGCGCCCCGCGGGGACCGGGGAAACGCCGTCGCAGCGGCAGGGATACCGGCGGCGCGGCTGAGGCCGGCCCGCTATGCGGCGGTGCGCAGCGGCCGGTCGGGACGGCACAGCGGGCACGGTGCGGCGTCGTCCCGCTCGAGGACGGCGCGGGCCTGCTCGGTGCTGGCGGGCCTGGCGAGGTCGCGGGCCGCGCGGCAGTCGCCGCGGTGCACGATGCGGGCAGGTCCCCGCTCGGGGCCGAAGTAGACCTTCTCTTCGACCTTCCAGGCCGGGGTGACCCCGGGCCGCTCGGTCGGCACCTGGTCGTAGGGCTGGCCGTCGATCGGCTCGCACAAGGCGGCCGGTGCGCGGAAGTCCACAGCGGCCGGGAGGGCCAGGAGCCGGCCCCGGTCGCTGCCCTGGTGGGGGACATGGATCTGCAGGTCGTACCACCAACCGTCCGGCTCCCTGACCCGGGACTTCACCACGGCATAGATGTGCTGGCCGTCCGGGAGAGTGACGTCGACCAGCGGCCCGTCAGCCTGCGGTAGCGCAGCCGGCTGCTCCTGGCCCTGCCCCTGGTCGTCGCTCACCCCTCCAACCTAGTTCGATTCCCCGTTCGATTCCACGGTGGAACAGCACCCGCCCCTACGCCCGGACCGCGTTCCGCGGACATCACTACCGCAGGTCACAGCCGTGGAACGGCGGAAAGCGGCGACCCGGGCGGGCGGGTGAGCAACCGGAGCGACTGCCCACCCACCCGCCCCCGGACCGTCCCGGATCGGTCTGGAACGGTCTGGAACGGTGGGGAACGGTGGGGAACGGTGGGTATGGGCGGGGAACGGGGCAATCGCGGCGCGAAGGAACGGCGCGCCTACCGGCGGGCGCTCCGGCGCCGGCCGCCGCGGCGGCCTCGCTGGACCTCGCGCAGGGCCGCGCGGATCTGCGGAGCGGTCGGTGCCGGGCGGCCGTGGGCGGCCAGTCCGTCAAGCAGGTGGTCCACCAGCCGCGCCAGGTGGTCGATGCGGTGGCTGGTCCTGGGGTTGCGCCTCATGTCCGTCTCCCTCGGTCGGCGGCGGGGGCTTCCTCGCTGCCCCCGCCCATAGGCCGGCCGTGACAACAGCGGGCACTCCCCGGCACTCGTGCACAAATTTGAGGCTGCTGTGACTGGTGGGACGTACGGGCGCGACATGACACCCCTTGACCACCCCCCTTGTCCGACCCCTTGACCACGCTGCGCCGCAGTCGGCCGACCCCCGCGTTTCTCCTGGACAGCGGGCCGCTGAGTGGCGCCGACAGACCGCGGACAAGGGGCACCCGTGCAGGCTGCGACTGCTTCGCCGGCGACAGGTGCCGGGATGCGGAAGGGAGTCGCCGTGGCAGGCGAGGAAATGGGCGAGCAGCGGTCGCCCGCAGGGCCAACGCAGGGTGCATGCTGGACAGATGGCGCCTGCCGGTCCGGCGGGCCGACGGGCGGTCCAAGCGGCCCGGCCGGGGCCGGCACCCCACTTGGGTGGGCACTTGCGATGCCACTTCGGAATGCACTTCCGTGCCGAACACCCGCATGCACTTTGTTTTCCCAGGTCAGCGCCTCTTTCTCTAGGCCGCGCCGCTCGTCACAACCCTCTTCTTCCCCCTGCTATGACAGACCGCGGGGGGATCATCGGGTTTCCGGGAGCACCCGGAACCCCTCCCCAGCCCCATGGCCCCTGCGGCCGGGGCGGGCCTGTCCGCCCGACCGGTGGTCGTGCGGCGATTGGGTGGGAGCGGCGAACCAAGCGGGGAGGCTGAGCTGATGGGCGGCATACAGACCACACAGCCGGAAGCGGAGACCAAGCGGCGCAAGCGGGCCGACAACCCGGCCGGGTCCTCGAACGGGCTGCGCGACGACGTGCTGAAAGTGCTCGGGGTGATGAAGGTCGCCACCGCCGACCAGATTCAGCGCGCCACCGCCCCGCACCTGACCTACCGCCACACCACCAAGCCGACCGCCGCCAAGCGCAAGGAGGCCCGCACCGCCGCGCACCGCGGCGCGCTGGCGGACCTGCGCTTCTCCAAGCACGTGCTGTTCGGTGGCCACACCCGGACCGGGGAGGGCCTGCGGCTGCTGACCGAGCTGGGCCTGGACGCCGCCACCGGGCCGCTGGGCAGGCCGCGCAGCGAGATGGGCGGCGCCGCCCGGGGCGCGGGCCGCACCGGCGCACAGCACGCAATGGCAGTCAACGAGACGATCCTGGCCCTGCTGCGCCCCAAGCCCGACCTGACGCTCCTCACCGGCGAACCCGCCGAGGCCGTGGAGGCCGCCCGCGCCGCGGCCGCGCTGCCCGGGCTTGGCTCGCTCGCCTCGTACTCCACCGAGGTGCATCTGCCCTACACCGGGACCTGGACGACTCAGGGCCGGAGCGGCGTCCAGGCCGACATCCTCGTGGCGGTACCGGACGGCAGGGTGCCGCTGCTGTTCGTGGAGGTCGACAACTGCTTCGAGGAAGCCGCCGTCCTGGCGGCCAAGTTCGACAAGTACGCCCGCTTCTTCGCCCGGCAGATCACCGACACCAACGGGCAGGACATCCCGATGTGGCGCCAGAAGTGGAGCGTGCCGGAAGGCCGCTTGGGCGACACGCCGCACCCGCCGGTGCTGCTGGTCTTCAATCCGGTCGGCCCCCGCAACCCCAAGGCGACCATGCAGCAGATCGCGGCCCGCACCCGCCAGCACTGGCAGGGCCAGGAACACGACGACTTCAGCATGTACGACCGGTGCATCCCGATCGTGGCAACCACGCTGGAGCTGCTGCGCGAGCACGGCCCGGCGGGGCCGGCCTTCTGGCGCTTCGGCCGCCCCGGGCTCCAGCCGTTGGACGACGCGGTCGGCAACCCCCGCCGGGAGGCCGCCGACGCCCGCGCACGTGCCGAGCAACAGCGGGCGAGGGCGGCAGCCGAGAAGCGGGAGGCCGCTGAGCGCGAAGCCCGCCGGCCGAAGTGCACCCGCTGCGGCACCAAGTTCACCGACCAGCGGTGGGCCGAATCCGAAGAAGACGCGTGGGGCACACCGACCGACAGCCACCCCAAGCTGTGCGGGGACTGCAAGCTGCTGGCGCTCGAGGCGGAGCGGATCCGCAAGGCCGCGAAGAAGGAAGCCGACCGCAAGCGCCGCGAGGCGGCCAAGGCCGCGAAGGAAGCCGCTGAAGCCGAAGCCGTCCGCAAGGCGAGCGGGATTCTGGGGCGCTTCCGCCGCTGACAGCGGGGGTTCGCTCCAGCCTCGTGTTCACTCGGGGGAGGGCCTGGAGCGTAATGCGGGCGTCAAGGCCCGTCCAGGGCTGCGGCAGCCTGGCGGCTACGCGGTGGCGGGCTGCGGCTCGGCAAGGGCCTCTGCGACCCGGCGCGCCATCTGCGCGATGTGCGGGGGCAGGAAGCTGTCCAGGGAATCCAGGTCGTCGCTCGATCGTGCGCGAAGCCCGTGCAGGCAGGCCTGCGTCCACAGGTGCCAGGGATCTTCTTCACCGTCGCCCGGCAGCTCGGGCATCGGACGACGACCAAGCAGAGCGGCGGCTCGCCTGCGGTCGGACTCGCGGGGACCGTCGGCCCGGATCTGCTGCTGGCTGCACTGCAGATGCTGGCGAACGTCCTGGACGTTGCCGCCTGCGGCTTCCAGGTAGGCGGCGATCAGCAGCGCGGCCATGTCCACGGTGTCGGCCGCGTCGGTGCTCCGGTACAACGTCATCCGCCTCCAGTCCTGGCCCACATCAGGCTCGGTGTAGCGCAGGACGTCCTGGAGGTTCATCGCGGCTTCGGCCACCAGCTGGTGGACCGCACGCCGCAGGTCGGCCGGCATCGGCTCGGTGCGCGGCGGGTGCGTGGAAGTGGAGCTCATGCCAGGCGACAGTAGGAGCAGGCAGGACTCGCACGCGTGAGGCCGGGCCGCCAGATCACACCTTCGAGTGCCTGAGCTGTCGCCGCGTTGCCGCACCCCAGCCCGGCACGCACCGCAGAGCAGCCCGGCAGAGGCCCTGTACGGCCGTGTGCCGCTCTGGCGTCAGCAGCCGGGCGGTTGTACCACTTCGTGTCAGCGGGGCAGCCACGGCCGCGCACAAGGGCCGGGCCCGGACCCCTCGCGGGAGTCCGGGCCCGGCCCTTCGCCGCGTGGCTCTACCAGCGCATACCCAGCGCGTCGAGCTCCGCCCGCCGCTCCGCGCTCAGCTTGTCCGCCCGCCTGCGGGCGTTGTCCGCGAACATGCCCAGCTTGTAGGGAACGCCGTCGACCTCTTCAACGTGCTTCCTCGGCACCTGGAAGTGCCCCTCACGGGCGTAGAACTGCCGGGCCGCCGCCAAGTTCGATGCCCACTTGTCCGCCTGCGTGCGGGGCGCTGGAGGCCGTTCGTCAGGCTCCGCCGGGCCGATGTGGAGCATGTTCTCCAGCATCCAGGCCTGCGCGGGCAGCAGCTGGTCCCAGCCGAGGCGCTGCGCCTGGACCCACGCCCCGAGGTCTTCGCCCTGGAGCGTCATCTGCCCAGGGCTGGTGGGCAGCTCGGTCCCGGCCTCGATGAGGTTGCGGCACAACTTGTAGCAGCGCTGCCAGGCCACCTGCCAGGCCGGGCACCAGCTCGGGTCGATCGCCTCGAGCGCGTCCCTGCGCTCTTCGGTCAGCGCGCCTGCGGTGGAACCGACCGGCAGGCCGGCCTCCCGCCGCGCCTCGATCTCCGCCAGCCGCCGACCGGCAGTCCTCAAATTTTTGAGCCATACCCCCGTCGGGTGGCCGTCGAAGACCGCTGTCGTGGGGGCCAGCAGATGACCATGTACGGCCGCCCACCCCTGCGCTGCTGACAGCCCCTCCTGAAAAGCGACGTCCCAGTGCGACCAAATCATGCCGAGTTCGTCCAGCTCCTTGGCCCGTGAGGGCTTCATCTCACCCGCGTTGAAGAATCGCCGCTGATCGGCAATCCACGTCCCCAACGGGAATCCGGCAGGCTGCCAGTCCTCCGGCGTGACGAACGCATACGGGACTTTCAGATCCCCGTTCTCTTTCACGTACTGGGTCGCTGCCTGGACTCCCTGACGCCAGTATGTGTTTTCCGGCTGGAGAATCCGCAGTTTCATGAACTGCGCCAAGATGGCGGGGTCGCGCGGGGTGGAGAAGGAAAGCAGGCTCTTTGCGGGAGCCGATGTTCCGCGCTCCTCGCCCCGGCCCGCTGCGTCGCGCTCGGCTGCCGACGGCTTCCGGTGCCGGGTGTTCGATTGCTGCTCCGCGAGGGCTTCCACGGTGTCCGCGTCATGACTACGGAGCGCAGCCAAAATCCGGGCCAACCCGTTGTACCCCTTGCTGGTGAGCATGGCGTCCGGGTCTTCGTCCTTGCCGAGGAAAACCGGCACCACCAACGATGCGACCTTGCCTTCTCCCGGTTTCATGCGCAGCGCCCGGCCCACGATCTGGAGGATGTCGACCGCCGATCCGCGCACGTCCCCGAAGAACACAGAGTCACAACCCTTGGTGTCAACGCCCTCCCCAAGGACTCGAACACTGGACAGCAGCCGCAGCCGCATCGGGACCAGGTCGCCGTCGACCCGCTCGCCAACCGGGTCCGCGAACGTGGCCAGCGTCGCCCGCCGACGCTTCGGGCTGTGCTCACCGCACAGCCAGTCCGACCACACCCGATCCGGCTCCGGGTACGTCTCCGGGTCGTCCTCCCACAGCCGCTGCGCCACGGCCGGCACCCCGGCCGCCATCGCCTCCGCTTCGCTGGTCCGGTAGTGGAAGCTGAGCATCCTGCGAAGTCCCCGCTCCGCGGCCGTCTTCACCGCGGCGGTCTGCAGGGCCGCGAGCCGGGAGCCGCGCACGTTGTCCGAGCGGGCCTCGATCCCAAGCAGCGCGGCCGCTTGGAGCTCTGGGTCAGTGACGTCGACACACACCACCTGCCACGCCGCGACCAGGCCCAAGTTGCGGGCCTGCGAGAGCGTGAGCTTGTAGGCCACGCTGCCGAACAGCCCGTCCGGGTCGTCTTCCATGCTGGCGACCAGCACCGGCGCGCCGCTGCCGCCCTCGTCGGTCTCCGGCGCCTCCCAGACACGCGGGGTGGCCGTCATGTAGAGCCGCCGGTCAGCAGGCACCTTCGCGTTGTCGTGAATCGCCGCCCACGGCTTACTGCCCCGACCACTGACCCTGTGGGC